>DASYAG010000079.1:0-1986 GCA_036501485.1 Acidothermaceae bacterium | reverse complement strand
GCGCGCTGGACTGCCACGATGCCGGGCCGAAGTGCGCCGTCTTGGGTCGATCACACCAGTCGGGGGAATTCACGGTACTGAGGGTATCGGGCAGCGGGGCGTTGACCACTGTGACCTTCGTGTCGAAGTGCGGCGATAGTCGCCTGGGCCACTCGGTGGCGCGCGCTTGAACGTCGGCCGACCGGTGAGCAAAGCATCGCTATTTGCCGATTTGGGTCACCCCGATTTTCTTCCGTACAAGATCGCTTCGGCCTAGAGTCAAAATTCGGGCCCGTCTACCGGACGAGTCCTGAGCGATTCGAAAGGTATTCGAGAGGAAAACATGCGCGCGATAAGCAAAAGGACAGCGTCGTTCTCAGTCGCAATTGCAGTATTCGCTCTGATAGGTGCGGGATGTCACCAGTCGAACAACTCGAGCTCCTCGAGTTCGGCGGCGTCGTCCTCGGCATCCGCGATGACGTCATCGGCTGCCATGGAGCCGTCGACGAGTGCGGCTGCACCGACTTCGACCCAGATCGCCGGGAAGAACGGCACTGAGTACACGGTGGAGGGACCGATCCTGGCCAAGTGGGAGACCCTCACCGACGAGCAAAAGAAAGATCTGGGCGCTCCCTACGACAACCAGAAGAACACTCTCGACAACACCGGCGTCTACCAGCAGTACGACGATGGAGTCCTGATCTACAAGAACGGCGGCCCGGTCTACCTCGTGTGGGGCAAGATCCGCGACGCGTGGAATGACGTCCAGGCCTCGCAGGGCAAGCTGGGTTATCCGACCGCTGATGAGATGAAGGAGCCCGACGGCACCTACAAGTCGACGTTCGAGCACGGCACCGTCACCTGGAAAGAGGGCGATGAGAAGGCAACCGTCACGATGAGCTAGCCGCTCAACTGACCTCAGCAAGGCCGGGTAATCCACGCGATTGCTCGGCCTTGTTCTTTGCAAGAAGGCCGGGACAGTGCCGTATTCGCTGAGCCGTCGTAGTTTGGTGAGGTGACTGCTGCGAACAATCTGCCCCGCACCGTCGGCGAGCTGCGTGCCGCCGGACATCGCGAACGGGGAGTCAAGCAAGAAATCCGGGAAAACCTGCTGACGGCGCTCGCCGAGGGTGACGAAATCTGGCCAGGAATCCTCGGCTTCGAGGACACCGTCCTACCGCAGCTGGAACGGGCGCTGATCGCCGGCCACGACTTCGTGCTGCTCGGTGAACGCGGTCAGGGCAAGACGCGTCTGCTGCGGGCGCTGATCGGCCTGCTGGACGAGTGGACGCCGGTGATCGGTGGCGCCGAGGTCGGCGAGCATCCGTACAGCCCGATCACCCCGGAGTCGATCCGCAAGGCCGCCACCCTCGGCGACGATCTGCCGGTCGAGTGGCGGCACCGCAGCGAGCGCTACACCGAGAAGCTGGCCACCCCCGACACCAGCGTTGCCGACCTGGTCGGTGACATCGACCCGATCAAGGTCGCCGAAGGCCGCAGTCTGGGCGACCCCGAGACCATCGCCTACGGACTGATCCCGCGGGCGCACCGCGGCATCGTCGCAGTCAACGAGCTGCCCGACCTGGCCGAGCGCATCCAGGTGTCGATGCTCAACGTGATGGAGGAGCGCGACATTCAGGTCCGCGGCTACACCCTCAGATTGCCCCTCGACGTACTTGTTGTGGCTAGCGCCAACCCCGAGGACTACACCAACCGCGGCCGCATCATCACCCCGCTCAAGGACCGGTTCGGCGCCGAGATCCGCACGCACTATCCGCTGGAGCTCGACGCCGAGGTCGGGGTGATCCGCCAGGAGGCGCATCTGAGCGCGCAGGTGCCCGACTACCTTGTCCAGGTGATCGCCCGGTTCGCCCGCTACCTGCGGGAGTCCACCTCGGTCGACCAACGGTCCGGGGTGTCGGCTCGGTTCGCGATCGCCGCCGCCGAAACCGTTGCCGCCTCCGCGCGGCATCGCGGCGCGGTGCTCGGTGAGACGGACCCGGTGGC
>DASYAG010000078.1:0-1599 GCA_036501485.1 Acidothermaceae bacterium | reverse complement strand
TCCGAACGCGTAGGAGGCCAGCGCATCTGACAGGCCCGGGACGAACCGCTGACCGACGACAGCCCATAGCCCGTATCGCTCGATCAGCGCGTCGATGCGGTCGGCGCGTGACGCTCCCAATAGAGCCCGCGCGCTATCCCGTCCGGCCCGGCGGCCGACCAGGCTCGCGACGCAGGCCGTGCCCACCGTCGCACCCAACGTCACGAACACGCCCAATAACGGACCGAACAGCAGCCCGCTACTGGCGGCCAAGATCGGGCCCGGTACGAAGATCGCGCCGAGGACACCCGACAGCACGATGTAGGTCAGCGGCGCCGCCGGCCCCGTCGCTTTGACGGTGCGCCGCACGTCCTCGATGTTGACCACGTGCTTCACGGCCAGCAGATAGAACAGCACGATCAAGAACGCGGCGAACACGGCCAGCCGCACGATGTGGCGTCGGCGCGATGTCGGTGCGGAACTGTCGACCATGGTGACCGCGATTCTTCCGTACGGGCGGTGGCTACGAATACGCATCAAGGCATCATGATGCAGTGATGCTAAGCTATGGCATGCGCACCACGATTGATCTGCCAGACGACCTGCACAAACAGGCCTTGGCGATTGCCCGAGATACCCACCGGACGCTGAGCGAAACCGTCACCGACCTGATTCGACGCAGCCTGGGCACCGGCCGGGCCGCAGCGGTCACCACTGACCCGAGGACGGGATTGCCTCTGGTGAGCGTTGGGACCGTCATAACTTCCGAGGATGTCCGCTCATTGGAGGATGAGGAGTGACGGCACTGCTCGACGCAAACGTGCTCATCGCACTCGTCGTCACCGAGCATGTGCATCACGACGCCACCGCGGAATGGCTGTCGGCGTTCGACGCGGAATTCGCGACGTGCCCGATCACGCAGGGGAGTCTTTTTCGATTCTTGGTGCGCGGAGGGCAATCCGCGGCCGCTGCGCGGGATGTCATCAGCGCGATCAAGAAGGTGAAGCGTCACGAGTTTTGGCCCGACAGCGTCTCTTTCGCCGACGTCGAAGTCGGCGGTGTGATCGGTCATCGACAAGTAACCGATGCCTACCTTGCTCAGCTCGCGCGAAGCCGCAGAGGGCAATTGGCGACTCTCGACAGCGGCCTAGCGCACTTACACAAAGACGTCGCGGTACTCGTTCCCACAGGACGGTGAACTCGGTGACTCACGTAGGGTCAGGAACCGTGAGAACCGATGACGACAGCTGGGAGATCACCGAGAGTGTCGGCGCGACGGCGCTCGGCGTGGCGGCGGCGCGCGCGGCCGAAACCGAGAGCGACCATCCGCTGATCAGCGATCCGTTCGCGCGGGTTTTCCTCGACACCGCCGGCGAGGGAGAGTGGGATTGGTACGGCGCTCCGGAGCTGCCCGCCGAGGTCGTCGCGGCCGAACCCGCGCTGCCGGTGCGGATGAAGTCGATGGTCAGCTATTTCGCCTCGCGGACCAAGTTTTTCGACACCTTCTTCCTCGACGCCGCCAATGCGGGCATCCGTCAGGCGGTGATCCTGGCGGCCGGCCTGGACGCGCGGTGCTGGCGGTTGCCGTGGCCCGACGGGGTGACCGTCTACGAGCTCGAC
>DASYAG010000077.1:0-2045 GCA_036501485.1 Acidothermaceae bacterium | reverse complement strand
ACGCTGTTGTCGACTTGACAACACACTCTGATAACTCGACCGGCGTGGTTCGCCTCGCAACCGCGAGCGGTTGAATGACCTAGCTGCGCCATCAAGCGAAGGCCCGCGTCTGCGGGCCTTCCCACTTCTACGCGACGGTGTTTCCGCTGGCGGGACCAGCAAGTCGTATTTTGTCTTGCCGGCGCGTTGGCTACCGTCGTGACGGGGGCGAAGGTCGGGCAGCTAGTAGCGGTTGTAAGAGGCCCCGCAAATCCCAACGCCGCGGCTCCGCCGTGATCCGCACGAGCACGCCCGGCTTCGACCGCGACTCGGCGAAGCGACGACCGGCGTCCGCGCCGAGATAGCGCCCCGAGATCGCGGCGCGCTGTTCGGTCACGTCGGTCTCGATGAGTTCCGCCTCGCCCTCGACCTTCACGCCCGCAAACGGCGGCTCCGCATCGAAGGCCATGAACGTGCAGCGGGGATCGCGGCGCAAGTGCGACAGTTTCGGGTCGCCCTCCGCGATGACGATCTCGAAGGCGCCGCCGTGTTCGCGGAACCAGACGGGCGAGATGTACGGGCTGCCGTCCTTGCGAAACGTCTGCAGGACCGCCGGCTTCACTCGACGCCCCGGGTCGCTGTCAGCGTCAGCCTGCGCATCACGGCACGACGACTAGTTTCGCGCCTGCGCGCCTGCGCGCCACTCGGCCTGATGCTGCCATGCGTCGGCGACGAAGTCGAGAGGTATCTCTTCCAGGTCGAGTTGAACGTCCCCGGCGACCGCGTGCGAGACCAGCTCGCGGTACTGGCTCCTAGCTCGCGGATAACCGCAGCTCTCATACTCCTCCGAGCTCTCGCTCGTGCACGGCACCATTCCCGATCTGGTGGACGCTCACCCTGGAGAGACACGAGCCGACGTTCGCTCCCAAGGTCGGCATCTCAACTGCGGTAGAAGGGTGCGGTCGAGGGTTGTAGCGGCTCGACACCCCGGATCCGGTCCGCGAGTTTCTCCGCGATCATCATCACCGGGGCGTTGAGATTGCCGGTGATGACCTTCGGCATGATCGACGCATCGACGACTCGCAGGCGACTCACTGCTTTCACCCGCCCGTCAGTGTCGACGACAGCATCGGCGTCGGTCCCCATCCGGCAGGTGCCGGCCGCGTGGTACGAGGTGCCGGTCTTCCGTCGCAGAAATGCTTCGATGTCGGTGTCGCTCACGACGTCGGCGCCCGGCGTCACTTCGACTTTGCGGTAGCGACCCCATGCTTGCTGTTTGACGAGAGTGCGCGTGAGTCGCACACCGTCGATCAGATCGCTGATGTCTTGTCGATCAGCGAGGTGGTTGAAGATGATCGAAGGATGCTCGGAGGGGTCCGCGGACTTGACTGTCACGGTGCCGCGGCTTTCAGGTCGTGAGAGATCCATCCAGACCTGGAAGCCGGGTGCTGCGATGACTTTTCCGTGTTCGAGTCTCCGGGTCAGTGGCAGGAACTCGAACTGCATGTTGGGGAAGCTGACGTCGTCGCGGGTTCGGAGGAACGCCCCTGTTTCGAAGAAGTTGCTCGTGCCGAGGCCCCGTCGTCGCAGCGCCCAGTCGGCGGCCAGCTTGGCACGGCCGAGTCTGCCCAGTTCGGACGTGAGCGAGTGCTCGTTGTCGGTTGAGTACTGCAGGTCGACACCGGGATGGTTTTGCAGGTTGCGGCCAACCTCACGCACGTCGGCGCGTACTTCGATACCAAGCGATCGGAGGGCGTCCGGATCGCCTATCCCCGACAACTGCAACAGCTTGGGAGAGTTGATCGCGCCGGCGCAGACGAGTAATTCGCGCTCGCAGGTGATCGTTTCGGTCGTACCGCCGAACGAGACCTCGATGCCGAGTGCTGCACCGTTCTCGATGAGGATACGGCGCACGAACGCAGTCTTCATGAGTTGCAGGTTCGGCCGACTCATCGCTGGCCGGAGATACGCGCGTGACGAGCTCCAGCGCAAGCCGTTGTGAATGAACGACTGGGCGACATGGAATCCTTCTTGGCGGAAGGCATTGTGGTCGGGAGTAACCACGT
>DASYAG010000076.1:0-2881 GCA_036501485.1 Acidothermaceae bacterium | reverse complement strand
GGCGATGAAAGAAGTGGCAGGAAGTCTCCGGCTGGATCTGTCGCAGTACCGCGAACTGGAATCGTTCGCGGCCTTCGCCTCTGATCTGGACGCCACATCGAAGGCGCAATTGGAGCGCGGCGCACGGCTCGTCGAGCTGCTCAAGCAACCGCAGAACCAACCGGTGCCGGTTGAGGAACAGGTGGTTGCGATCTTCCTCGGTACCGGTGGTCACCTGGACTCGGTTCCGGTGGAGGACGTCCAGCGGTTCGAAAGCGAATTCCTCGATCATCTGCGGGCTTCCAGCGAAGGCATCCTGTCCGAGATCCGGGAATCCCAGAAGCTGGGTGAAGAGACGGAAAAGAAGTTGACCGACGCGGTCAACGACTTCAAGAAGGGCTTCGCCGCCACCGGCGGCGCCTCGGTGGTGCCCGACGAGCACGTGGAAGCCCTCGACGAGGAAAAGGTGGCGAAAGAAGCGGTGCAGGTCCACAAGCCCGCACCGCCGGAGCAGAAGAAGTAATCGAGGATGGCTGCCACACTTCGCGAACTGCGGGGTCGGATCCGCTCCGCCGGGTCGATCAAAAAGATCACCAAGGCACAGGAAATGATCGCGACGTCGCGTATCGGCAAGGCGCAGGCCCGGCTGCAGGAGGCCCGGCCCTACGCCGCCGAGATCACCAGCATGCTCACCACGCTGGCTGAGGAAGCCGCTTTGGATCATCCGCTACTGGTCGAGCGCCCCGAACCGAAACGAGCAGGCGTGCTCGTGGTCTCGTCTGACCGTGGCCTTTGCGGCGCGTACAACTCCGGCGTCTTGCGCCGAGCCGAGGAGCTTTTCTCGCTGCTGCGACAAGACGGCAAAACGCCGGTGCTCTACACCGTCGGCCGTAAAGCAAAGGGCTACTACACATTCCGGAACTGGGACATCAGCGAGTCGTGGACAGGCTTCTCGGAGCGGCCCAGCTACGAGGATGCCGCGAGGGTCGCCGAGACTCTGGTCGGCGCCTTCATGGCCGGTGCTGACGGTGACGGCGAGGATGGCACTCCCGGCGTCGACGAGCTGCACATCGTCTACACCGAGTTCAAGTCGATGATGTCGCAGTCGGCCGAGGCGCACCGGATCGCCCCGATGGTGGTCGAGTACGTCGAGGAAGACAGGGGACCGCACACGTTGTACTCCTTCGAGCCCGATGCGACAACGCTATTCGAGGCGCTGTTACCGCGGTACCTGACCACGCGCGTGTACGCGGCGTTGCTCGAATCCGCCGCATCCGAGCTGGCATCGCGCCAACGGGCAATGAAGTCGGCGAGCGACAACGCCGACGATCTCATCAAGGCGCTCACGCTAGAGGCCAACCGTGAACGGCAGGCCCAGATCACCCAGGAAATCAGCGAAATCGTTGGTGGCGCAAATGCGCTCGCCGATGCCGCTAAATAAGCCCCACAAGGAAGCGAAGAGGATATGGCTGCTACCACCCAATCGGCTCAGAAGTCGAAGAACTCCAAGGGCACCGACTCCAACGGCCGTGTGGTGCGGATTACCGGACCGGTTGTCGACGTTGAGTTTCCACGTGGCTCCGTGCCGGAGCTGTTCAACGCTCTGCACACCGACGTCACGTTCGAGGCGCTTGCGAAGACGTTGACGCTTGAGGTAGCGCTGCATCTCGGCGACAACTTGGTCCGCACGATCTCGCTGCAGCCGACCGACGGGCTGGTGCGCGGTGTCGAGGTGATCGACACCGGGGACTCGATTTCGGTGCCGGTTGGCGACGCCGTCAAGGGCCATGTATTCAACGCGCTGGGCCACTGCCTGGATGACGAAGGCTACGGAGAAGACTTCGAGCACTGGCCAATTCACCGCAAGCCGCCCGCGTTCGACGAGCTGGAACCGCGCACCGAGATGCTCGAAACCGGCCTGAAGGTCGTCGACTTGCTGACGCCCTACGTGCGCGGTGGCAAGATCGCGCTGTTCGGCGGTGCCGGGGTGGGCAAGACGGTGCTCATTCAGGAGATGATCAACCGCATCGCCCGAAACTTCGGTGGTACTTCGGTGTTCGCCGGTGTGGGCGAGCGCACCCGCGAGGGCAATGACCTGTGGGTCGAGCTCGGCGAAGCCGATGTGCTCAAGGACACCGCGCTGGTCTTCGGTCAGATGGACGAGCCGCCCGGCACCCGTATGCGGGTGGCGCTCTCCGCGCTGACGATGGCGGAGTGGTTCCGCGACGAGGCGGGCCAGGATGTGCTGTTGTTCATCGACAACATCTTCCGGTTCACCCAGGCCGGTTCCGAGGTTTCCACACTGCTCGGCCGGATGCCGTCAGCGGTGGGTTATCAGCCCACGCTGGCCGACGAGATGGGTGAGCTCCAAGAGCGGATCACCTCGACGCGTGGCCGGTCCATCACCTCGATGCAGGCCGTGTACGTGCCCGCCGACGACTACACCGACCCGGCACCGGCGACGACCTTCGCGCACCTGGACGCGACCACCGAGCTGTCGCGCAACGTGTTCTCCAAGGGCATCTTCCCCGCGGTGGACCCGTTGGCTTCCAGCTCGACCATCCTGGACCCGGGCATTGTCGGTGACGAGCACTATCGGGTGGCGCAGGAGGTCATCCGAATCCTGCAGCGCTACAAGGACCTTCAAGACATCATCGCGATTTTGGGTATCGACGAGTTGTCCGAAGAAGACAAGCAACAGGTCAACCGGGCGCGACGCATCGAGCGGTTCCTCTCGCAGAACATGATGGCGGCCGAACAGTTCACCGGACAGCCCGGTTCCACTGTACCGGTGAAGGAAACCATCGAAGCGTTCGACAAGCTCGCCAAGGGCGACTTCGACCACGTGCCCGAGCAGGCTTTCTTCCTGATCGGCGGCCTCGACGACCTGGCCAAGAAGGCT
>DASYAG010000075.1:0-5900 GCA_036501485.1 Acidothermaceae bacterium | reverse complement strand
GACCACGAGCGGCCGGACAGCGCCGTCAGTGTCTGACGTCATTGACGTCACCGACCGTCGAGGCGCGCGTCGGTTCCGCGCGGTCCGATCCGGTGCTCAGACCCGGCAAGCATGCCGGGCTCCCAGTCGAACGCGACGTCGCCGATGATGACCTCGGCGCCGGCTTCGGCGCCTGCCCTCGCAAGTTCTGCCTCGACGCCGAGCCGGTTCAGCCGGTCAGCCAGATATCCGACGGCTTCGTCGTTGGTGAAATCGGTCTGCTTGATCCAGCGCTCGGGGCGATCGCCCTTCACGACAAAGCTGGTGCCGACTTTGGTCACCGTGAAACCGCTGTCGTCGACGGCCCGCGGCTTGAGCACGATGCGCGTCGCCTCGTCGTGCGGTCGCGCCGCCCTTGCCTGTTCAACGAGCTCGGCCATGGCGAACGAAAGCTCGCGAAGCCCTTCGCGGGTCGCCGCCGACACGATGATGACCTTGACGCCGCGCTCTTCGATCTCGGCCCGAACCATCTCGGCGAGATCGCGCGCGTCGGGCACGTCGACCTTGTTCAACACCACCAAACGCGGCCGCTCGTTCAACGGAACGCCGCCGAGATCGGTCTCGTCGTAGGCAGCGAGCTCGGCTTCGATCGCCTCGAGGTCGCTCACCGGATCGCGGTCGGGCTCCATCGTCGCGCAGTCGATGACGTGCACCAGAGCGGTGCACCGCTCGACATGCCTCAGGAACTCAAGACCGAGGCCGCGCCCTTCACTTGCGCCGCGCACAAGTCCGGGAACGTCGGCCACGGTGAACCGCGACTCCCCCGCCTGCACGACGCCGAGATTCGGCACGAGCGTTGTGAACGGGTAGTCGGCGATCTTCGGCCGCGCTGCCGACATCGCGGCGACCAGCGACGACTTGCCCGCGTTCGGGTAACCGACGAGCGCGACGTCGGCGACAGTCTTCAGTTCAAGCACGACATCCTGGACGGCGCCTGGCTCGCCGAGCAACGCGAAGCCGGGCGCTTTGCGACGGGGCGACGCGAGTGCAGCGTTGCCGAGCCCGCCGCGGCCGCCCTGCGCCACGATGTAAGTGGAACCCGCGCCGACCAGGTCGGCCAGGACGACACCGTCTTCGGTCTTGACGACCGTGCCGTCGGGGACGGGCAGGATCATGTCCTCGCCGTTAGCACCGTCACGGTTGCTGCCCTGACCCGGTTTACCGGACGTCGCACGACGGTGCGGGGCGTGATGAAACGCCAGCAACGTGGTCGTATCGGGATCCACGATCAAAGCGACATTGCCGCCGCGACCGCCATCACCGCCGTCCGGGCCGCCTAGGGGTTTGTACTTCTCGCGGTGGATCGACGCGCAACCGTGGCCGCCGTTACCGGCGCTGGCGTGGAGGATGACACGGTCGACGAACGTCGGCATCGTGCCTCCTTTGCTAAATAAGACGAGGGCGGACCGGAACCGGTTCGCCCTCGTTTGCTGCCACGCAATGACCGGGGGTTTAGGTCCCCGGGACGATGTTGACCACGCGCCGGCCGCGCGCGGTACCGAACTCGACCCGGCCCGCCGACAGGGCGAACAGCGTGTCGTCCTTGCCGCGTCCGACGTTGAGGCCGGGGTGGTGGTGAGTGCCGCGCTGGCGAATGAGGATCTCGCCGGCGTTGACGAGCTGGCCGCCGTAGCGCTTCACACCGAGGAACTGGGCATTGGAGTCGCGGCCGTTGCGGCTGGACGACGCGCCCTTCTTGTGAGCCATGTCAGCAGCCTACTTTCCGGTCTCGATGCCGGTGACCTTCAACTGGCTGTGGCGCTGACGGTGCCCCTGCCGCTTGCGGTACCCGGTCTTGTTCTTGTACTTGAGGATGTGGATCTTGGGACCCTTGGTGTGGTCGACGACCTCGGCGGTGACGGTCACGTTGCCCAGGGCCTTCGCGTCACTGGTCACCGCGTCACCATCGACGAGGAGAAGCGCGGCCAAAGTGACGGAGCTGCCGGGCTCGCCGACGACTCGATCGACCTCGACGACGTCGCCGACGGACACCTTGTGCTGCCTGCCGCCGCTGCGAACGATCGCGTACACCGCGGAACTCCTGCCTGTTCGAACCTACGACTCGGACTCACCGCGGACACGCGACACCGACAACGGACGCGCAGCGAGAGGCGCATTTCAAGAGCGCCGACCTCCAAGAGTACGGACCAGCGCGCCAGGGGGTCAAACCGGGCCCCACTGGCGAGCAATTGGCGAGCAATCGCCGACGAATCGGCGAAGATGGCGAGATGCGACGGATAGCGGCTGCTCTGGTGCTCGTTCCTGCCTTGGTGACGGCCGGCTGCACGGCGTCCAACAAGGCGGCGGCACCCTCGGCTTCGGCTCCGGCGGCGTCATCCGGCTCCTCGGCCGGGCTGCCACCCGCGGCAGCGACCTCGGCTGCTGCCGGACCGGCCGCAGCCTCCGCGCCTGCCGCGCCCGCGGCTGTACCGCCGGTCACGTCAGCCTCCCCGACGCCCGCCACACCGCCGCCGAGTTCTAAGCCTGCAGCCCGGTCGAACGGCGCGAGTCCCTCGCCGTCCGCCCCCTCGCCGCCTGCCTCGCAGCCCAGCCCATCGTCGTCCGCCCCTGCTCAGGTTGAACCCGCGGGCAAGATGACCTTGATCAAGACCATCACCGGTCACCTCGACGAGAAGTCGGTGGTGTCGTCGCAGACCGGACTCTTCTTCGCGCAGAACATGATGTATCTGCACACGATGAACGTGTACGACCGCAACTTTCATCTGGTGAAGATCATCCCGGACTCCGTGAACCTGGCGAGTCTCGGCTATCCGCAGTACCCGGGCACCTACAAGGGCGCGCCCGTCGAGGCAGCGTTCACGCCCGACCACAAGTACGTTTACGTGTCGAACTACTCGATGTATGGCGCGGCACCGTTCACTCGCGAGGGCTCCGACGAGTGCACGTTGGGCGACCATTACCCCGACAGCTTCGTCTATCGCGTGAACCTCGCGACGTTGACGATCGACCAGGCGATCGAGGTCGGCGCGGTGCCGAAATTCGTCGCGGTCACGCCGAACGGCAAGTACTTGCTGGTGTCGAACTGGTGCTCCTACAGCGAAAGCATCATCGACACCGCTAGTGGCAAGGTCATCCAGACGATCCCGCTCGGCCCGTATCCGCGCGGGATCGCCATCGACCCGGTCGGCGGCACTGCGTACGTCGCCGTCATGGGTTCGACACGAATCGCCGCTATCAACCTCTCGACGTTTGCGGTCAGCTGGATCTCCAACGTCGGCCCAGCGCCGCGACACCTGGTGATGAGTGCCGACGGACACTGGCTTTACGCCACGATCAACGGCTCGGGTTTGGTCGACAAGATTTCGCTGATCACTCGCACCGTGGTCGCCAAGGTCGCTACGGGCGACGCGCCGCGCAGCATGACGATCTCGCCGGATGGCGCCTACATCTACGTCGTGAACTACATGTCGAACACGATGAGCAAGGTGCGCACGAGCGACATGCACGTCGTGCAGAACGTGCCGACGAATCCCGACCCGATCGGCATCACCTACGACGACGCGACGCACGAGGTGTGGGTCGCGTGTTACAGCGGCTCGATCATGGTCTTCCAGGACGCGACGCCGACCAGCTAAGGCTTCCAGGGTGGCGAGCGCGGTCAAACGCACACTTCTCCGAGCGCTTTGCTCTGTTGCTGTGGAGCAACAGCTCAGCTCTGCTGCTGTGGAGCAACAGAGCAAAGCACGCCCGAAAGGTGCGGAACCGTGGCGCTGAATGTCGCTTACGCGCCGGCGGGTCCGGAATCGTGAGCTGCTGCGGTGTGGTCGGCTCCTGCGTTGGCCTTGGACCCACCACGACGGCGACCGCCGCGACGTGACCGCGAGGCTCCGGACGACTTCTTGGCGCCAGGTGTCCCTGCATCCTCGGAACTCTGATTCTCCGAATGCGTGTGCTCGTCGCCATCAGAGTGCTCGTCGCCATCAGAGTGCTCGCCGCCATCGGTGTGCGCGTGGTCGTCGGAGCTCGCGTGCTCGGCGGCATCCGTACCGACGTGATCGGCCTGGTTCGAATCGCCGGCGTCTCCGACGGAAACCTGGTCGCCCGCCTCGGCTGAGGCGGTACCGCTTTCGGTGGCCGCACGTGCCGCCGCACCTTGGCCGCCACGACCCCGCGATCCCTTGCCACGCGCAGCCGCGACGACTGCAGGCGTCGGCTTCGATGCCGGCGCTGGGCGCGAGGCGTGGTTGTGCTCGACCAGATCGGTGTGCACGATCACGCCGCGTCCGTTGCAGACCTCGCAGATCTCCGAGAACGCCTCAAGCAGGCCGTTGCCGACGCGCTTGCGGGTCATCTGTACGAGACCGAGCGAAGTGACCTCGGCGACCTGATGCTTGGTGCGATCGCGACCGAGACATTCGACGAGCCGCCGCAGCACCAGGTCTCGGTTGCCTTCGAGAACCATGTCGATGAAGTCGATGACGATGATGCCGCCGATGTCACGTAGTCGAAGTTGCCGGACGATTTCTTCCGCGGCTTCGAGGTTGTTCTTGGTGACCGTCTCTTCGAGGTTGCCACCCTTGCCGATGAACCGGCCGGTGTTGACGTCGATGACGATCATCGCTTCGGTGCGGTCGATGACGAGGTAACCACCACTCGGCAACCAGACCTTGCGGTCGAGCGCCTTCGCGATCTGCTCGTCGACTCGGTAGTGCGTGAAGATGTCCTCTTCCGACGTCCACTGCGACAGCCGTGGCACCAGGTCGGGCGCGACGTGGGCGACGTAGGCCTCGACGGTGTCCCAGTCGGAATCCGCCGAGACGATGAGCTGATTGAAGTCCTCGTTGAAGACGTCGCGGATGACGCGAATCGTCAGGTCGGGCTCGCTGTAGAGCAGCGCAGGGGCGTTGGCCGTCTCGGACTTCTTCTGGATGACTTCCCACTGGGCGGCAAGTCGCGCCACGTCGCGGGTGAGGTCTTCTTCAGACGCTCCTTCGGCGGCGGTTCGCACGATCACGCCGGCGCCCTCAGGTGTGACCTTCTTCAGGATCGCCTTCAACCGCGCCCGCTCGACGTCCGGCAGTTTGCGGCTGATGCCCATCATCGAACCCTCGGGCACGTACACGAGGTAGCGGCCGGGCAGGCTGATCTGGCTGGTCAGGCGGGCACCTTTCTGCCCGATCGGGTCTTTGGTGACCTGGACGACGACAGCTTGGCCTGGCTTGAGCGCCGACTCGATGCGCCGCGGACCGCCTTCGAGACCGGACGTGTCGAAGTTGACCTCGCCGGCGTAGAGCACTGCGTTACGGCCCTTGCCGATGTCGACGAACGCCGCCTCCATGCCGGAGAGCACGTTCTGCACCCGGCCGAGGTAGACATTGCCCACCATGCGGTTGGTCGACGCTGTGCTGACGAAGTGTTCGACCAGAATGCCGTCCTCGAGGACGCCGATCTGGGTGCGGTCACCGCGCTGGCGAACCGCCATGACGCGGTCGACGGACTCGCGACGGGCAAGGAACTCGGACTCGGTGATGACCAGCCCGCGCCGGCCGTGCCGGCCCTGTTCGCGACCTTCGCGGCGGCGCTGTTTCTTGGCCTCGAGGCGGGTCGAACCCTTGACGCCCTGGACGCCGCCGTTGTTGTCGTCGTGCTCGCGGGGCTCGCGGATACGGACGACAGTGTTCGGCGGATCGTCGGGCGATCGGACCTCGCCCTCGCCCGCACCGCGGCTGCGACGGCGACGGCGGCGGCGACTGGACGCTGAGCCTTCGCCGTCGTGGTCGTCATGCTGATCTGAGTTCTCGGACGGCGAGCCGCTTTCGCCATCGGCTCGCGCATCGGTACGACCGTCAGTACGGGCCCCGCCGGAGCCGGAGTCGGAATCGCCGGCGTCGCGATCAGTC
>DASYAG010000074.1:0-36642 GCA_036501485.1 Acidothermaceae bacterium | reverse complement strand
CCGGTAGCTCACCCGATGGTCGCCGAGCTTCGGCAAAACCGGTCGACTTTTGCCTCCCTCCTCGTCGGACTGAAGATCCCCGCCGAGGTCGAGGTCGCGAAGCGGCCAGGCATGACGAAGGCGCAGGCAGGTCGTCTTGGCGGCTCAGCGCAGCGCCGCGGTGGTCGCTGATGGCTCGCCGCGATGACGTCGCCGCGCATGTCGAAGTGCCGCGATGGGTCGATGCACCCGTGCTCGGTGACTGGCTGCGCGCTGGCGAGCATGACGACCTCGGCATTTGGGCCGAGGTCCTCGCCCTGCACCGTTACGCCGACGGGGTCGATGAGTGGGCACGTCGACACGATGTCGAGGTTGAGCACGCGCCGCTTCGCCGCGAGGCGTCGCCTGACGCAGGGCCGGAACCCGACTACGTCGCGCACGCCTTCCGGCTTGAAGCCGAGTGGGAGTCGCTGAGCGTTCGAGGTCTGCCTCTCGACGTCGACCCGGTGGTTGGCGTGGACACGATGCCGACGGGTCTACCCGAGCTGACGCTCGGGCTCGAAGCGATCCGGTGGGCTCGCTGCTGGCTCGTACAACCAAAGGGACCGCGCAACGGTTTGCCGTTGCGGCTGACGGACCGTCAGATCCGCTTCGCGTTGTGGTGGTACGCGGTGACGCCGCTCGACGGCCGCTGGGTCTTCAAGCACGGTGTGCGGCGCCTCTCGAAAGGCACTGGGAAGACGCCGAGCACGGCCGCGCTCGGACTGATCGAGTTGTGCGCGCCGGTTCGGTTCGACCACTTCGACGCCGATGCGCCCGGTGGCGTTGTCGGCGCCGTGCAGCCGATGGCGCTGGTGCAGATTGCGGCCGTGTCGGAGTCGCAGACCGAGAACACGATGCGCAACGTCCGCGCGTTCGTGCCGCGCGGGTCGCGGGTCGTCGAGGCGCACGATCTGCTCGCCGCCGTGACGCAGGTAACCGCACCCGATGAGTCCGCGCTGCGCATTACCGCATCGTCGATGCGCAGCGTCGAAGGCGCCGAGCCGTCGCTTGTGATCGCCGACGAAACCGAGCACTGGCTCGGTGCCGACGGCCGGGACTTGCACGCTGCTTTGCAGGACAACTTGGCGAAGTCGGGCTCGCGGATGCTTGAGACCTGCAACGCCTGGACGCCCGGCACGATGTCCGTCGCCGAAGCAACGTTCGACGCCTGGACGGCGCAGGAGTCCGGCGCGCTGCGCGGAACGACCGGCATCCTGTACGACGCGCTCATCGCGGCAGCGGAGACCGACCTCACTGATCCGGCGTCACTGCTCGGTTCTCTCGCGTGGGTCTACGCCGGCTGTTTTTGGTCCGACCTCGAACCGATCAAGGAACGGATTTGGTCCCTGACGGCGACCGCCGCGGACTCTCGCCGTAAGTACCTCAACCAGCCGACGGCTGCCGCGGATTCGTGGGTCGCACCGCACGAGTGGAACGTCCTAGCCCGCCATGACATCGAGGTCGCAGCCGGCGACGAGATTGCGATGTTTTTCGACGGCTCCAAGTCGCGTGACGCAACCGCGCTCATCGGCTGCCGGATCTCCGACGGCCACGTCTTCACCCTCGGCATCTGGGAACCGAACCTTTCCCTAGACCCCGACGCGGTCGTGCCCGTCGAAGAGGTCGACCGCTGCGTCGCCGACGCGTTTGCGACGTACGAGGTTGCAGCATTCTTCGCCGACGTGCAGGAGTGGCAGTCGTTCGCGCTCGTGTCTTGGCCGAAGGACTACGGCGCCGGTTTGCGCGTCAAAGCGGTACCGACTGGTACGCACCCGCAACCGATCGCCTTCGATATGCGGGTCAAGGTGCGCGATTTCGCGCTTGCCGCCGAACTGTGCCAGGCCGAGATCACTGCCGGCCTTTTCACTCACGACGGCGACGCGCGGCTCGCCCGTCACGTCGCCAACGTGCGTAACCGGATCTCGCAACGCTCGGGCATGGGGATGCTCGCCCTGATGGGCAAGGAGACGAAAGACAGCCCGCACAAGATCGACGCCGCGGTCGCAATGGTCGGGGCTCGGATGGCCCGCCTGCGCGTCATCGAGGCTGACGCTCAGCCAGCAAAGAAGCCCCACGATGGAACGGTGGTATTTCAGTGAGCAACCCGTGGCTTTCAGTCGAGCCGCCGTGCCCGGAATGGTGCCGCAACGGTGCCGAACACCTCGCCAACATGATCCGTCAACGCGGCGGCGGTCAGTATTTCCACCGCGGCGAAGCGACGGTGATCGTCACCGACGACGTGACGCACAACTTCGACCCCGTCGAGGTCGAGATACATCTCATGCAGCGCGTCGAGATGGACGCGCGCGGCGTCTTCATGCACCCGCCGACAGTCGAGATCGGTGAGCACAGCTTCGACCTCGATCGAGCGCGCGAGGTCGCGGCGAGAATCGTTGCGCTTGCTGACCGCGCGCAGTTGGCGGCACGCGAATGATCATCGAGAATCTCGGGCGCTGCGTCGCTGATCGAGGCTGCGTCGTCCGCTTCCGATCCGGCAACAGCGGCGTCTGCGCTCTGCATATCGACGAGTACGACCCCTGGCATCGAGCCGAGGTCGACGCAAAACGTCTTGCGCTCGGCGAGAGATTCAACCTGACCATCGTCGAAGCGGCCGTCCTGGCCGCACGACTCCACGATCCCGACGACAACACGGCCAGCGCCGTCGCGTAGCCCGACCCTCACAGTCTGAACTTCCTAAGACGATTCCGAAAGGTTTAACAATGACAGATTCACCGGGGGGCCGTGAAGTTGATCGGATTTCGATCAATGTCGTGCCCGACACTAGCCAGTTCGAGACGTTGCTACGCGCGCAGTTGGATGCGGTCGCAACTACGCTCAAAATCTCGATTCCGACCGTGCTCGACACGACGGGGTTGCTCGAAGAGGCGCGCGCTGCGGCGACGGCGACTCAAGCGGCAGTCGGTTCGATTGACCTCAACGTCAACCCTGGGGGCGGCGATCCGGTCGTCAAGGGTGCCGCATACGGCGACGCCTTCGGGACGGCATTAGGCACGCGCCTAGAGGCGGCACTGAAGGCGCTTCCAAATGTCGACGTCGACATAGATACGAGCGAGATCGACCTCAAGATCGACCTCATTCGCAAGCAACTTACGGACCTGAGCACGACGGCGAAAGTCGGGGTCGATATCAACGACGTCGACATAGCCTCGCGGATCGCGGCGCTACAGACTGACCTCATTAGCTTGCAGGCGTCGAGCCCGAATATCAACGTTCAGTTCGACGCGGCTAAGGCGATTACCGAACTTATCGCCGTCGATGCGATCCTCGACGACGTCGCGCGCTCGCGACAGGTCGACGTCAATGTCGGATCGGCAGTAACCGACATCGGCAGCCTCGCGCAGGCTGCATCGGGCGCAGTTAGCCCGCTCGGCTCGCTCGGCGACGCACTGACGCAGTTCGGCGGCGTAGGCGAAGCGTTACAGTCGCTCGGGCCGATAGGTGACGTCATCGGCATCACCGCACTCGGAACCGCAGCAACCGCAGCCATCCCGGCGCTGGCGTCGACCCTTGGCGCCGTTGTTGCGCTCGGCACCGCTGCAGCGACAACGGCCGGCGCAGTCGGCTTGTTCGCCGCTCTCGCCGCGCCGCTTGCGAGCGAGGCTGAGCAGGTCTCTGGTCTGTCGAATGCGTGGGCACAGCTACAGGCATCTACGCACGTCGAGGTCTTCCAGGCGCTCGACTCTGTGTTCACGGGACTCGCTAGCGCAGTCGGAACGCTCAAGCCCGTCATCGACGCGATATCGCCGGTCATTGATTCGTTCGGCCAGGACTTGCAGTCGATCTTCGGGTCGGATCAATGGGCCGCGTTCGTCGCGTCTATCAGCGGTGAGGTCGCCCCGGTCCTGGCCGACGTGTTGAACATCGTTGTGAACCTTGGCACAGCGTTTGCCGGGCTAACAACAGCATTCGCACCGCTCGCCGAGACCATCCTCGGCGCCATCACGCAATGGTCGGCGGGCTTCGCGAACATCGGATCGAGTAATGGACTCACCGAGTTCATCGACTACGTCGATCAGAACGGCCCCGTGCTCGTCGATGTGCTGCGTCAAACCATCGGCATCGTCGGCCAGCTCGTCGAGGCGTTCGCGCCCGTCGGGTCACAAGTGCTGCAGGAACTCGACGCGGCGCTGACCGTGCTCAACGAGTTCTTACACGTCCCCGGCGTTACCGAACTCATCACAGCGATGGGTGAACTAGCGGCCACGTTCGGCGGCGTCGGCCTCGCACTAGCGCCACTCGCGGACGACGCGGGCAAGGTGATCGGCGTATTCGAGGGCGTCCCGAAGGCGATCGGTGACGTGTTCAGCGACGCCGATCACTGGCTCGTCGATGCAGGCGAATCAATCGTGGACGGGCTGCTAAACGGCATCGAAGGCGCATGGGACGACCTCATCAAGGACATCGAAAACCTCGCCGACACGATCCCGAACGCCGTCAAATCAGTGCTCGGCATCTTCTCGCCATCGCGCGTGATGTACGCGATCGGCGGCAATGTCACGGCGGGATTCGCGGGCGGCATTCTCGATAGCGCGGCTGCAGTGACGAATGCTGCCGTCGCGCTCGCAGCGCCATTGACCGCCCTCGGATCGCAGGTCGGCGGCGTGAGCGGCACGGTCATCGCTGCCGTCGCATCGCCCTCGGAATCCGCGCCCAATGCGAGCGGCGCAGGATCTGCCACTGCCGTGTTCTATGACACGGACGGCGTGTTGATCGGCTCGATGCGAGGCGTCGTCGCCGACGCTCAGAGCGCGTCCGTCGTGGCGGCACGCAAGGGCGGCGGGCGATGAGCGCGTACCAGCCGGATCAACGGCGCGCATTCGACATCCTGGCGATGTTCTTCGAGGCACGCGACGCCGGCACCGACGCCGCAACCGCGTGTCTGTCGAACATTGACCCGCACGACTTCGACTGTTTAAGCGACATCGCAGGCATCACGCCGAGCGCGGCGACCGCAATCGGTAGCGACTTGCTCGCGCCATTCATTCTCGAACGGCTGCTCTTCGACGCGACGATCGTGCTTGCGGCCGTCGCGCTCGGCTTGGACCGTGAGGCGTTGCTCCGTAGAGTCGGCGAGCTAGTCGACAACACGGCACCCCGCTAGTCCTGGCCGACTGCGCTACGTAGACACGAGAGCCTCGGCGTGGACGATCCATGCCGAGGCTCTCGTCTGTCGTGAACGTCCTACCTCATAGCCGTGAGCATCTCTGCGAGCTTCACAGCGTCCCGCGGTGCTAGTGGCGCAGACTGCAGCGTCTCGTTGTACTCGACGCGCACGGACGGCTTCGAGGCGCCGACGGCCTGTTCGAGGAAGAACGAAACGGTCGTCTCTTCGTCGAAGAGCCGCACGATTGCCCGAGCTCCGGGCTGCCCGGTGGCAACAACGAGCGCTTCGACTGGCCCAAATGTGTCGTGCACGCCGAGTGAGATGCGCAGTTCAGCGCCGTAATGCTTGGCCGGGACATCGCCGACTGCAGGGTCGTAGGTGGCGTTGCAGCCTTTGCCAGCTCCGACGCACCACGAGGGGCACGTCTCTACCGTGGGGCGGTCGAGCGTTGTCGCAGTAGTCTTCGTCATGTCGGTCCTCCGTGGGCCGGTAATGCCCCGCTTGGCGTTGCTGCGCCGAGCGGGGCGCTTTGATTTGGTCACACTTAGTATCGGCGCTGCGAGGTTCCGGCTGCAGGGTTTTGACGAAAAGATCTTGAGATTTTTTAGACAGAGATGGAAAATAGGCAACTACGAGCAATATTGCCTAGCGTTGTCTAGCGGTTCGGATCAATCTCGGGGCCGCCACACATCAAGGTATCCGGCTCGATCGGCGTAAGGCACCGCTAACAGTCTGAGGATGACCTCGGCAGCTTCGGAAAACGATGCACTAGGCCTATTGATATGCAGCGGCTCTGAACCGCGGGCGAGCCATGCTTGGCATTGCAGCACGACCCGTCGGCGGTGCTCACTCCAGTCGCCGCTGAATGCACTGCCCACGAGCAGAACGACTTGCTCGTCGTGGTCGATCTGCTCTAGCAGCCAGGCGATGAGTTCGTTCACGGGCTGGGGTCTTAGTCATCCATCTCGGCGCGCAACGCTTCGCGACGGCGTTGGCGTCGCTCAAGTAGGTCGGCCGCTGACCAGCGCGGCCCATGCCCCGCACGCTGCGGCTCTACGGGCTCGGTGCGGCGGCGCAGTGATCTAACACGCTCGTCCGCCTTGGCCTTAGCGGTAATCAGCTCGTCGAGGTCGGTCAACGTTGCGCCGATGCGCAGGGCTCGTGCCAAATCTCCTGCGGCCCGCTGCGCGTCACGCAGGGCCTGACTGTCTTCAAGATTGCTGCTCATACCGACCACCCAAATCGACTGCAACCCATGTCGCAGCAAAGTCCGCAACCCAGGGTCAGGGGGTCGGCGGCCGCAAGCAGCCACCGCGAATAACGATAGCGCCGAACGGGACCCGAACAGGGCATCTGCGCCCGCCAGTCTGCTCATCGTCGATGCCGTCGGTCATCGCATAGATGCCCGCGCCGTTACCCGCGAGGTCGTCCTTCGTGGCGAAGTCGTAAGGGCTGACCTGCGGAGCAAAGGTGTTGTTATCACCTTTGCTCAGGGGCTCGCTCGTGTCGCCTCCGCGCGAGCGAATCTCGCCGGCATCCTGGCCCGTGCGGATCGACTGGCCGAATCGAGGTAACACGGCTTCTGCCGCGGCTGCCCCGATGGGGTTCGGGCCAACCCCTCGATCTACCCGGTTGGTCGCTTCGACGTGTACGTCGTCGGCTCGTGGTATACCTGATCGCGTTGGCACTCTCCGAGGGCGAGTGCCAACGGTCGGGGAGGCACGGATGGAGAAGTTCTGGCGCCGCTGTCGCGCGATTGCGCCAACACTCGAGGCGACAGGGCTGGCGGTCCTGGCGGCTGTAGTCGCGCAATTCATGAGTGGCGCCGTGCGGCTGGCATTGTTCGTCGCGGCGGGGGCTTTGCTTGTGGCGGGGGCGGCATTCTTAAAGCGGTGGCGGGTCGCGGCCGAGCCATCACCAGTTGCGCCGGCGGGCGTGGCGGCGAGCGGATTCGTCGCCGGGAATGTCTACGACTCGGACTTTGAGGACAACACCACGGACGGTGACGCCTTCGTCGTCGGCGATGTAACGCGGTCGCGCTTTCGTCGAAACACCCATGGGCGGGGGCAGTAATGGTTCTTTACCAGTACCGGTGCGTCACTTGCCATACGGAGATCGCCCTTTGGAGGCGGCGTGAAAACCGCAACGACAAGGTTCTTTGCCCCGAGTGTGGGACCCGTTGCAAGCGGGACTTCACGACCCAGGGTCTCGGCACCTTCCACAAGGAAGGAACCGCGCCGACCGCCGGTAACGCCGTGACGCCACAGGCTCCAAGGGTGGGTATTCCCGATCGTGCGGCGGTGCGCGTGGGGCCGGGCGGCGGCAACGTGGTCATGATCGGCAACACCTTCGCGGGCCTTCCGGTCGTCATTAGCCCCGGCAGCACGGCGGACGTGATTATGGACGCGAACTGGATTAGCGGCGTTCCCTATGCCGTGCATAACCACGGGAACGGCCGTCTCGACGCCCGCGGCAATGTCCACTCGGTTGACGATTCGGGTCCCTCGCTAGACGAGTGAGGGGCAGTCGTCGGCTCTCGTGCTTGATGGGCGCTCGTGCGAAGCAGTCGCTGTCCGATCCGCGTGCTACACCCGTCCCCATGTAGCAGTTCGTGTAGCAGCGGGGCGAGAATCGCCGACGTTCGCCGAACACCGCCGAAGCCTCTGACCTGCGGAAACGGTATTCGGCGAATCCCCACGAAGGCTGTGCCCGTGACTACGGATCAAGAGGTTGGGGGTTCGAATCCCTCCGAGCGCACTCAATGCATGCGGGCCAACGGCCTGAGGATCCGCAGGGAGCACAGGCTCCCCTTCCACTTTCAACTTATAGCGCGCCCAGGGGCTTGCGGCAAGCCCCCGGTGGTGCCGCACAATCGCCGGTCGAGGCTAAGGACCTCGAATCGGAGATGACATGAATCCCTTAGATACCAGCGCTTTTGATCTTCCCGAACACCTCAAAGCCAAGGCCGACCCGCGCCTGATCGCTACCGACGAGCGCCATTTCGCGGCTATCGGGGACAGCCTCGAACAGTCGATATCCGACCTGTCGCAACGCCTCGACGCGGAGCGCAAAGCGCCCGGCGGCATAGGCCAAGAGGCGATGGATCGGGACATGCAGGTGCACCGGTTGACCGCTCGCCTGCGCACGTTGCGTCGCTTCGGTCTCGACCTGTGCCTCGGGCACATCGTGAGCGCCGACGACCCCGAGCCGACGTACATCGGGCGCCTGGGCCTGACCGACAGCACAGGTCGTCGGCTCCTGCTCGACTGGCGCTCGCCCGCGGCCGAGCCGTTCTTCGGAGCAACTCATGCGAACCCGATGGGGCTGACGAGCCGCCGCAGATACCGCTGGACCCGCGGTCGGATCAGCGACTACTGGGACGAGGTCTTCACCGCGGACGGATTCGAGGGGCACGCGGCTGCGCTCGACGACCAGTCCGCCTTCATCGCCAGCCTCGGCAGCAGCAGGTCGCCGCAGATGCGCGACGTGCTCGCCACCATCGCGGCCGACCAGGATGCCGTTATCCGCGCGGGATCGCACAGTGCTCTGGTCGTCGACGGCGGTCCGGGTACCGGCAAGACGGTCGTCGCTTTGCACCGAGCCGCCTACCTTCTGTACTCCGACCCGCACATCGGTCACCACCGCGGCGGCGTGCTGTTCATCGGCCCGCATCAGCCCTATCTGGCCTACGTCGCGGACGTGCTGCCCAGCCTTGGCGAAGAAGGCGTGCGGACCTGCACCCTGCGCGAGTTGGTCGTCGAGGGAGCAAGCGCGCGGATTGAGAGTGACCCCGAGGTGGCCGCGCTGAAGTCGTCAGCGGAGTTGGTACACGCGATCGAGACCGCCGTCAGGTTCTACGAGGAGCCACCCACGAAGGGGTTGACCGTGTCGACTGACTGGTCCGACGTGTGGCTCAGCGCCGATGACTGGGCCGAGGCGTTCGAGGCGCCGGACCCCGGCACGGCCCACAACGAGGCGCGCGAGCAGGTCTGGGACGAGCTGCTCAGGATCCTGATGGACAAGCACGACGACGATGTGCCGGTCGACCAGCTCCGAAAGTCGATCGAGCGGGACGACGAGCTGCGCACCACGTTCAACAGGGCCTGGCCGCTGGTCGATGCGACTGACGTGGTCGCCGACATGTGGTCGGTGCCGGCCTACCTCCGCAAATGCGCCCCCTGGCTGCGCCCCGACGACGTCCAGGCCTTGCAGCGGCGCGACCCCCAAGCGTGGACGCTCTCGGACTTACCGTTCCTCGACGCGGCGCGGCAGCGGCTTGGCGACCCGAACACGTCGCGGCGCCGGCTCCGGCACGCAGCCAGAGTGGCCGCGCGGCGGGAGCAGATGGCGCAGGTCGTCGATGACCTGATCGCGGTTGCCGACGACGAGTACGGCACCGGTCTCGTCACGATGCTTCGAGGCGAGGATTTCCAGGACGCCCTGGTCGATGAGGCCGGATTGCCGGCAGTCACCCCAGACGCGCTGGCCGGCCCGTTTGCGCACGTCGTGGTCGACGAAGCGCAGGAACTGACGGACGCGCAGTGGCAGATGTTGCTGCTCCGCTGCCCGTCGCGGGGCTTCACTGTCGTCGGAGATCGTGCGCAGGCCAGGCACGGGTTCACCGAGTCGTGGCGGGAACGACTCGCGCGGGTCGGGCTCGGCGAGATCAACCTCGCCCGTTTGAGCATCAACTATCGGACACCGCAAGCCGTCATGGCGGAGGCCGAGCCGGTCATCCGGGCCGTGCTCCCGGACGCCAACGTGCCGACGTCGATCCGCAAGACCGACGCACCCGTCGTCCACGCTCGTGTTTGCGATCTGGGCTCGATTCTCGAGACCTGGCTCGCCGAAAACGCCGAAGGCATCGCGTGCGTCATCAGCGCGGGTGACACACCGGGCGACGTGGCCCGGGCTTCGTCGCGCGTGCGATCGCTGACGCCGGAGCTCTCGAAAGGGCTCGAGTTCGACCTCGTTGTGTTGGTCGACCCGCACGACTTCGGCGCGGGGATCGAAGGGGCTGTCGACCGCTACGTCGCGATGACCCGGGCCACGCAGCAACTGGTGATTCTGGAAAGCGCTTGACACCACGTGCTTCGTCGGTACATTAGTCGAGTAATGAACCACTGAACCGGATGAAGCAGCTTGGAGGTTATCTGTGCTCGATGAAGGAGCGCCGATCTTCTCCCAGATCGCGGACCGGCTAGCCGACGAGATTGCCGAAGGCACGCTCGCCGAGGGCGATCAGGTGCCATCGACCAACGAGCTCGCGGCCTTCTATCGGATCAACCCGGCCACCGCGGCGAAGGGAATCAACGTGCTCACCGACAACGGGCTAGTCGAGAAGCGCCGCGGTGTCGGCATGTTCGTCTCGGCTGGAGCCCGGGAACGGCTGCTCGACGAACGGCGCAAGCGTTTCGCGCAGCGCTACGTCGAGCCGATGGTCGCCGAAGCCGCCCGGCTCCGGATCGATACCGAAGCGCTGCTGTCGATGGTCCGCGAATCCAAGGGCGCACAGTCCGACGTTGCCCACGCCGATGAGCTCGCCCACATGCAGGAAGGGATCACGATATGACGATCTCGGTGACCGGCCTGACCCGCCGCTACCGCGACCAGCTCGCCCTCGACGACGTCACGGTCGACTTTGAAGGACCGTCGATTACCGGCCTCCTCGGCCGCAACGGCGCCGGCAAGAGCACCCTGATGCGCATCATCGCCAACCAGGAGTTCGCCTCGAAGGGCAGCGTCCGGGTTTTCGGCGCCAGCCCGGTCGAGAACGACGCGATCCTGCGCCGCATGGTGTTCGTGCGCGAGGACCAGGTGTTTCCGGACTTCAAGGTTCAGCACGCCTTGCGCGCGGCGTCGTGGTTCTACCCGAACTGGAACGGTGAACTCGCCGAGGCGCTGCTGCGCGACTTCGACCTGCCGCCGAACCGCGCGATTAAGAAGCTCTCGCGCGGTATGCGTTCGGCGCTGGGGATTGTTGTCGGCCTGGCCGCGCAAGCGGAGATAACCCTCTTCGACGAGCCCTATGCCGGCCTCGATGCGGTCGCCCGCCGGATGTTCTACGACCGTCTGCTCGCCAGCTATGCAGCGAACCCGAGCACGGTGGTCTTGTCGACCCACCTGATCGACGAGGTCGCCGACCTGCTCGAACGGGTCGTGATGATCGACCACGGGCGCATCGTGCTCGACGCCACGGCAGATGAGGTTCGTGGCAGCGCAACGACCGTCAGTGGTCCGATCGCCGCGGTCGAGGAGTTCGTCGCGGGTCGCCGCACCTGGGACCGGCGGCGGATCGCCTCCCAGGAATCGGTTGTTGTCGACGGCACGCTCGACGACGCCGACTGGGCCCGAGCCCGCGAGCTTCGGCTCAATCTGGAAGCACTGTCGCTTCAGCAGGTCATGGTTCACGCCGCTGGTGAGACCAGCGGCGACGTGCACGAGAGGACGAGCGCATGAGCACCTACGTCAACGCCAGCCGCTACCGCGACGTGGTCCGCTACCACCTCGTTTCGCGCTTCAACTACGCAATCCTGCCGTGGGCCGTTCTGGCGTTTGTTTTCTTGATCGACGTGCTCGTTATCGAGCTGACGCCAGCAGGCCACACCTCGCATCGCTGGGTCGGCGGCCTTGCCTCGGTCTTCGTGATCGGGTTCGTCCTCGGCATCCAAAGCGCTCACCGGTCGCTGCCATTCGGGCTCGCGCTCGGTCTCAGCCGGCGCACGTACTACCTCGGAACGGCGTTGCTCGCGGTAGCCCTCGCCGCGATCGTTGGTGTGCTCGCTGCGGTCGGCCAGGAGGTCGAGCGGGCCACCAACGGCTGGGGCATCAACATGGGCTTCTTCCGGGTGCCCTACATCCTCAACGGGCCGTGGTACTCCACCTGGCTGACGTCGTTCGTTGTCCTGACGTTTCTCTACGTCTACGGCATGTGGGTCGGGCTGGTGTACCGGCGCTGGAACCTGATCGGGATGGTTGCGTTTGTGGCTGCACAGGTGACGGTGCTCGTGATCGCCGCGATCATCGTGACCGGATCTCACGCCTGGCACCGAGTCGGCCACTTCTTCACCACGGTCGGCGCCGGTGGCCTCACCGGTTTGGTCGCTGCCCTCGCGGTCGTGTTGCTGGCGGGTGGATTCGTCACCATGCGCCGGGTAACAGTCTGAGCCGTTACGCACGTTCCGCGGTCACGGCTTTGAGTTCGGCCAACGACTCCCGGATCAGTTCGGAGAAGCCTCGTTCATTGGTCGGGTCGATCCATCGCTCGAACGCGATCTTGAACACAGCAATCCCGGCTTCGGCCGTCAGATTCGCCGCCAAGTCGCCCACTCCGCGGGCGCGCAGCGCCCCGGCGAGCGACGTCGCAAGCGCGGCGAGCTTGATGAGCTCGCGCTCCCTCAGTTCGACGTTCGCCACGATCGCAGCCTGTCGTCGCAGCGAGTGTTCGCGGCGTTCTTGGAGCAGGCTCACCATCGCCTCCAGGCCGATGGCGACGGCGTCAATGGGCCGCAAGGAATTCGGTGCATCCGTGACGGTGCTGACCATCAGTTCTTGGAGTGCGCGCGAGCCGCTGAACAGCACCTCGCGCTTGTCGGTGAAGTAGCGGAAGAACGTCCGCTCGGTGAGCCCGGCTCGGCTGGCGATCTCGGCGACGGTGGTCTGCTCGTAGCCGCGCTCCACGTAGAGCTCGAGCGCCGCTTGCGCGAGCCGGCCCTGTGCGTCGGGCTGCCATCGGCTCATGCGGTGATGGTAGTTGATGACAGCAACTGACATCGCGTGTTACGGTGATGACAGTTACTGACATAGGCCGTCAAGACCCGGCCCCGATGCCGAGGCTCGTGCTACCTGGAGGTTCTTCCCATGCGTGTATTCGTCACCGGCGCGTCCGGCTGGATTGGTTCTGCTGTCGTTCCCGAGCTCACCAGCGCGGGCCATCAGGTTGTCGGGCTTGCTCGCTCGGATGCGTCGGCGGCGGCGCTGACCGCGGCCGGCGTCGAGGTGCAAATCGGCACTCTCGATGACCTCGACACTCTGCGCGGCGTAGCTGACAAGTCCGACGCCGTGATCCACCTTGCCTTCAAGCACGATCTGGTCTACTCCGGCGACTTTCAGGGTGCCGCCGAGGCGGATCGTCGCGCCGTCGAGGCGTTCGGTGAGGTGCTCGCCGGCACGGATCGGCCCTTCGTGATTGCATCCGGAACTCTCGGACTTACCCAGGGAGTGCTCGCGACCGAGGCCGACGGGCACGGGCCGGTCGACGTGCGCGGGTCCGGCCCGAGCGTGCGGCGGGCGACAGCCGAGTTCGCGCTCTCGCTAGCCAACGACGGTGTTCGAGCCTCCGTCGTCCGACTGCCTCCGACCGTTCATGGCGACGGGGACAACGGCTTTATGACGCTCATCGTGGGTGCCGCCCGCAAGACGGGCGTCTCGGCCTATATCGGCGACGGGACCAATCGCTGGCCCGCAGCGCACCGCCTCGACGTGGCGCACCTTTTCCGACTGGCGCTGGAAAAGGCTCCTGCCGGATCAACCCTGCACGCAATCGCCGACGAGGGTGTTCCGATCCGCCAGATCGCCGAGGTGATCGGCCAGCACCTCAACGTCCGCGTGGCTTCAATCACTGCTGAGGAGGCGGACGAGCAGTTTGGGGTGCTCGCGCACCTGCTCGCACTCGACAGCCCTGCCTCAAGCACACTCACCTGTGAACTGCTCGGGTGGGTACCGACGCACCAGGGGCTAATCGCCGACCTCGAAGAGGGCCACTACTTCAACCGGTGAGCGCGTGCGTGAACGTGCGCGAGAACGTGCCGAAGTTGCTCGTTTGCACCACGACGTCCGTCGTGACGGCGACCTCAGTGGCGTCGGTGTCGGTTCGAACCAGACACGTAACCGTCGCGGTCTTGCCCGGCCGCAGGCGCGGGGAGCTGCAGTGGCCGAGCCCCGCACCGTCGGCATGAAGGGTCAAGGTTGCCATCCCCACGTTGGGGGCAACCCAGACTAGAAATTCGGCGCGGTAGCTCAGACCGTGCTGAATGACGGCGTCGAGCCCATCGCCGCGTGCGATCGCGCTCCCGGGCACGACGACAACGACATTCCCGGAATTGGGAGTCGCCGCTGCTCCATACGCCGCTTATACAACGCCGGCCGAGCCTGACTGTGTGAGCGCGGCAGCAGCGCCCTCCGGTGGCAGTGCCAAGAGCAGCGCCGCCGCGCCAAAAATGGTCAAAGGATTCACATTTCCGACGTTACGTCTCACCGATTCCGTCCTCGACGGCAACAAAGGGAACACTGCGGGTCGCGCAGGTAAATGACCCTCTCCCTGGCGGCGCGGCTGTGGACAACGCCGAACTCATCGGCTCGAGTGCGACTGTCTCAGGTGAACTCCCAGTGAACGGGGTGCCGGATGGGTTCGGCGCACCCCGGTCGCTGGGCATATCGAAGCCTTGCGCTCGAGTCGCAGGAGCGAGAGGAGTTCCAATGCCCGGCGTTCAGGATTTAAGCCCGCAGGCGATGGACGACCAACTGCATCGCGTCGCGGACCGGTTAGGTCACAAGTACGGCGACCGCGCAGGTGGCCCCGAGATAGAAAGCGCCGTCTTCGAGGAAGCCGCGCGTTATCGCGACGCCCGCGTCAAGCAATACATCCCGGTGCTCGTTCAGCACGCGGTCCAGGAGCGGCTCCGTCACCGCCCGACTCATCTCGCGCGCGCAGCCGTCTGAATCCTAGGCCGGCACGCCCGGTCGACTTGAAGGCCGTCAGGACCGGCCGAGTACGACCGCCATTGCCTGTAGCTCGCGTAAGGCCGCCTCGGGATCTGCCGGTGGCGAGGGGATGGGCGTCTCGTCGAGGCAGCGGTCAAGGAGTGCCTCCACGATCGCAGCGCCGCGGACGATGTCGCCGGTGTCGATCGCGCCCGGCAGAATCCGCACCTCGAGCGTGTCGCGCACGGGGTTCTGGGCGAAGAGCGCGGTCAGGTTCACGTCGAAGAACTTGGTGATGCCGGCCGCGCTGGCCGCGTCACGCAGTCGCTCGTACGACGGAGTACCTGCGGCCGCCTGAACCAGCAACGCCGGCAGCGGCGCCAATCGCAGGCACGCCGGGTTAGTGCCGAGCAGCGTGTGCAGGGCCGGTCGCCACAATCCAAAGAGGAGGACGACGTTTGCTAACGCAGGCACGGACCGAAACGGCGCACCGTCGTGGTGAACATGCACCGCCGCCTCGAGTGGCACCACGAAGCCCAACTCGCGCGCTACC
This sequence comes from Acidothermaceae bacterium, assembly GCA_036501485.1. Taxonomy (GTDB): domain Bacteria; phylum Actinomycetota; class Actinomycetes; order Acidothermales; family Acidothermaceae; genus PALSA-607. The sequence continues at coordinate 21,241 of DASYAG010000074.1, read as the reverse complement.
TGCAGCAACTCCTCGATCGCGATTGCGTGATCGGCGGTCAGTGGGGGCGTGATCACCTCGCAGCCGCGCTCGCGGCCACCGCCTTGCGGCGACGCGAGCGCGACCGTCGCACCGCCCGAGTCGTTGACTTGGAGGACTTCGTCGTGCGCGTTCACCTGAACGCCCCACAGCTCGGCAATGGGTCTTAATGACTCCTCGAGTGCAGCACCCGGATCGATGCGCGCCGCGAGTAACCGCAGCAGGCGCGAGTCGTCGGTCAGAACGCGGTACCAGCCGGGCATCGGTCGAGTCCGCGGGTCGAGATCGGCAACGAGTGTGACGTCGTCGACCAACGTGCAGACGAGGCCGCCCGCGGCGTCGACAACCTCGAAACCCTGCGTGAGATGCAGGAACCGACCAAGGCCTGGCACCAGCGACGGTTCGCTGTCGTGGTGCCACACAGGACGGGCTCGCCCGCCGCGCCGGTTGGCCAGTTCATGAGCAAGCACCCGCCGGCTTGAGCCGACGGGCGCCATGAGCTCGATCTCAAAACCGGTGCGCCGATGCAGGGCCGCAGTCACAGCAGCACCCAAGTCACAGCAGCACCCAAGTCACAGCAGTACCCAAGTCGCAGCAGCACGTTAGCCACGGCGGCTGCTCAAGGCTTGATCGGCAGCGTCTGACCCGCGAGCAGCTTCTGGCCGGCGTCGATCTTCACCTGGTAGGTGTCGCCGACCGTCCACATCTTGCCGAGGGTCACTGCGTCGTCGTAGGTGTAGCCCGCGCTGAAGAACTTGTTCACGGCATTCTCGTCGGCGCTGGCGGCCGCCTCGGAGCTGATCTCGGCGGCCGGCGTCGGTTGCGAGCCCGGCGCGATCGGCAGCGTTTGGCCGGCCAGCAGCTTCGCCCCAGCGTCTACCTTCACTTGGTACGCATCGGCGATCTTCCACAGACTGGCGAGCCCGAGCGCGTCCTCGTAGGTGTAGCCGGCCGCGAAGTAGGCGTTGAGGTCGGCGGTGCCTGCGCTGTCACTCGAGCCTGTCACCACCGTGGGCGCTGTCGGCTGGGAGCCGGGCGCGATCGGCAGGGTCTCGCCTGCAATGAGCTTCTTTCCCGCGTCGATCTTTGCCTGGTAGGTGTCGGAGCCGTTCCACAACTTGGCCAGCGTCACGGCGTCGCCGTAGGTGTAGCCCGCCGCGAAGAAGGCGCTGACGTCGGTGTCCTCGGCGGCACTCGCGACTGCCGATGGGCTCGGTGTGATGGGCAGCGTCTGGCCGGCCAGCAGCCGTCGTCCGGCCTCAGCTTTGACCGTTGTCGGATCGCCGGACATGTGCCACAGCTGGGCGAGGGCAAGCGCGTTGTCGTAGTCGTAGCCGGCCGCGAAGTAGGCGTTCAACGCCGCTTCTTGCTGAGAGGAGCTGAGCGGCGTCGGGCTGGACACTAGCGCCGGACTGGCGAACGGTGACGGACTCGCGAGCGGTGAGGGGCTGGCCGAGACCGATGGGTTGGGCAGCGGGGGGGGCGCGGCCAAGGAAACGGTCGAGCCGTCATGGCGACCGTTGTTGTTTGGCAGCCACCCGGCAGCGGCGACGCTGCTGGCAACCAACCCAGCTCCGAGCACTGCGCCACCGGCTCCTTGAGCCGCACGCCGGCGACGGCGGTACCGGCGGGCTCGAACGTGTGCCACCGCGAGAACCTCTGCGGCATCAGGCGCGAGATATTCGTGCGCGACGAATGCCTCGCGCAACTGATCGGCGTCCTGGTTCATGTCAGCTCCTTCTCATGCACCCTGGTCTGCTGCTCCGAGGTGAGTCGCAGATTCTTCAATGCTTTTGATGCGTTGCTTCGCACGGTCGCGGGCGCGCAGTCGAGCAGGTCTGCGATCGCGACGTCATCGAGCTGCTCGTAGTAGCGGAGCACCAGCACCGCGCGCTGTTTGCGCGGCAGTGTGGCGAGCCGAGCCCACAGGTCGTCGGCGTCGACAACCGACTGCGCGTGGTCGCGATGCATCGCGCGCGCGTCACCAATGGGTTCGAGGCGTTCACCGACGGCACGCACATTGCGCACCGCCCAGCTGCGGCGCCACGACAGGTATTCGTTGACGACCATCCGGCGCACATACGCGTCGGGTGAGTCGGCCCTGTCGATCTGCCGCCACTTGACCTGCGCCCGAGCCAGGACTTCTTGAACGACGTCCTGGGCGAGCTCGCGATCTCCGGTCAGCACCACCGCGTAACGCAGCAGCCCGGGCAGTCGCGTCGAAGTGAACTGCTCGAAGGTCACGCCACTACAGACGTCTCGAGTGGCCACAACGTGCAGTCCGCACGTCGACTTTCTCGACTTAGTCGCAGGATTGCGCGGGCAGGTTGTCGGTTGCCCACTTCGTGAGTTCGCGCAACGCGGGCAAGAGTGCCTCACTCGCCCCCGTGAGCCGGTAGCTGACCGCGATCGGGGGACCCTCATCGACCGTGCGTTGCACCAGGTTAGCGCCGCACAACTCGACCAGCCGCTCCGACAGCACCGAGTCGCTGATGCCGTCGACCGCGCGCTTCAACTCAGAGAACCCGGCCGGCCCGTTGGCCAGCGTCCCGATGATCACGCCGTTCCAGCGTTTTCCGAGGAAGCCGAAAGCGCGCCGCAGTGCCGCGTCGCACGCCTGGGGCTCGTGGGTGACCCCTTGTTCCCTCGCCATGCAGACATCGTAGCGCCGTGCTACCTTCGATGGAGTTACTTCTTTTCTGCTAGCAACATCGAGAAGGAAAGCGCAATGACCCAAACCATAGAGACGCCGACATCCCCCGCTCTGGCCCGCCTTGACGACGCCGGCCGCCACGCCCTGTTCACCGGCGCCCGGACGGCCAACACTTTCGCCGACACCGCTGTGAGCGATAGCGAACTCCGCGAGATCTGGAACCTGGCGAAGTGGCCGCCGACCGCTGCCAACATCCAGCCGCTGCGGGTGCTCTACGTCCGCACGCAGGCCGGCCGTGACCGCCTCGTCGCCCACATGGCCGACGGCAACAAGGCGAAGACGGCGTCCGCTCCGGCCGTCGCCGTGCTTGCCATTGACACCCAATTCCACGAGCACATCCCGACGGTCCTGCCATTTAGGCCCGAGCTGAAGGACGTCTTCGCGGCCAACGACACGATGCGCAACGACACCGGCCGGTTCAGCGCCGCCTTGCAAGCGGGCTACTTCCTGCTGGCGGTTCGTGCGCAGGGGCTTGCCGCCGGTCCGATGGGTGGGTTCGACGCGGCGGCGCTCGACGCTGACTTCTTCCCCGACGGTCGCTGGCACTCGATCTTGGTCGTCAACATCGGCCACCCGGGCGAGGACCCGTGGTTCGACCGGTTGCCACGCCTCGACGAGTCCGACGTCGTCCGCTGGGCGTGAACCTGGCTTGAGCTAGCCGCGACAGCCCTACCTGGCTGCGAAGGGTCCGCTCAGGGCGGCCCACTGCAGCAACATGATGGTCTTGGCATCGGCGATCTCGCCGGTCCCGACCATCGCCAGCGCCTCCTCGAACGGCAGTTCGAGCACGTCGATGTCTTCACCGTCGTCTGCGAGCCCGCCGCCCTCGCTGGTACGGCTCGCATCGGTGTAGGGCGCGGAAAAAAAGTGGATCCGCTCGGTGACCGATCCCGGGCTCATGTACACGTCGAAAACGTGGGTGAGCGCACCCACCGTGACGCCGAGCTCTTCACTCGCCTCGCGCCGGATCGCTGTCTCCGGGTCGTCCTCGTCGAGGAGTCCGGCCGCTGTTTCGATCAGCATGCCGTCGGGGTGGTCGTTCACGTAGACCGGGTAGCGGAACTGCCGCGACAGCAGCACCGTGCGGCGAGCGACGTCGTACAACAGGATGGTCGCGCCGTTGCCGCGGTCGTACGTCTCCCGATGCTGCCTTGACCACTCGCCGGCGGAGGTCTGGTAGTCGAAGATCGTTGGGCGCAATACGTGCCAGCCGTCGGACGTCACCTCGACGTCGCGAACCACTACCCGTGGATTGCGGTCGAGGTCTCGTCCGACGCGATCGAGGCCGGTCCGACCGCGGCCGTCAGGGACATCGATACCTGCCGGCACCTCAGTCAGCTGCCAAGATTTCCGAGGAAGCCCGCACCTCAGCGGAAGCCGGCGACGTTGTGCGGCTGGTAGGGCTTCTCGAGCAACTCGATCTCGTCCGGCGTGAGCTGCACGTCGACGGCGGCGATCGCGTCGGACAGATGATGCGGCTTCGTCGCGCCGACGATTGGCGCGGTGACGCCCGGCTTCGCCAGCGCCCACGCGATGGCGACCTGCGCCCGCGGGATGCCGCGCTGGTCGGCGACCTGACCGACGGCGTCGACGATGATGCGGTCGTCGTCTGTGTAGAGCGTGCGACCGAACTCGTCCTTCTCCGAGCGGTTCGTCGACTCGTCCCATTGGCGGGCGAGCTTGCCGCGAGCCAACGGGCTCCAGGGAATGATCCCGATGCCCTGGTCGATGCAGAGCGGGATCATCTCGCGCTCCTCTTCGCGGTACAGCAGGTTGTAATGGTTCTGCATGCTGACGAACCTGGTCCAGCCATGTAGATCGGCGAGGTACAGCGCCTTGCTGAACTGCCATGCGTACATCGACGACGCGCCGATGTAGCGCGCCTTTCCAGCCCGGACGACGTCGTGCAGCGCCTCGAGCGTCTCCTCGATCGGCGTCTCGTAGTCCCAACGATGGATCTGGTAGAGGTCGACGTAGTCCGTGCCGAGCCTGCGCAGGCTGTGGTCGATTTCCGTCAGGATCGACCGGCGCGACAGTCCTCCGCCGTTGGGTCCCGGGCGCATGACGCCGTGCACTTTCGTGGCGATGACGAGGTCTTCGCGTGGAGCGAACTTCGCAAGCGCGCGGCCAGTAATCTCCTCACTGCTGCCGAGCGAATACACGTTCGCGGTGTCGAAGAAGTTGATGCCGGCGTCGATGGCCTGCCGGAAGAACGGCTCGCTCTCGTCTTCGGGAAGCGACCATGGCTGGTTGCCGCGACCCGGTTCGCCGTAGCTCATGCAGCCCAGCGAAATGCGGGATACCTGCAACCCGGTGTTGCCGAGTCTCGTGTACTCCATCAGCTGCCTCCTCGTGCGTGCCCCTGAGTTTCGAGCCTAACTCGGCGGCCGATCGGCCATTGCGGCCCCCATCGATGATCCCGCGCCCGTCGATGATCCCGCCACCGTCGACTCTGCCTCCATTGACGACTGTGCCCGCAACCGATCCGTCGAGTGCAACTGCCAGGGCACGCTCGTCACCATGACGCCGGGCTCGAACAGTAGCCGCGCCTTTAGTCGCAGCGCGCTCTGGTTGTGCAGCAATTGTTCCCACCAGTGGCCGACGACATATTCGGGGATGAAGACGGTCACGACATCGCGCGGGCTCTGCCCCCGTCGTCCGCGTATGTACTCGAGTAACGGACGTGTCACTTCGCGATAAGGGGAATCCAACAAGACAAGGGGGACGTCGATGCCGCGCGCCTGCCATTGCTCTTGCAAGGTTTGCGCCTCGGCCCCGTCGGCATTGATCGTGACCGCCTCGATCGTGGTCGGGCGAGTGGCTTTGGCGTACGCGAGCGCGCGCAACGCGGGCAGGTGCAGGCGGGAGACCAGGACCACGGCGTGATTGCGCGACGGCATGGTTGGGTTCTCGGCCGCATCGATGGCGAGTTCTTCACTCACCGCGCTGTAGTGGCGCCGGATGCCCTTCATCACAGCGAACAGCAGGAGCATGGCAACGATGGCGATCCACGCGCCGTCCGGCACCTTTGCATAGAGCACGATCGCGAGCACCACAGCCGTGGCTACGGCACCTGCGAAGTTGATGACTCGCGACGTCTGGATGCCCCTGCGTTCATTTCGTGGTGCATCGACAAGCTTCTTCTTCCAGTGCTTGACCATGCCTGACTGGCTGAGGGTGAAGCTGGTAAAAACGCCGATGATGTACAGCTGGATCAGCTTGTCGATGTTGGCGTTGAAGCCAATGATCAGCGCGATCGCGAAGCCGCCGAGTAGCAGGATCCCATTGCTGAAGACGAGTTTGTCGCCACGCTTTTGAAGCTGGTGTGGCAGGTAGCTGTGCTGAGCAAGAATTGACGACAGCACCGGGAACCCGTTGAAGGCGGTGTTCGCGGCGAGGATCAGAATGCCTGCTGTTGCGCCCTGGTACAGGTAGAACAGCGCGCTTGACTTTCCGAACACGACGGCGGCGATCTGGGAGATCACCGACGGGTTGCCACTCGGCTGAGCATGCGCCTTGATGTGCAAGGCAAGAATCGTGATGCCAATGAACATGCTTACCGCGAGCGTGCCCATTGCCGTCAGAGTCTTCGCAGCGTTGCGCGCCTTCGGTTTGCGAAACGACGGCACTCCGTTGCTAATGGCTTCGACTCCGGTCAGGGCGGTGCAGCCAGAAGCGAACGCCTTCAGGGTCAGCAGGATTAATGCCAGCCCAGCGAGATGACTGTGGGTGAATGTCTGCGAGGCCGTCGACGCGCGTGGCAAGTCGCCATTCGCGGCTTTGACGGCGGCAACCGCGAACATGACGAACGTCAAACCGATGAACGAGTAAGTAGGCACTGCGAACGCGCGGCCGGACTCTTTCACGCCGCGCAGGTTGGCCACCATGAGCAAGACCACGAAACCGACCGACAACGCGACGGCATGTCGATGCAGCGACGGGAATGCGCTGGTGATGGCGACGACACCGGAGACCACCGAGACGGCGACTGTCATGACGTAGTCGACAAGTAAGGCGCTACCCGCAGTCAGTGCCGCGTTCTCGCCGAAGTTGTCGAGGCTGACCGCGAAGGCGCCGCCGCCGTTCGGATACGCCTTGCAGATCTGCCGGTACGACAACGTCACGATGACCAGCAGCAGTGCGACCGCGGCGGCGACGTTCTTGGCATAGGTCAATGCGGCTGCCCCGCCGCCAACTGCCAGGACGAGCACGATCTCCTCTGTCGCGTACGCCACCGACGAGATCGGGTCCGACGCAAAAATCGGTAGCGCCAGCCATTTCGGCAGCAGCGTTTCGTGGAGTTGCTGGCTTCGAAGTGGCCGGCCGACGAAGAGTCGCTTCACGCTGCCGACGGATGTTGTCACTGTCTTGACGCTAGTAGGGCACGACCGGAGCCGCCGTCAGCGCGACGTCAAGATCCATCGGGCAACCGTCAAGGAAGCGTCAAGATCGTGGCGGAGCCTGCCTGCGGGGTGATCTGGTCGTGGAAGGGCCACACTCGTGTCGTGACGTGGAGACTTGCGCGCGGCGCCGCTTCAGGCATCGGCGGCCGTCGACTCCTCGGCGGATTCGTGCTCGGGGCGGTTGGCCTTCCTGTCCTCACCCTCTGTCTGGCGGCCGTGCGATCTCACCTTGCGTTTGCCGACGACCTGCTGCTCTATCTGGCTGCGGTCATCGGCGTCACGTTGATGGGCGGCTTCGTGCCGGCGGTCACTACGGCGATCGCCAGCAGCCTCTTGCTCAACTGGTACTTCACCCCGCCGGTTCATACCTGGACGATCGGCTCCCCTCAGAACGTGCTCGCGCTGCTGCTTTTCGTTGCCGTGGCGGTCACTGTGAGCAGCGTCGTGCATCTGGCCGCTCGGCGGGCCGTGCTTGCTGCCGGCCTCGCGACAGAAGCTGCCCGCGCGCAGGGGTTGGCGGAGGGCAACCGGATCCGAACTGCCCTGCTGGCGGCCGTCGGGCACGACCTGCGCACCCCATTAGCCTCCGTCAAGGCGAGCGTCAGCACGTTGCGCCAGACAGATGTGACGTGGTCGCCGCAAGACCAGACAGAACTGCTCGCCACCATCGAAGAGGGCGCCGACCGGCTTAACGGCTTGATCAGCAACCTGCTCGATATGAGCCGGCTCCAGACCGGCGCCGTGCAACTGTTTGTCCGGCCCACGTCGCTAGAGGAGGTCGCGCCGCTGGTCGTCCAAGGGGTGGACGACGGTGGCTTGCTGCAGGTGGAGATGTCCGAAGACCTGCCGTTGTTCGCGGCCGATCCGGGCCTGCTGGAGCGGGCGCTGGCCAACCTCGTGGCCAACGCCCTGCGTTACTCACCGCCCGACCAGCCACCGACGCTTGCCGCGCGGGCTGTGCAGAACGGCAACGCCCACGGCGCCGTCCAGATCGACGTCATTGACCACGGGCCTGGCGTGCCGGCCGACCAGTGGGAACGAATCGTGGCGCCCTTCGAGCAGCTCGGCGACTCGCGCAGCAGTAACGGCGTCGGGCTCGGGCTCGCGGTCACCAAGGGGTTCGTCGAGGCGATGGGCGGCAAGCTCAGCGCCGACGCGACGCCGGGCGGCGGGCTGACGATGCGCATCGAGTTGCCAACCAGCCTGGTCAGCGCCGATGTAGCCGGTGATCAGCCATGACAAGCCCGGCAGAGCCACGATGACGAGCGTGCTCGTCATCGACGACGAAGCGGCGATCCTACGGGCGCTGCGTATCAACTTGTCGGCCCGCGACTACAAGGTCACGACCGCGTCCGATGGCGCGTCGGGTCTTGCTGCGATGGCGCGCGAGCGGCCGGACGTCGTGATCCTCGACCTCGGGCTGCCCGACATGGCCGGCACCGACGTGATCCGAGGGATCCGCGGCTGGTCGACCGTTCCGATCATCGTGCTGTCGGCGAATGAACAAGAACTGCAGAAGGTGCAGGCGCTTGATGCCGGCGCCGACGACTACGTCACGAAGCCGTTCGGCATGAATGAACTGCTTGCCCGACTGCGGGCGGCGACCCGTCGCGCCGCGCCTGGAGTCGACGAGCCGGTTGTGGTCACGCCTGAGTTCACCATCGATCTGGGCGCCAAACGAGTGGTGCTGAAGGACGGGCGCGATGTGAGGCTGACGCCGACTGAGTGGCAGCTGCTCGAGGTGCTTGCGCGCCACGAGGGCCGGCTCGTGAGCGGACGTCAACTGCTTCAAGATGTGTGGGGACCGACGTACGGGACAGAGACCAACTACTTGCGCGTCTACATGGCACAGCTGCGCCGCAAGCTCGAGCCCGATCCGGCGCGGCCGCGCTATCTGATTACCGAGCCGGGCATGGGCTACCGGCTGGTGACCGACTGACGCTCGCCAGCGTCGATTGCGAGAGGATCGCCCTATGCGAACCCTCATCACGCCGGGCAAGGACACCGATCTCATCAAGCTCGAGGTCGCCGACCTCGAAGCCGACGAGTCGCTGCAGTTCGTCGCTGACGGCGAGGCTCTGGTCGTGATCCTTTCTGGCGTGCTCGATGTCGAGGTTGACGGTGCGCAGCTCGGTCGTGCCGGTGGTCGGGCCAGCGTCTTCGACGGTGGAGGTGACGCTGTCTACTTACCGCCCGGGGCGGCGGTCAAGCTCACCGAGGCGGACGACGGCAGTGCCGCGATTGCCGTTGCGTCGGCGCCGTTGGCTGATGAGCCCGCAGCAAACGCTCGCATCATCACTCCAGCCGACCACCGGGTGGTGCACGTCGGCGACGGTAACTGGGCGCGGCAAGTGCGCACGATCCTCGGGCCCGAACACGCTGCGGGTCGTCTTCTCGTGGGCGAGACGGTGAACCCGCCGGGCAACTGGTCGTCATATCCGCCGCACAAGCACGACGAAGACAATCCGCCGCACGAGGTTCAACTCGAAGAGGTCTACTACTTCAAGTTCGACCCGCCCGGCGGCTTCGGCGTGCAACTGCGTTACGACGGCAAGAGCGATCCCGCCGACGAGGTGTTCGTGGTGCGCGACGGCGACGTTGCCATCATCAAGTCGGGCTACCACCCTGTCGTTGGAGCGCCCGGCTACTCGTTCTATTACCTCTGGGTGATGGCTGGCCGCGGGCGGCAGATGGCGCCGGCACTCGACCCCCGGCATGCATGGGTTCAGCAGAGCGTCGGCAGGGCCAATCAGCCTGCCAGCCCCGTCGCTCCGTGACTGAGGTGCCTACCGGCGCGCGGTTGAGTACGGCGCAGTTATCACGAATACCCGCTGCCGCCCGGCCGCTCATCGATCCGAGAGAGCTCACCGTCGGAATCGTTCATCTCGGTCTCGGCGCTTTCCACCGGGCGCATCAAGCTGTGTATACCGAGCGCGCGATGAGCACGTCGGGCACGACGCAGTGGGGAATCAGCGCAGCGTCGCTTCGCAGCCGGTCGGTCATTGACGAACTTGACCCGCAGGACGGGCTGTACACGGTTGTCGAACGTGGGCCGTCGACCGCGTTTCGCGTGCTCGCGCCGATTCGCGAACTGCTATTTGCGGCGCAGCAGCAGGACCTATTGATCTCGCGGCTCGCTGCACCGTCGACCCGCGTCGTCACACTGACAGTGACCGAGAAGGGATATCGCCACGACCCGGTGACCCGCCGGCTCGACTTCTGGGATGTCGAGATTCAGGCCGACGCAGCCGGTCGGCCGCCGCACACCGTTGTAGGCCTTTTGGTTCGTGGTCTGCAAGCGAGGCAGCGGCATGACGGCTCGCCGTTGACAGTCGTGTGTTGCGACAACCTCACGAGCAACGGCGCGACGCTGCGCGGTCTCGTCGACGACTTCTGCTCAATACTTCCACCCGCAGAGCAGTCGTCCGTGCGTCCGTGGATGAACGACTTTGTCTCCTTTCCTTCAACAGTTGTCGATCGCATCACGCCGGCCACGACTGCGGCAGACCGCAGCGACGTCACCGATTATCTAGGCCTGGACGACGAGGGCGCGGTCGTCACAGAGCCTTTCTCGCAATGGGTGTTGGAGGACAACTTCGCGACGGCGCGTCCGGCGTGGGAGCGTGCTGGCGCAGTCTTCACTTCCGATGTATCGCCCTACGAGTCGTTGAAGTTGCGATTGCTCAACGGCTCGCATTCTGCGCTTGCCTACCTTGGCCTTCTGGCGGGCTACGAGTACATCGCGGAGTTCGTCGGTGTCGATGGCGTAGCCGCCTTCATTCGCAAGCTGATGGGCGAAGCGGCGGCGACCGTGTCAGCGCCGAGCAGCCTCAACGTCGATGACTACGAGCAGCAGCTCTTGCAGCGGTTCACGAATCCGGGTCTGCGACACCGGCTCGCCCAGATTGCGATCGACGGTAGCCAGAAACTCCCGCCCCGCCTCGTCGCGACAGTTCGCGCCGCGCGCGCCGCGAGTGTCGAACCCACCGCGAGTGTGCTGGGTATCGCGGCCTGGATGCGCTACGTCACCGCCGGCCATGATGATGCAGGTCGCCCGCTGGTTGTCGACGACCCACTGGCGTCGCGAATTGCCGACGTGGTCGGGCAGGCGGCCGAGCCCGGAACGATCGTCGAACGGCTGCTCGGTATCGGGGAGGTGTTCGGCGACCTCGCTGACGATGTCGCGCTGCGAGCCCGGCTGGCCGTCGCACTCGCCGACCTCACCCGTGCCGGTGCGCTCGCGACGCTACGCAGCAACGTGACTGAGACGTGAACCGTTCCGCCCGCACCGGCCGTGGTCATGGGTAGACCCGAATCGCAGTGAGCTTTCTGCAGACCGTCCTTTCTGCAGATTGTCACGGCGGCTTCAGCTAACGCACAGGTTCAGCGGTGAGGATCTACCTATGACCAGCGTGCTTCCCGATCGCGGCATCCGCCGCCGCACCGCGCCTGCCGCGTCTCGCGCTGGCGTGGCGCCGAACGTACTGCTCGGCGCGCTGGTTGCGGGCGCCGCGCTCGTCTTGTTGTTGTGGTGGCACGACACTCCGTCGACGCTGCACACCTTTGGTGACTGGCTCACCAACGCCGGCCGCATCACCGGGCTGCTCGCCGGCTACGTCATCATCATCTTGCTGCTGCTCATGGCGCGAGTGCCGTCACTCGAGCGCGGACTCGGCGCAGACCGCCTCGCCCGTTGGCATGCAATGGGCGGCCGCTACGCCATCTCCTTGGCAGTCGCGCACACATTGCTCATCATCTGGGGCTATGCCGTCTCGGCGCACGAGTCGGTGATCTCGCAGACCGGTGCACTGTTGACGCAATACCCCGACGTCATGATGGCGACGGCTGCGCTTGGTCTGCTCATCGTGGTCGCCGGTGTGTCGATGCGCATCGCACGCGCACACATGCGCTACGAGACTTGGTACTACTTGCACTTTTACACCTACCTCGCCGTCGCACTCTCGTTCAGTCACGAGTTCTCGACCGGTCTCGACTTCAGCGCGAATCAGAGCGCGCGCGTGCTGTGGAGTCTGCTCTACATCGGCATCGTCGCCTTGCTGTTCTGGTATCGGTTCGTCGTGCCGATCCGCGCGGCGGTGCGCCACCGCATGGTCGTCGTAGGCGTCTTTCCTGAAGCGCCAGGGATCTTTTCGGTACACGTCACAGGTCATCATCTTGATGACTTGCGCGCCGAACCTGGCCAGTTCTTCCGGTGGCGGTTCTTGAGCAGCGGCAGTTGGTGGCAGTCACATCCGTACTCGCTGTCGGCTCCGCCGTCCGACAAGTTGTTACGCATTACGGTCAAGGTGCTCGGCGATCACTCTGATGCGTTGCGCACGCTGCACAAGGGCACTCGGGTGTTTGCCGAAGGGCCATATGGCGCGCTAACCGAGCAACGGCGAACGCGGCGACAAGTGTTGCTCCTTGCGGGTGGCATCGGGGTAACGCCATTGCGTGCATTGTTCGAGACGTTGCCAGCGCGGCCGGGCGATCTCACTTTGATCTACCGCGCGTCGACCGAACTCGATGTGGTCTTCCGTCGTGAACTCGACGCGATCGCGGACTGGCGCGGCGCTCGCGTCGTCTACCTGGTAGGACCTCCCGGCGGGGATGCAGATCCCTTTATCGGACGTCGATTGGTGTCGCTTGTACCGGAGTTGACCGCTCACGACATCTACCTGTGTGGACCACCACGCATGATGGATGCTGCGCACGAAGCGTTGCACCGCGTCGGGGTCCGCCGCCGGCAGATCCATACCGAATCGTTCGAGTTTTAGGAGGGTGAGCCATGCGCCGTTTCGTTGCTGTCTTTATCGCGACCGTTGCGGGTCTCGTCGTCCTGCTCAGTTTCAAGACCACGCCAACCAAGGCGCCTCGCGCGGCCGCGCTCTCGACTGCCACGCCTGGCGCTACGAGTGCCACGAGCAGCTCGGCCGCCGGCAGTTCGTCAGCCGCGAGCTCTGCCACTAGTGCGACGTCAAGCAGTGCGACATCAAGCACCGCTGCGCCGACCAGTGCTGCAGCGACCGCGTCGAGTGCTTCGAGCACGACCACTAAGACCGTCACCGGGACCACAGTGAATGTCAGCGAGGGCGGCAGGTCGTTCGGCGTCGTGCAGGTCAGGCTGACATTGACGAACGGCAAGATCACTGCGGCAACCGCCATCCAGTTCCCGGAAGACGATTCACACTCGGCGCAGATCAGCCAGTTCTCCATTCCGACGTTGAGCCAAGAGGTGTTGTCGAAGCAGAGCGCATCTATCGATGCAGTTTCCGGTGCGACGTACACCAGCGAGGCCTATGCACAATCAGTGCAAGCAGCCCTCGATGCGGCGAAGGCCTGACATGTCGACTGCTGTCATCCCGACTGCGGTGATGTCGACGCCGCTCGTGCACGTCGAACACGTCATGGGCACCGTCGTCAGCATCGATGTGCGGTTCGCGGATGAGTCGCAGCGCTTGCCGATGCGCGCAGCCATTGCCGACGTCGTCGCCTGGCTGCACCGGGTCGATGACGTCTTCAGTACGTATCGACACGAGAGCCAGGTGTCTCGGCTTGGCCGCGGTGAGCTTCGGCTAGCCGACTGCGATAGCGACGTCGCGGAGGTTCTCGAGTTGTGCGCACAGATCGGTCACGAGACTGACGGTTACTTCAGCTCGACCTATGGTGGCCGGCTCGATCCCACCGGCGTTGTCAAGGGCTGGGCGATCCAGCAGGCGAGTGAGCTTCTTCGTTCAGCAGGGTCGGCACACCACCTGGTCAACGGTGGCGGTGACATCCAGGCGGCCGGCGGATCTGCGCCGGGTGTGCCGTGGCAGATCGGTATCGCACACCCGTTGGACCGCGGCGCCCTCGCGAGCGTTGTGCAGCTCACCGACGGCGCGGTGGCGACGTCCGGTATCGCTGAACGCGGCGCGCACGTGATCGATCCGTTCACCGGCCAGCCGGCCGTCACCCTCGCCAGCGTGACTGTGGTTGGCAGCGACCTGATCCGGACCGACGCCTACGCCACGGCTGCGATCGCCATGGGCGACCGGGCTGGTCGGTGGCTCGAGCGCTGCGCCGGATACGAGGCATTCGCTGTTGGCGCCGATGGCTTGGGCTGGTCTACCTCCGGGTACGGCCGCGTCGGAAGCGTCTCCGCGACCTGAGGGCGGTTACTCGTATCTGCCGCGACTTCCGGCGCTCTTTGTAGCGGCATTGGCGGCGCGCCCCCGCGCTGCCGGCCGCGACGAGGGAGAAGCCATGCGTCACGTATCGCGATCTTGGAAGTACCTGCCCGCTGTCGTACTGCTCGGGGCGATGTCAGTGGTTGGCCTGGCTGGGCCGGCAGCGGCCGCGGCTGGGCCGCTTCCACCCAACCAAAGCGAGAAGCATTGTGTCGTTGCGCTCGGACCCGCTCCAACCGGCGTCCCTGTGGCGGTGTGTTATTCGACCTACACGCAAGCGATGCATGCGGCCGCAAGCGTTACTCGAATCGACGGTGCGCCGCGCACTAGCGTGATCATCGGGATCGACTACACCTCCACCGGGTTCGGCGGCAGCAGCCTGACCTGGACCGAGTCGACCGGGTGTGGGAGCTACGCCGCGAGCAGCATGCCGGCTGGGTGGAACGACGTGGTCGAGTCGGTCCAGAACTTCAACGGGTGCGGCACGACGCTCTACCAGAACACGTCGTTCGGTGGCTCCACCGCGTCGGTAGCAGTCAACGGGTCGAAGTCCACGCTCGGCTCGTTCAACCAGATGGCGTCGTCCCAGCGGTGGTGCACGTCGAGCACGTGTTGAGCCGCAGTCGTTTGGCCGCGCCTCGCTAGTTCACTTCGTAGACACCGCTAATAGCGAGCGGGCCGGCTCGCCCCCTCACCGCGAACCGGCCCGCCCCGTTCCGAAGATGTCCACCCCCGTAGGCGGACATCTCCTGGCTTATGGCGAGGACCCAGCGGGTCCTTCAGTGGCGGCGCCAGCCGCAGGTGTGGCGGGTGCGGGGACGGCGGCCCGGACGGCCGGTGGCGACTCGGGTGCGAGACCCAGCTGATCGCAGGTGTCTGGCGGGCCGGGGAAGACGGCGGCCATGCCGCCCGGCAGCGTGCAGCCGACCAGGGCGGGCACCGAGTAGGTGGCACCTGCGACTGGGCCCGAGCCGCGGGCCGCGCCTGCGCGGAGTCCACCGACCTGCCATAGGGAGGCGCAGGTGTCGAGCGCGTCCTCGATGGTGCCGTTGCTGCCTTCGCCGACGGCGCTGGCAATCGTCGTCCCGGCGAACTTTGCACCTGGCAGGTAGACCGCCTCGGTGTAGCAGCGCGCGGAGCCCTTGTCGGTGACCGCCCGTGGATGCAGATACGCGTAGGCCGCGGCGGTCCCACCGCCGGTGGCCACGATTAGCGCGACCACGAGCCCACCGGTCACGTTGCGCCGCTTCCGCCACCAAGGTGTCGCCCGTTCCTCGCGGGCAACGAACGCTTCCAACTCCGCGCGCATTGCCACGATCTGCTCAGGCGGTAAGTCCCGTGTCAGTGGCAGGTACTGAACGCTCATGCTTGTTCACCCCGTAATTCGTCCGTGCCCACAAGATCGTCGGCACTCGAGCCGACGTCGTCGGTGAGCAGTACTTTGAGCCGTGCGCGGGCTCGTGAGAGCCGCGATCGAACAGTGCCTACGGGGACGCCGAGAGCTGCTGCGGCCTCGTCGTAGCTGAGGCCCTCCCAGTCGCACATTGCGACGACGTCCTGGTCGGCGCGCTTGAGGGTGCGCAGCGCTGACAGAACGCGCTGCATCTGCCGCTCGCTGTCGATCCGCGCGGCGACCTCGTCGGCGTGATCTCCGACGTGCTCGGGCAGCGGCGCCTTCGCGAGCAGGTTCGCCGCCCGGCGGCCGGCGCGCTCAGAGTTGCGGCAGACATTGTTCGCGGCCACGAACAGCCAGGGCAGCAACGAGTCAGTGACCGCGATTGACGACCGCCTGCGCCAGGCCTCCATGAAGGTCTGGGAGGTGGCGTCTTCCGCAAGCGACCACGACCCGATGCGCCGGAAGCAGTAGTTGTGGATCCGATTCGCGTGCCGGGCGAACAGGTCGCCAAATGCCGAATGGTCGCCAGCGCAGGCGCGCGCCCATAAGCGCGCGTCCGGAGTCTCGCCGTTATCGACCGCCACGCACTCCTATGTCCGGCAGCCTGGATTGAGTTCCATCATCGCCACGCGGGCATGGGCACGACCCAGAAGGGCATGACCCAACATTGGGCACGACCTCACACTGGGCATGACCCCACACTGGGCACGTAAAAGGCGTCTGACCCTACGGGGGAGGAGAGCCAGACGCCACGCAGATGGTAACCGCTGATACCCGCAGGCTCAATGGTTGCGGAAGCAAAGAGTTGCCCGGCGTGACGCACATCACCCCATCCGCGGCGGAATCGCGGCCGGCCGGAGTCAGGGCGGATCGACGTTGAACCCTGCCATGGCGCCCTGCGCCTTCGCGCCGCAATAGGTCTCGAAGGTCGCCAGACCCACCGGCGCATTGCTGGGCACGACAAAGGTCGCCTGCAACGCCTCCCCGGTGCGGGTGATTTGTGTTACTGGCAGGCCGCCCTTGTTGTCTGGGTGGGCACTGTCGCGCCAGAAGATCACGTCGGGCTTTGATCCCTGCGGCGGGCAGCGGATCGCGTTCAGGGTGATGACGGTTCCCGGCGGCCCGTCGCCGACAGAGACACCAAGGGCGCCGCTGATCGGCGGTGCCCCTGGAGCAGGTGAACCGGCGGGGGTCGCCACGCCGGTGCCTGATTGCGTGCTCGCGTGCGCAGCGCAAGCGGTGGCGAGCGTCAAGGCCCCAATCGAGGCAGAGATCCGCATCAGACGTGTCACGGGGCAGATCGTAGGCGAGCGCCGCGCTGGCGCGGCAGACTGGGACACGGCAAGCCGGGCTCGAGAGGACGCACATGTCGGACGACGTCGAACCTCCGCTTCCCGAAGAGCACCACCATCACGTCGGGGCGACTGCTGCGGCGCTCACCGCGCTCGAACGCCGATTGCTTGCGCAGGCCAAGGGCGTCTACCAGGTCGAACAGGATCTGCTGCCGGCATGGTTGCGGCCGACGGAGGGCGAACACCGCTGGCAAATGGCGGTCGCGGCAGGTACTGCTATCGCCTTGCAGTCGTCGCTGCCGGCGTCCCTGTCGCTGCGGCCGCACTACCTGTTGCCGATTCTGGAGACCATCCTGCTTGTCGGACTCATCGTTTTCAGCCCGGGCCGAATCGTTCGCTACTCCACGCCGTTGCGGTCGGCGGTATTGGCACTGATTGCCGTCATCAGCCTCGACAATGCGGTGTCCGCCGGACTGCTCGTGCACACCATCATCGACGGGAAAGCGGACGACGCGGGCCGACTGTTGCTTGAGGGTGTCGCGATCTGGACGACGAACGTGATCGCGTTCAGTCTCTGGTACTGGGAGTTCGACCGTGGTGGGCCGGTCGCTCGTGCGCACGCCTTGCACAAGCACCCGGATCTGCTGTTCCCGCAGATGCAGCAGCCGGAGGTCGCGCCGCCCGACTGGGAGCCGACCTTCTTCGACTACCTGTTCACCTCATTCACCAACGCCACGGCGTTCAGCCCGACCGACACGTTGCCGCTTTCACACTGGGCCAAGGCGACATTTCTCGTGCAGTCCGGGATCTCGTTGGTGACCGTTGCACTCGTTATTTCGCGCGCCGTCAACATCTTCCACGGCGGCTCCTGAGCGAAGGCGCTACAGCCAATCTTTGCGACGGAAGATCCAGTACAACCCGCTCGAACCCAGCACGATGATGATCGACGACGTGATCAGGCCGCTGTCGTGACCGAATCCCGGGTACGGGATGTTCTGGCCGTAAAAACCTGTCACCGCTGTCGGCACCGCGATGATCGCGGCCCAGCTGGTGACCTGCTTCATGATGAGGTTCATCCGGTTGCCTTGAATCGTCAGGTTCGTCTCGAGCACCGTCGACACGAGGTCGCGTAGCGATTCGGTCCACTCCGTCGCCCGCAACACGTGGTCGTAGACGTCCCGGTAGTACGGCATCAACGTTTCATTGACGATCTTCGTCTCGCGCATCAGGCCGTTAACGACCTCGCGCATCGGCACCACGAAACGGCGCAGCAGGATCAGGTCGCGTCGTAAATCGAACGACTTGCGCTGCACCTCGCGTACGCGGTCGCGACTGTCGTCGAACAGGTCGTCTTGCAGCGACTCGATGCGTTCGTCGAGATCCTGCACGGCCTTGAACTGCCCGTCGACGATGTAGTCGAGGAGACCGTAGAGCAGAAATCCGGCGCCTTCCTTGATCAGCTCGGGCGCGGCGTCCCAGCGCTTCACGACCTCATCCATGTCGAACTTGCGATCCTTGCGCACTGTGATGAGGGCGTTGTGCATGACGAAGACCGCGAGCTCGCTGCTGTCGAGGTTCGACGTCTTCGGGTCCATCGCGATCGCGTAAGCACTCAAGAACAAGTGCGTGTTGTAGTGGTCGAGTTTCGGCCGCTGCCGTTCGTGCGACGCGTCCTCGATGGCCAGGGCATGGAGTCCGAACTCCTCCTCGACATCGCTTAGCCCCGCCTCATCGTCGACCGTGCAGATGTCGAGCCAGACGACTGCGCCTGGGTCGTTGACGCACTCGGAGATATCGGCGATCGGGAAGTTCTCTTTTTCGAGCACCCCGTTGCGGTACAGCCGCGTGCGCGCCATCTCAGTTTTGTTCAGCAGAAGTCGGGACGTCGACTGGCTCGCTCGCGAGCTCCGCCTGGCGGGCCCTGACGTAAGCGGTGTTGTTGCGTTCGGCGACGAACGTCATGATCGGAACCAGTCCGGCAAGTAGCGAGAGTGCAGCCCGAACTAGCGAGAAGCGGTACCGGAACGCGAGCTCGATGCTGAGCACGACATACACGATGTAGAGGAACCCGTGGATCGTCCCGACGATCTTCTCGACGATGTCGTTGTGTCCCCACACCTGCAACGGGATGCCGATGAACACCAAGATGACCAGTGCGGTACCCACGATGTAGGCGAGCAGCCGATAGCGGTCGAGCGATGATCGCAGATTCAACGCGCTCGCTCCGACCGGGCGTTCAAGCGCGTCAGGTAGTCGTTGTATTCAGCCAGTTCGGGATCCGGGTCGCGATCGTGTGCGGTCTGCGGTGTCAGGCTCGCGAAGGCGTCGGGCTGACCGAACTCCGGGAACTCCCAGTCCCCGTCGGCCGACACCAGTGACGCGCGGGAGGGTGTGACACGGGCAGCCGGGCGGCCATAGGCGTCGTCGCGCAAGAGCCGCCACCAGCCATAGACGACCATCCCTGCCATCGCCCACCACTGAAAGGCGTAGAGCAGGTTCTGCAGTCCGCCGCGCGGTGACTCAGAGACGTCCCACTGCCAGCGGCCGAGCAGGATCAGCGCGGCGATCAGGATCAGCGCCAGCACATGGCGAGGTAGCCATCGCAAGCGAAAAGCAGTCCTGACCACGGTGTCCACGGTACGCGCCCGAAATCCTTGACGGTTCTTCACCCGGGAGGTGAAGAGCCGTCACCGATTTGTCCGGCGGCCGACTTAGTCCTCGGTCACCCGACCGCGCACGACGTGCAGCTGGCGCTGCGTCGGCACCGCCTCGAGTAGGCGACGGTCGTGGCTGACCAGAAGCAGCGTGCCGGTGTATGCCGCGACCGCCTGTTCGAGCTGCTCGATCGCCGGCAGGTCGAGGTGATTGGTCGGTTCGTCAAGCACGAGGCAGTTGGTTTGCCTGGCCATGAGCAGCGCAAGCCCGGCCCTCGTGCGCTCACCTGGTGAGAGCGAGCCAGCTGGGCGCTCGACGTGGGCCGCCTTGAGGCCGAATTTCGCCAGCAGAGTGCGCGCCTCTTCCGGCACCAGGCTGGTCGCCGTCTCGAGGACGTCGACGACGGTCTGCTCGCCAGCGAATTCGCGTCGCACCTGGTCGAGCTCACCGACGACGACCCCTGGCCCGAGCACGCAGGTTCCCGACGTCAACGGGAGCTGCCCGAGCAAGGCCCGCAGCAGGGTGGTCTTGCCTCCACCGTTCGGGCCGAGCACAGCGACGCGGTCGGCCCAGCGGATGTCGAGGGTGACCGGCCCCAGCGTGAAGTCGCCGCGGTTCACGACGGCGTCGACCAACGTGGCGACCATGTCACCCGACCGCGCCGCGCTCGGCAGCTCGATTCGCAGCTCCCATTCCTTGCGGGGCTCGGCCACCGCTTCCGCGTCCAGCCTGGTCAACCGCGTTTCCAGCGAGCGGACCTTGGCGGCGCCTGATGTCGCAGCTTCGATGCGCGCGCCGCGGGCGGACCGGTCGTTGTCGGGTGCCTTGCGCTTTGCGCGCAACGCTCCTCGTACGGATTGCTCGCGGGCCGCCTGCATGCGATCGCGCAGCTCGCCGCGCTTGTCGGCGTAATCGTCGAACTGTTCGCGAAGGTGTCGCCGGGCGACCTCCCGCTCGTCGAGGAACGCCTCCCAGCCACCGTCGAACTGGCGGGTGAGCTCGTTGAACGGGTCGAGTTCGATGACCTCGGTGATCGTGCGAGCCAGAAACTCGCGGTCGTGGCTGACGACCGCGAGCCCACCCCGGCGTCCGAGCACGAAATCTTCGAGCCGCGCGAGCCCATCGAGGTCGAGGTCGTTCGTCGGCTCGTCAAGCAGCAAGATGTCGTAACGACTAAGCAGGACGGCGGCCAGCGAGGCCCGTGCCATCTGCCCACCGGAGAGGCCTGATGTCTCGACCGCCAGCGCGGTGCGGTCGAGCCCGAGGTCCGCGAGCACTTG
This sequence comes from Acidothermaceae bacterium, assembly GCA_036501485.1. Taxonomy (GTDB): domain Bacteria; phylum Actinomycetota; class Actinomycetes; order Acidothermales; family Acidothermaceae; genus PALSA-607. The sequence goes on along the minus strand of DASYAG010000074.1, from coordinate 315 downwards.
CGCAGCGCGGCTGTCGAAGTCACCGCCACCGAGGTCAAGCCAGCGTTGCAGCGCCTCGTCATAGATCTGTGCTGCGTCGGGCGACGCCGATGCCAAGCCGTCGGCGGCCGCCTGCATCGCGGCTTCAGCGGGCGCGACGCCGGTGCGCCGGCCGAGGTAGGCAAGCAGGGTTTCGCCCGACCGGCGGTCCGGTTCCTGCGGAAGGAGTCCCACTGTGCCGGTCGACGAGACGGTCCCGGCGTCGGGCACGAGCTCGCCGGCGAGAACCTGGAGCAGCGTCGACTTGCCGGCGCCGTTGGGCCCGACGAGTCCGAT
>DASYAG010000073.1:0-20290 GCA_036501485.1 Acidothermaceae bacterium | reverse complement strand
CTTGATGGGCACTTTCCTTACGTCTAAAGGCATTTACCACTCGCGCACCGGCGACCTCGTGCCGCTCGACAAGAAGATCCTGCCGTGGGGAATCCTGGTCGGTCCATTGACGTCGGAGAACAACCTGGGCCAGGCGCTCGTGCTCGGCCTGCCATTGATCGGCCTCGCGCGAAATCACATCGTTCGGCTCGTCGTCATTCTCCTGACGGCCTACGCCATCGTCTGGACGGCGTCCCGCTCCTCTATTGCTGCGATGGCGGTCGGCGGTCTGATTGCACTCGCGCTTCAAGTGCCCGGGCGGAAGCTGCGGCAGGTCGTTGCGGTCGTGGCGCTGCTGGCCGCCGGTCTCGTCATGATCGCGATCCCGGTGTCGACGTCCGATGGCACTGACTTCAGCAATCGCGGCTACATCTGGATCACCAGTCTGCGCGCGTGGTCGCAGCACCGTGTTTTCGGTCTCGGTAGTCAGTACTACTCGTCGCTGGCGAAGTACGAGGAAGGGTTGGGCGGCCAGGCGTTCCACGGGCACAACACCTTCGTGCAGATGGTCGTGGTGGGCGGCGCCGTTGGCCTCGTTCTTGTTGCCGCGATGGCCATCGTCTCGCTCGGGTCTGCGGTCCGCTGGGTCGGTCGCGGCGTGAACGTGCCTGCGGTACTGCTCGGCACGTTCTTTGTGTCTGCGACGCTCGAGTGGTCATTCGGGTTCTACGACCGCGACTTCCTGCTGGCCGTCACCGTGCTGCCGCTGGCGATGATCCTGTTCGCCGAGCGGCCGGACGAAAATGACCCGTTAGGTGCTGACGACCATGCCGAGCACTTGCACGCGAGCCACGCGTAGCGTCGCGAGCGAATCGCTGAGAACGCCGCGGGTTTCCAGCTTGGTAAGGACGACCACGGCGCGGTCGGTGAGACTTGCCATCGCCAGGCCGTCTGCCGTGGCGAACGGCGGCGCATTCACGATCACGAGGTCGTAGCGCTGCCCGGCACGGTGAAGCAGCGCCCGCATGTCGTCGGAGTCGACTAGGCCGGTCGGATCGAGCGGCGTCGGTCCGGCGGCCAACACGTCGAGACCGTGCTTGCCATAACGCTGGGTGGCTTGGTCAAGGGTCGCGTCTCGCTTCAGTACACCGACGAGCCCGGCGGATTGTGCGAGGCCCAGGCTTGCGCCGACCGTTGGCTGGTGCAGGTTGGCGTCGATGAGCAACACCCGCTGCGGCGTGCTGGTTTGCGTAGCCGCGAGGCCGGCCGCCAATCGCGCCGACAGCGTTGGGTCGCCGCCCGACGTGATCGCCACCGAGCTGAACGTTCGCGTCTGTAGCGGCGGGAACAGCCGCAGCTGCAACTCCTGCAAGCTGTCGGTCCACTGGTCGCGTTTTCCCGTATCTGCGGGCATCGTGACGGTGCCGAGAACGGCAACGCCGCCGAGCGCTTCGAGCTGCCTGCGCCTCAGCGCGCGCGCTGCTCTCGCGTCGAGCGCAACTGCTGCGAGTGCACCGATGATCGCGCCAAAGAGCAACGCGATTGCCAAGTTGAGCTTTGTCCGCGGGACGGCGGGTGAGTTGCCCGCCGATGCCGGATCGACGGTAGTCGCCACCACGGTGGCGGTGCCGTTGTCGACCTTCGGGGCCAGTTTGATGACGGTTGTCGACAGCTGGGCGGCGATCGCGGCTGCGATCGCAATGGCGCTCTCGCGCGACGACGAAGCCACGGTGATGTCGACGATCGGAGTGTTCAGCGGCGCTTGCGCGGTGATGTCGTCAGCCAGCTTGTCGGGCGTGGTCGTGAGGTTCAGCTGCTGGATGACCGGATTCAACACGATCGGCAGTGTCGCGAGTTGTGCAAACGTGCGTACTTCCGTTTGCTGGTAGGTGAAGCCCCTGCTGCGGGTGCCAGCGTTGTCACTGACGCTGACTGAGAAGAACACGCCGGCATGCGCAACGTATCGGGGCGTGGCGTTGTAGGAGTAGACGGCCGTGCCGATCACAGAGACGGCGATGACGGCGATGATGGTGAGCCACCGTGCGCGAAGGACGGACAGGTAGCTGTCGATACTCACAGTGATCATGGTAGGCCAAATCGCCTGAATACCAGGCCAGAATGGCTCGTTCGGATGGGTGAACTCACTCGCCCACTTGGCTTTAAGACAAAGCCGAACGGGGCCTCAAGTCCGGGCCCATCGGGGGGCGGCCAATCCGGCCGAAGCTGCGTTTGTGCCTCGCCTGCTCCGGTAGTCTTGGTTGCGTTCGGTCGAGCGTGGCGCATGGGCGGTTGCGGTGGCGAGGGGGGCTAGGTGTTAGACGAGGCCCCCGTTGGCGTGCACCCTGATTGGTACCTCCCGCTGCCAGATTTCCGCCTTCCTTTCACGGCGTATTACGCGAACGACCTGACCCATGAGGGTCAGGCCCAAAGCGACCTGTCCGGCAGTAACGGCAGTAACGGCAGTAACGGTCACGGCAGAAACGGCAGTAACCGCCAGGGCAGCGCATCGTCGTCCGGTGATGTCGCGGTGCTGACCGAGGTCTTTACCGAGATGCTCCTCGACTATGGCGACACGGGGTCGCTCCCGCCGCTGACCGACTTTACTGATCTTCCTGACCCGCTTGACCCCTCCCGCCACGAACCGGTGGAGCCGCCCGAACCGGTCGAGCCGACGAACGTGGCGGAACTGTCGGGCGCCCTCGTTGACGAGCCGATGGCAACGCCCGCCGGCGGCCTGGGTAACGCGGCTGCGCGCGGCACCGGCATCACCTTGGCGATGCAGGGCGTGCGGTTCGTGCTGCAGTTCTGCTCCCTCGTCGTGCTGGCGCGGCTGCTCACGCCGTCCGACTTCGGCATTGTCGCGATGGTGACAGCGATCGTCGGCATTGCCGACATCCTGCGTGACTTCGGTTTGTCGTCGGCCGCGATTCAGGCGAAGACGCTGAACAATGCCGAACGGTCGAATCTCTTCTGGGTGAACGTCGGCATCGGATGTGTCGGTGCGTTCGTCATCTTGTTGTGCACGCCGCTGATTTCGCGCCTTTACGGCGAGCACAAGCTGGCGCCGATCATCTTTTCGCTTGCGTGGGTGCTGATTATCAGTGGCGTCAACACGCAGTTCAACGCCGAACTCAGTCGCAGCCTGCGCTTCAAGGCGCTCGCGTTCGCCGACATCGGTGCGCAGGCCCTGGGCGTCGCCGCGGCGATCACGGTCGCCGCTCTCGGCGGTGGCTACTGGGCGATTGTCGTGCAGCAGATCGTCGTGGCCGTCATGACGCTGACCTTCAACATGGCCGTCTGTCACTGGCGTCCGGGGCTCCCTCGGCGCTCGGTGTCGATCACTCGGTTCTTCCGCTTCGGTGGCGGCGTGTTCGGTACGCAGATGATCAACTACGCGACCAAGAACGTCGACAACATTGCGATCGGCGCCTACTGGGGCGCCGGGCCACTGGGTCTGTACAGCAGGGCGTACCAGCTGCTGATGACGCCGCTCGCGCAGATCAACGCACCGCTCACGCGCGTCGCGTTGCCGGTGCTGTCGCGGGTGCAAGAAGACGACGTCGTTTACGCGCGCTACTTGAAGAAGGCGCAGCTCGTCGGGTGCTACTTGACCGCCACGGTGTTCGCGATGTGTGCCGCGCTAGCTCATCCCCTCGTTGCGGTGCTCTTCGGACACAAGTGGCTCGGCGTCGCGCCGATCTTCGCGCTGCTGTCGATCGGCGGAGTTTTCCGGTCGATCTCGCAGATCTCCTACTGGATCTTCCTGTCGCGCGGCAAGACCGGCCAGCAGTTCAAGCAGTACCTCGTCACGCGGCCGTTCATGATCGGAATTATCTTGGCCGGCCTGCCCTGGGGCCCAAAGGGTGTCGCGATCGGTGCCTCGATCGCGTACTTCTTGGACTGGGCGATCTCGCTGTGGTGGGTCGGTCGTGCCGCTCACGTCGACAGTCGAATGCTCTTCCGCAACGCCTTTCGGTCGCTGTTCCTCGTCAGCGCGCCATGTGGAGTTGTCGCGTACTTGGGCACGCTGCTAGTCAGCCAACCGATCGCGCAGCTCGCGGTCGCCGGCGCCCTCGCGATCGCGTACGTTGCGGTGCTGATCGTCATGGTGCCGACCGTGCGTGACGACGCCCAGATGATCCAGTTCTTCGTGCGGCGCTCGATGGGTCGGGCGAAGCCGAAGCCCAAGCCGCGGCACCGCGCGCCGCAGGTCCAGCTGCTGTTCAGCAGGCAGCCGTAGCGCGACTTACGACGTTGGCTCGCTGACGCGTGACGTGACGTCCGTGACCCATCCGGTGCGCCCACGCTTGATTCGCCAAGTGGCGAGCAGATCGGCGGACTTTTGGATGGCCCAGTAGGTGAGCTGGTCGGCGCTGGTGGCCCGAGCGAGCCGTGACTTCGGGATCGCGTCGTTGGTCGTAGGCGTGATACTCGCATCGGGCCAGCGCCCCGAGGCTGCTTTGCGCATCGCCGCGACCTGTCGGGTGCCGATAACGATGCGAGCGCGCCGCCGTAAGTGGGGTCGAAGCGTCCGGGGCGGAAAGACGGTGAACGTTCCTGCACTCGTCACCCGCTCGGCGCGAGCGAATTGTGCGCGCGCCCACGTGTCATCGGCCATCGTGTCGGGCAGCGCGGTGATGCGCTCCAGCCCTGCGGCGTTGACCACGAACACGCCGGCACCGATCACTCCAGCGGTGATGTACGGCTGCGACAACCACACCGCGTAGTAGCGACGCACGGCACGACTGCAGCTGGTGAGGTTGACGTCGATCTGGGGTGCCCCAATGAGCGGCTGCGGGCCCTCGAGCGCCGTGGCCAAGCCCTCGATCGCATCGGTGCTGAGAACGACATCAGCATCGACCACGGCGATGAACGCGGCGCTGGCGGGGACGGCCGCGAATGCAGTGCGAATCGCCTCGGGCTTCGATCCTTGTGCTATCTCGACGAGCCGAATCCGCGGGTCGGCGGCCGCGTGCGCGCGCACGATGTCGACGGTGCGGTCACTGCAACCGTTGGCCACGACCATGATGTCGAGCTCACACGTGGTGACCTGGTTGCAAAGGGTGCGCAGGGAGCGTTCGATGACTGCTTCCTCGTTGTGGGCAGGCACCACGATCGTGAACAGGCCCGAACTCATGACGAGCGCCGGCGGTACTCGCTGTAGGCGTACCCGTACGCACCGCTCACCATGCCGATGCCACGCGCGGCGGTACGCAAGCCTCGTGCGCGCCTGGCCGTGTTGCGGGCCACGAACCCGACGCAGTATTGCGAAGTACCTGAGGCCGTGCGCAACAGGCCACGGCCAGTCAGCCGGATTCGCACCAAGGACCGGTCGACAACCGAAGGAGAGAGCATGATCGACGTCAGGCTCCATGAGTTGCCACTTCGCAACGCACGCAGCAGTACCCATCGGCGGGTCAGGCGTTCGATCGGCACTTTGTCGACGACGATCGCTTCGTCACACCACACGAGCATGCCGCCGCGGCGGTGCAGTTCGCGGGTGAACAACGTGTCGGAGCCACCGCTCAGGCCGAGCGTTTCGTCGAAGCGCAGCCCGAACGCCCGCACCTGATGAAGGTCGAGCAGCAAGTTGTTGGTGGCGGCCACTTCGATTTGCGTTCCAGACGGCAGCCGCCGCCGGTCGAAGAACCGTCCGGCCTTGATCCACGGATCGGGCTCGGCCGCATACTCCGAAATCACCGGACCAACGACGGCCGCACTCGACGTCCGGTCATGGACTTCGAGCAGCGACTGCAGCCACGTCGGATTCGGCCACTCGTCGTCATCGATGAAGATCAGTAAGTCGTAGCTGGCAGCTTCGTCGAGCGCCCGGTTGCGGGCGGCCGCGATACCTGGCCGCGGCTCGTGCACGTAGCGCACCGCCGGATCATTCGCGGCGGCAACGACAGCTTCGCCGCTCGCGGCCGGATCGTTGTCGATGACCAGCACCCGGATCGCCGGCCGACCGCTCGCCTGGCGGGAAAGCTCAGGCAGCAGGACGGCGAGCTCGGTGGGCCTTCGGAAGGTCAGTACTGCGACGACGACAGCCGCTGCGGGGCTCAGTCTTGATGCACCACCGACAGCCTGACGGTGGGTCAGGCTGTCGGTGGTTGGACTGGCTGGTGCGGCGTGGCTCGGTGACGTCACAAGGAATATCCAATCACGCGATGACGATCGGCTGGATCAGAACTAGTGGGTCGGACCGGCCCAGAAGGTACTGAACGATGCTGTCTCAGGTGCGTTGGTCGCACTGCCGGACAAGTAGGCCAGCACCCCAACTGCGCCGGCGACCTGCAGGATCGAGGTGCTGTCGGTCGTGGTCGCCTGCCAGGTGGTCGGCTGCGTTGTACCGGCCGCCCAGACCATCGAGTTCAGGGTCGTCGGCGAGGTGCCGGTCACCTGCAGTCGGACGTTGAGCACCATGCCCGGCGTGTAAGTAACACCAGGCACCGTGACCGTCTTCAGCGCCGTTTCGGTGCCTCCGACATTCGACTCGAGCACTTCGGTGACCACGCCGGTCGACGCGAACTTCAGCTTGACCCGGTAGTCGCTGGTCGAGCTGATGCGACGGCCGATGAGCGAGACGTAGGTACCGCCACCGGTCTGCGCCTCGTTCAACGCAACCCCGGCCCGCACTTCGGTGTCGGTCGACGTCACCGAGGTCAGTGACGACGCCGCACTCACGCCCGCCGTTGCCAGGTTGATATTGCCGGTGGCGGCTCCGACGGAGAAGTTGGCAGCCCCACCGGAGAGGGTCCACGCGCCGCCGGTGTCAGCCGTGCCCCAACCACCGGCCACCGTGCGGCCGAACGAGTCGGTCGCGAACGGTGTGATCGCGCCCTGAGCGGCGACAGTGATCGGGTTGGTGACCGTGCCAGTAGCGCCGCCGTTGTCGGTGACAGTCAGGGTGACGCTGTACGTGTTGCCGGTTGCGTATGTGTGCGTCGGTGCAACGCCCGTGCCCGTCGAACCGTCGCCGAAGTTCCATGCGTACGACGCGATGGTGCCGTCGCTGTCGCTGGAGGCTCCTGCATTGAAGCTTGCAATCAAGTTGGACGACGAGGAGCTGAACGCCGCGGTCGGCGGAGTGTTGGTGCCGCTGACGTGGGTCGGACCAGCCCAGTAGGAGCTGAACGAGGCGTTCTCGGGAGCGTTGGTCGCGCTACCCGACAGGTAGGTGATGAGCGAGACTGCACCGGCGACTTGCAGGCCGGCTGTGCTGTCGGTGGCGGTTTCCTGCCACGTCGCGGGCTGCGTCGTGCCGTCGGCCCAGACCATCGAGTTCAGGGTCGTCGGCGAAGTGCCCGTCACCTGCAGTCGGACGTCGAGCAGCATGCCCGGCGTGTAAGTAACGCCAGGCACCGTCATCGTCTTCAGCACGGTCTCGACGTTGTTCGTCACTTGCTCGAGAGCTTCAGTGACGACACCAGTCGAGGCGTACTTCAGCTTGACCCGGTAGTCAGTCGTCGCGCTGATGCGCCGGCCGACCACGGAGACGTAGGTGCCGCCGCCGGTCTGCGCCTCGTTCAGCGCAACCCCGACCCGCACTTCGGTGTCGGTCGATGACACACCCGCCAATGCTGCTGTGGGGCTGCTGCCAGCCGCTGCCAGCTTGATGACGCCGGTGCCGCCGCCGACGGAGAAGTTGCTCGCTCCACCGGTGACGGTGTACGCGCCACCCGTGTCAGCGCTGCCCCAACCGCCGGTCAATGTGCGAGAGAACGAGTCGGTCGCGAACGGCGTGACTGCACCTTGCGCCACGGTGACCTGGTTGGTGACCATGCCGGTCGCGCCCTGGTTGTCAGTGACGGTCAAGGTGACGCTGTACGTGTTGCCGGTTGCGTACGTGTGGCTCGGGGTGACGCCAGTGCCCGTTGTGCCGTCACCGAAGTTCCACGCGTACGACGCGATGGTGCCGTCGCTGTCGACGGAGCCCCCACCGTTGAAGCTCGCCGTCAGACCGGCCGCCGCAGAGGTGAATGCCGCGCTCGGCGGTGCGTTGGAAACGGTGACGCTCTGCTGCATCGTGCCGATGCCACCGCTGTTGTCGGTGACCGTCAGCGTGACGAGGTAGGTGTTGCCGGCCGCATAGGTGTGGCTCGGGTTGACACCGGTACCTGTGGTGTTGTCACCGAAGTTCCAGGCGTACGACGCGATGGTGCCGTCGGTGTCCTTCGACCCACTCGCGTTGAAAGTCGCGGTGAAGTTCTTCGACGTCGCGGTGAACGACGCAGTCGGCAGGATGTTCGCCGCGGCGACGGTGATCGGCTTCGTGATCGAGTTGGTAGCACCCGAGTTGTCAGTGACCGTCAACATCACGTTGTAGGTGTTGCCAGTCGCGTAGGTGTGCGTGGGCTTGATTCCGGTGCCGGTGCTGCCGTCACCGAAGTTCCAGGCGTACGACGCGATGGTGCCGTCGATGTCGCTCGAACCGCTGGCGTCGAAGCTGGCGATCAGGTTGCTCGCCGATGACGTGAACGATGCGGTCGGCGGAACATTCGCTGCACCGTTGCCCTTGGCGAACTGGTCGGCGACCTGAGCGGCCGAGACCTCACTGGTATAGACGGCTGCCTCATCGATCGAGCCGGCGAAGTAGTTGCTCGACGGCTGGCCCGGCCATGAGGCAAGGTTGTCGCCGCCGACACGCCAGAACCCGTTGTAGGACTGCGATCCGGTGACCGAGTTGCTCGCAACGAGCGCGCCATCGACGTACAACTTCATGCCGTCGCTAGCCTCAGTGGCGACCACCTGGTGCCACTTGCCGTCGTTGTAACTGGCCGAGCTGGTGACGACGTTGGTGACGCCGGTGTAGGCGCCGAACGACAGCTGACCGCTGTTGAGCATGTACACCTGGCGGTCGTAGCTACCGCTGTTGCCGGTAGCCGAGCTGCCAAAACCGACGAGCTTGCCACCGCTCGTGGTGGTCGTCTTGAACCACAAGTCTTCGCTGTAGACAGTCGGACCAGGAACTGCGGTCGTCGTCGCGACTTCGCCGTTCGAACCGTTGAACGTGACCGCAGTGTCCGTCGTTCCGGTGATGGCGCCTGGGGTGCCGAACGTGACGCCCCCGGAGTAGGTGCCGTTGTTGGAGTTCGGCGTGACGTCGTGTGCGACGGTGCCGGACGACTCGTCGAGGCGCCAGTACAGGTTCGGCGATGAGTCGTAGATGGACGCACCGTAGGTGTCGGTGGGACGCGAGCCCGCCGCCGTCCGACCGCTTGCGTTGTAGTGGTTCGCGATCTGCGCGGTCGTCAACGGCGTCGAGTAGAACGCGACGTCGTCGAGCGAGCCGGTGAAGTTGCTGCTGTTCGGCTTGTTCGCGAAACCGCTCAACGTGTCACCGCCGAGACGCCACCAGCCCTGGTAATCGACCGCAGTGGTCACCGAGGCGTTCTGCGCGACCTGCTTCGAGTCGATCGAGAGCGACATGCCGCCGCTGCCGAGGCTAGCGACGAAGTAGTGCCACTGACCGTCGTTGAAGGCGGCGCTGCTGGTGATCGTCGTCTTGGTGCCGGTAACAGTCGAACCCGAGATCACGCCGAACGCGACCCGGCCGTTCTTGTCGATGTAAACCGTCCGGTCAGCGTCGCCACTGGTACCGGCTTGGGTGTCGCCGAAGCCGACAATCCGGCCGCCCGCGGCGGTCGTCTGGAACCAACCTTCAACGGAGAAGGAGTTCGGCGCGACCTGACTCAACGGGTGCGTGATGATCGCCGTCGCCGTGCCGTTGAACGTGCTCGCGGTGTTGGCGTCGCCGTTGATCGCGCCTGGCGTGCCACGGGTGACGCCTGCACCGACGGTGCCGTCAGAGAAGCCGGCCCAGTCGTAGGCCTTGGTGCCCGAGGCCTCGCCCAAGCGCCAGTACGTGCTCGGCGCATCGTTGATGATCGTCTGCGCGTACGGACTGACCGTGTTAGCAGTCGGAGTGAAGACCACGGTGTCGCCGGCGACCTGGTTGCCGAGCGGGTCAGTGACATAGATCCGGTACTTGTACGACTGCCCGATCGTCAGGCCGGTGTCAGTGAAACCGAGCATCGGACGGTTGAAGAACGTCGAGTTCACCGTGGTGGTGAAGACCGGGTGCGCGGTGTTGCTGTCACGCACGACCTTGTAAGTCAGCGCGGTGTTGTCCTGGTCCCAGTTGGCCTGGAACGCAACACGTGCAGTGCCGGAAGTGATCGACGTGATCGTCGGGATGAAGTTGCCGCCCGTGACCATCGGACCCATCTTGTTCGGTGCGATCGCACGAACCGCGAAACGCGCCAGGCCCTGCTGGCCGATGCCGTTGACGGTCGGGAACTCGCCACCCTCGACGACGTACTGCCCGTTACCGGTGACGCTCCACGCGGCCTGCGTCTGGCCCGTGTACGTGCCGGGCGTCAGCGTCGGGTACCAATCGAGCTGCTCGGGCGCGGGAGTGCCGCCGAAGTCAGCGTACGCACTTTGGGTGTTGTGCAAAAGCGTGCCGGCGACGGCGGTCGAGAACGCTTGAGACCGGTGCAAAACCCACGGGTTGTTCTGGGAAAAGCCATTCGGCACGTCGTCGCAGTAATGCTGGTGGCCGACTTCGTACAAGGCGTTGCCGTCGGAGTACGTCGAGTAGGTGTCGCCGTGGCAGTCCTCGATCCACTTGATGGCGCCTGTCGACGGGTCGGCGGCGAAGACACCTTCAAGGTTGCCGCCAGAGCCGAAGACGAAGCCGCCCCCGTAGATGTTGGTGCCGTCGGTCGAAAGCGTGTCGATCGCGGCGTTGGCGCCGGCGTCCTGCACTGTCGCGTTGGCTGCCCACGGCAGGTTCGCGCCGGTGATCGGGTCTAGTGCCGCCATGCCGTATTCGGCCGCGCCGTTGACCTGGGTGAACGCGCCGCCAACGATGATCTTCGACTGGTCTGGGGCCATCACCATTGCCTGCACACCGTCATTGGCGGACGGCGCCCAGCTGAGCAATGAGCCATCGGTCGCGCTGAACGCAGCGAGCTTAGAACGGTTATTACCGTTGGCTGTGGTGAACGCGCCGCCGACGTAAACGGTGGTGTTGGTCGCGACGATTGCGCGCACACCACCGTTCAGTACGGGCGCGAACGTGGTGATGAGGGCGCCGGTGGTCGCGTTATAGGCGGCGATGCGGTAGCGGTTCACGCCACTCGACGTGGTGAAGTCGCCACCGATGTAAACGCGGGTGCCGTCAGGTGATGCGGTGACCGCTTCGACCTGAGCGTTCGGGTTCGGCGCGAACGAGGTGTTCAGGTTGCCCGTGGTGATGTCGTAGGAGAGCATGTTCGCGCGCGGCGTCAGGTTGGTGCCAGCGGCGGAGCCTGCAGGTCGAGCGTTCGCGAAGCTGCCACCGGCGTAGACGGTGTTGCCGACGATCGCCTGCGACCACACGACGCCGTCGATCTGCGTCGTCGGCAGCGAGTCCGCCGACACGGTGACCGGCGTTGTCGGGTCGGGCGGCGCGGTGTCAGCACGCGCAGAGTGCGAGTTCGCAATAGCGAGCCATGATCCAACCAACACGAGTGTCAGTGCCGCTGCAATAGAGCGACGACCGACGCGCGAAGAGACCTGCATTGAAGTATTTCCCCCCAACATCGACGACCCACCGTCGTCGTGAACTCTCCAAACGTTAGGTGAGTGATTGGGTGTTCGCAGGCGTATGCAGTAGCTAGCAAGCAACATCACCCGTTTAGGGAACAAGTCTCAGCTTGCTCACAGATTGGTTGGCCGAATGGCCTAGCGAAAATCTGGCCAAATGGCTTAACAAAATTGACCTCGCGACCGAGGCAGTAGACAGATCGGGTGGAACCTGCCGAAGTTCTGCGAACGCGACCCCGCGTCCGATGTCGTCGTCTATTGTTGGCGCATGCCTGCAGGGGGAAAAGCCATGACTGTCAGTACGCGTCTGACTGGGTTGATGGGTGTGACGGTTGTTGCCGCACTCGCCCTTTCGGGCTGCTCCAGCTCGTCGCATAACAAGAGCGCCGCGTCGTCCGGCCCAGCTGCGGCCGCCGCGTCTAGTGGGTTGCCCAGTGCAGCCGTCTCGTCGCCCGTCGTGGCCACATCAGCACCCGCTGATTCGGCTGCCGCGAGCGCCTTCGCTTCGGCCGCTGTTGCCTCGGCCACCGCTACTCCAACCGCGGCTGCTGCGGGCCCGACCGTGAAGCCGACCGTCAAGCCAACTCCCGTGAAGACGATCGCCGCAGTCGGGGCCCCTCCGACTCCGACGCCGGGGCCGACGGCTCTGAAGACTGTCGCGCCAACGGTGGCTCCGACGACCACGGCAACACAAGGCGCGCCGGTGCCGATCGGGTCGGGCTTGACTGTGACGCTGGGTTCGGTGACGAAAACCAACTCCACCGCGGCGAACTGCACGGGTGATCATGTCTTGTACGAGCCGGCGGTGCAGTTCACGCTCACGTTCTCGCAGCCGACCGACCTAAGCAACGCAACCTTGAACGTCGGGTTTGGCAGTTCGGCGACGCCTGGCGATGCGTGTGGCGCTCCTTCCGGCTCCGCCACCACGGTCACTTACGTCGTCGGCATACCGAAGACCTTGGCGAGTGACCAGAAGAACACCATCACGATCGACTTCTACCCGCCGAACTCGAGCACCGACTACCAGTTCCAGAACGTGAAGGTGCAGTAGTCATGCTTTCGACGGCCCCCTCCGAGACGCTCAGTGGCGCACTGATCCGCACCTCCGGCGTCCAGAAAACAGCCAAGGGTGCACCCGCGTACTCGCGGTTCATCAATCGCAAGCTCGGCCGATACCTGGCAGCTGGCGCCTATGTGTTGCGCATGACGCCGAACCAGGTCACGTTCGTTAGCGCGATCTTCAGCTATGCGTCCATTGCGGCCATCGCGGTGTTCAAGCCCTCAGGCTTATTGGCGGCCGGCGTCACGATCGGTCTCGTGTTGGGCTACGCACTCGACTCCGCCGACGGGCAGCTTGCCCGGTTGCGCGGCGGCGGCAGCGTGGCGGGGGAGTGGCTCGACCACATGGTCGACTGCGGCAAGATCGCCGCGCTGCACCTCGCGGTGCTCGTGTCGTTCTACCGCTTCTTCCACCTCGCACGGCCCGAGTCGCTGTTCTTGCCGGGCGCGTTCGAGATCGTCGCGATCGTCTTCTTCTTCGGCACGATCCTCACCGACCAGTTGCGTCGGGCACAGGTTGGCACCGGTCAGCCGGCGGCTGCACCCGACGCTCACGCACCGCTGTGGCGATCGCTGCTCGTGCTGCCGACCGACTACGGCTTGATGTGCCTCGTGTTCGCGACCATCGCGTTCCCGAAGGTGTTCATGACCTTGTACGCGCTTCTTTTCCTTGGCACGTTCGTCTTCCTGATCGCGGTATCGGTGAAGTGGTACCGCGAGATCAGTGCATTTGGACGACGGCCAGCTGCGGCTCCGCCGATTTCATGATCATGCTCCGGCGACGCCGGGCACGCTCACCTGGTCCGGCGCGCGTGCTCCTGGCGCACCCCTCGCCCGACCTCTATGGCTCCGACCGGATGCTGGTCGAGTCGGTGCGTTCGCTGACGGAGGCCGGTTGCGTCGTCACCGTCGCGTTGCCGATCGACGGGCCGCTCGTGCCACTGCTGCAGCAGGCCGGCGCGGGCGTCGTGATCGTCGAGACCCTCGTGCTGCGCAAGTCGTTGATGTCGCCGCGCGGCTTGATCACCCTTTTCGTCACCGGTCTGCGGTCGCTGCCGCGCGCGGTGCAAGTCGTGCGCTCCACTCGCCCCGACGTCGTCTACGTGAACACGGTGACGATCCCGGGCTGGATTCTTGGTGCCCGGTTGGCTGGTGCTCCCGTCGTGTCTCACGTGCACGAGGCCGAAGACTCTTTGCCTCGCCCCGTCGCGTTGGCTCTGCATATGCCGCTGCTGCTGTCGCGTCGGATCTTGGTGAACTCGAAGGCGGCCGAGAACGGCCTGACCGCAACGCTGCCGCGGCTAGCCGATCGGATTCGCCTCCTCTACAACGGTGTCGCCGCGCCGACGCAGGCCAGCCAGTTGCAGGTTCTGAACGGCAAGGTGCACCTGCTACTTGTCGGCCGGCTGTCTCCGCGCAAGGGCACCGACGTCGCGATCGCCGCGCTCGAGGGCATGATCGGCCGCGGCCTCGACGCGTCGCTGTCGTTGGTGGGCGAGGTCTTCCCAGGCTATGAGTGGTACGAGCGCACCCTGCGCGAGCAGGTCAGCGCCGCCGGGCTCGAGTCGCGGGTCGACTTCGCCGGCTTCCAGGACGACGTGTGGCCGCGGTTCGCGGAGTCCGACATCGTGCTGGTGCCGTCCCGCGTCGAACCCTTCGGCAACGTCGCGGTCGAAGCCGCGCTTGCCCGGCGTCCCGTCATTGCCTCTGCAGTTCAGGGCTTGCGCGAGATCGTCGTGTCGGGCGAGACAGGCGTGCTCGTGGCGGCCGATGATCCGGACGCGATTGCCGATGCCGTCTGCGCAATGGCTGCTGACTGGCCCGCCGCGCGCGACATGGCTGAGCGCGCCCACGTTGACGCGCTGAACCGGTTCGGGACCAAGCGCTACGCCGACGACCTGATGCGGCTATTGGTCGACGCCGGAGTCGTCCCGGCCTAAGGCTCGAACTACTTCGTGCGGGTGCGGCGGCCGCTGACGGCGCCGTGCTGGCTGCCTCCCGCGATGAGCCGACGGCAGAGGGCCTCGTAGGCGTCAGCGACGTCGTCCCAGCGGTACTTCGTCGAAGCGACCCGCTGTAGCCGAACCCCGCGAGCAGCCGCGTCGTCTGGGTCTGCCTCTGCGTCGTCGACGGCTTTCGCAAGTGCGGCCGCGTCGGCGAAGTAACGGCCGTCGGCCCCGAGCACCTCGCGGTTGAACGTGACGTCGAAGGCGGTGGTGGCCGTCGCCGCGCCGATCGCCCGCAGCAGCGACGGGTTCGTGCCGCCGACCGAGTGCCCGTGGATGTAGGTCAGCGCGTGCGCGTACAGCTGGTCGAGCTGCTCTTGATCCCAGACCGCGCCGAGCAATCTGACGCGGTCGTCGCCGGCTGCGAGTTCGTTGATGCGCTGGATGTAGTCGCCGGCGTAGGGCGCAGAGCCAACAACGATGAGCGGACGGCGGGCAGAGCTCCGTAGGTAGCCCTCGATCGCGAGGTCGACGTGGTTCTCCGGTTCGAACCGGGCGACGACCAGGTGGTAGCCGCCGGGCTCGAGGTCGAGCTCGGCCAACTTGTCGCTCGCGGGGTTGACCAGGATCGGGGCGCCATAGCGGATCAGGTCGGTGCCCGCGCCGAACTCTTTTTGGTAGTAGTCGGCAATGCCCTGGGCATCGGCGATCAAAGCATCAGACCAGCGGACGGCGAAGGCTTCGGCGCCGCGGTAGTAGCGCCGACCGGCACCGCCCCACTTCGCGCGCTGCCATTCGAGGCCATCGACGTGGGTGGCTGTGGGGACTCCGCGCAGCCGAAAGATCGGCAAGAACGGGGCGTTGGCTGCGTTGAAGACGACCGCAACCTCCTGATGTCCCTTCAACGCCATGTGCGTCGAAGCGAGCGCCGTGTGCGACAGCGTCTCCAATGCCTTCATCCGCGCAGCCGGAAGGTGAATGAGCTCCATACCGAGGTAACGGTCAGGAGCGTTACCCGCTCCATCGTCCGCAAGATCGAGCGGATGCGGCGCGCCCTTTTTGGCAGGCCCTGGCCGCCGGCAGTAGACCGTGACGACGTGTCCGCGCGCAGCGAGCCGCTTGCCGACCTCTTCGACCGCGGTTTCGAAGCCGCCGTATTTGGCGGGCACGCCTCTGGTACCGACCAACGCGATGCGCATGGGTCCGTTCGGATCTGTCGAGCCGAGGAGTAGCGGCTGGCTACGCGTAGATGACACGTTCCCCTCAACTGACCGATTTGATTATCTGTAGACACTTTTGGCACGTCGCGCAAGATGAACACAACGAAAACGCCCAGCGTAGGCGACACGTGCCCGCCCCACGTGGGGTTCAAGAACTTGGTCGGCGCGAAGTTTCGGCTGCTTGAGCGCGGGCAGGTTTTCGTCGCGAACCACCGGCAGACATGGCTCCAGTTGGATGCCGCCGCGTGGTCAGGTTTCGGGCGCAAAACCGTTTGTCTCACTGCTTGCGGACCGCCCCAGGAGACCCACGAGCGTTCTCCGACCCCGCCGCAGGGGTGGACGACTCGTTGGCAGGTGTCGTATGTTCAGACCGCTCCCCCTCAAGGAGAGCGCCTGGCACTGACCGCCGAGTCCTGCCCTGTGCCGGGTTACCGACTCAAAACCCGCTGGGCAGGAGTGGGGGACCCAAGATCGTGACCGTCCACTTTTTCTAGAGTTTCAGGACGGTCTTGGGGTGAAGCCACGAAAGTGGCCGGGCGATTTCCCCGCCCGAACCCGACAGCTCACCCCGCAGGCGTCGGAGAAAGATCGCTATGTCTCGCCGCCTAGCGTCGTCCTCGGGACGACCCCGTCGAAACAAACGTTGGCTCGGCGCCCTAAGCTCCTCTGAGCCGTTACTCGCCCGGAATCTGTCAGCAGGTTTTCCCTCCTGCCGATAGGGCTCGGCGTTGCGACGGCGTTCCTGCCCGGCTGTCGCGACGGTAACTCCGCAGAGTCTCTGATTCCGACCACCCATCGGTTTGTCTTCAGTAGCCCGGCCCACCGTCAGCACCCACCAATCCCACGTTCAGGACCCTCCCCCCACGAGTCCCGAAGTCCGGATTAGCCGGCGGCGTGTCTCCGCCCTACCCAGGCGGCACCTGAAGGCCCCAACGACGTCCTGTCGTCGTGTGGACAAGAGCGGCCCCGGCCCCCCAGCTTCACGGCCGCTTTTGTCCGACACGAGCGACACTGCCCACGCCGTGCCAGGAGGAATTACTATGAGTCAGCGTCCACAACCTGTCAGTAAGCACGCAGCGGCGACCAGACACCGCCGCAACACGGCTCCAGGCCGGCACCGCCGCATCACCGCCGAGATGCAGCGACGTGCAGAGCTCAACAAGCGGCGCGCGACGCTCGTTAAGTGCGTGGCGTCCGTCGGCGCCGTCGCCGCCCTCTCCGGAGGAGTATCGACCGCCGCGACGAGCAGCCTCGCCAGCTCCGGACCAGGCCCTGAGTCGGCCACTGCCAAGCAGAGCTTGCCGACCCGGACGGCGACTCGGGTCAACGCGAGTGGGCCGGCGTCGAGGTCGACGACCCGCAAGCCCCTGACCGGGATCACGGGCGGCGCCATCGGTGCCGCCAGCCCCACCCCTGAGCTCATCGACACCGCCGCATCTCCGATCGGCGACGGCCAGTTGCCGGACGCCGTGAGCCCGGCGCAGGTGGAGACGGCGACGTTCGTAACCACGCCTGTTCGACCGAAGAGCCGGTCGGCGACGTCGGTGCCGAAGGTTGCGACGCCGAAGGCCGCTACGAAGGTGGCCGCGAAGGTCGTCGTGGCTCCTGCCGCCGTCACGACCAAGACCACGGTGAAAGCCACCACGACGAAGACCACCACCACGAGCGGCACGACCACCAAGACGGGCACCGGCACGACGTCCGGCTCCGGCGGCGCCAAGACCGGGACCGGCGGAACCACGTCGGGATCCGGCGGCTCATCTGGTTCTGGTTCCGGTTCTGGTTCTGGCTCGGGCGGTAGCGGTGGGACAGTCACCCCGCCGTCCCCGCCGATTGTCCTGTCAGGCGACCAACCTGGTCCCAGCAACACGGGTGTGCCATCGGGTGCGGCCTTGACCGTGATGAACGGCGATTTGACCGTCACCACGGCTGGCGCGACCTATACCAACCTCGATATTCACGGCTACCTCGTGATCAAGGCCCCCAACGTGACCGTCAAGGACTCGATCATTCGGGGTGGCACCGGCAACAACGGTCTGGGCATCGTGTCTGACACCGACGACGCGGCGACGAACTTCGTGCTCGAGGACTCGACGATTTTTCCCGCGAACCCGGTAGTCGGTCTCGACGACATCAAGGGTTGGAACTACACGGCGCTGCGGGACAACATTTACGGCTCTGTCGACGGGCTGAAGATGTACGGCGACAACGCGACGGTCGAATCCTCCTGGATTCACGACTTGGTCACTTACGCGCACGATCCGGCGCAGAACAACGGTCCGTCGCACTCCGACGGCGTGCAAATCCTGTCGGGCAGCAACCTGAAGGTTATTGGGAACACGATTGAGGGTGGCCTCAACACCGCGGTGATGATCACCCAAGACCACGGCACGACGAACAACGTGGACATCGACGGCAACTGGCTCTCTGGTGGCAAATGCACGATCAACATGACGCCGAAGCCGTTGGGCGCCCTGAACGCGATCACCGTGACCAACAACACCTTCACGGCCAACAGCAGCTTGAGTTGCCCGATCTTGGACACCACGCAGACCAATCTGACCGCGTCGGGCAACGTGTACGCCGGCACCGGCCTACCGGTCGCGGTCAACAACAAGGGCTCCAACAGCTAGGGCA
This sequence comes from Acidothermaceae bacterium, assembly GCA_036501485.1. Classification (GTDB taxonomy): domain Bacteria; phylum Actinomycetota; class Actinomycetes; order Acidothermales; family Acidothermaceae; genus PALSA-607. The sequence goes on along the minus strand of DASYAG010000073.1, from coordinate 1,857 downwards.
CACCTACCCATGAACCGAACCCCCCGGTGACGAGTTCACCCCGCTGACGCATCGCCGGCCCGGCGCCACTTCCCGCTCCCCACGCGCCGGGCCGGCGATACGCGTGTCGTTTTGCAACGGATGTGACAGCTGTGGCACGGAACCGCTGCCAGGTGGATGAGATGCCGCCCCGGGAGTTAAGGAGCCCGACTGGGCCGACGATGGCCCAGTCGAGGGATGGTGAACTGCGCTGAAGAACTCGAAGAAAGTCCTTGTCGCTGCTGCCGCAGCTGTCGCTGCGCTGTCGGCCACCGGAGTCGGCGCGTTGGTGCTGCCCAACGGCGCTCCACACGCGACTCGAGCGGCTAGCGGTGAAGCCCTGGCGCCTGCTGCTCCCCTTGCGCCAGCCGGGGGAGCCGCTGTTGCCGCCGCTGGAGGCGCCGGATCCGTGACGCCTTCGGGATCGGTAACGCTTGCGGGCGTTTCAGATGGAGCGGCCGGGACGCAAATGATCACCGGCCTCACGGGCGGAGCTGCTAACGCAGTGCGCCTTGTCGATCCGGCCGGCTCTGCGATGGGCGACGGTTCTTTGCCGGGCGCCGTCGCCCCAGCTCACGCTGTGACGGCCACGCTGGCGAAGCCGCCAGCCAAGGCGCCCGCCAAGGCGAAGAAGGCTTCGGTACCCGTTGCGGCCGTGCCGCCGGCCAAGAAGAAAAAGGCGTCGGGGTCGTCCGGTGCCGGAGCGGTTGCCCCGATCGCGCTGTCAGGGGATCAGCCTGGTCCGGGCAATACAGGAGTGCCCGCGGGCACGGCGTTGACAGTCATGAACGGGGACTTGACGATCACCACCGCCGGTGCGACATACAGCGGCTTGGATATTCACGGATTCGTGAGCGTGCAGGCGCCGAACGTCACGATCAAGGATTCCATCATTCGGGGCGGGGTCGCCCAGAATGACATTGGGTTGGTCAACGACACTGACTCCTCCGCGACGAACTTCTTGATCGAGGATTCTGAGCTGGTGCCGATGGATCCGTCGGTTCAAATCGACGGCATCAAGGGTTGGAACTACACCGCCCTGCGGCTGGACATCCATGGCACGACGGACGGCGCGAAGATGTATGGGCCGAACGCGACGCTCGAAAGCTCCTATATCCATGGGCTGGTTACCTACGCGCACGATCCTGATCAGGGCGGCAAAGAGTCGCACAACGACGGCGTGCAGATCCTGTCGGGCAGCAACCTGAAGATCCTCGGGAACACCCTCGTGGGTGGCACGAACACCGCGGTGATGATCACCCAGGATCACGGGACCACGAAGAACGTGTTGATCGACAGCAACTGGATCTCGGGCGGAGCCTGCTCGATCAATATGACGCCCAAGCCGTTGGGGTCGCTGAATGCGATCACCGTGACCAACAACATCTTCACCGACAACAGCACCAAGAACTGCCCGATCCTGGACACCACACAGACCGATCTGACGGTGGCCGGCAATGTGTTCGCCGGCAGTGGCGGTTCGGTTCCGGTCAACAACAAGGGCGCTAACTAGACCCTCGGTACCCCTCAGGGTGAGCGTCGGGACGACCGATCACCTGTGTTGACCCATCGTCGGCCCGGCGCCACTTCCCACTCCCCACGTGCCGGGCCGGCGATGCTTTCGGTTCCGGCCTCGCGTGCCCACACGCGCCGCCCGCACCCGCCCGCGCTGGCGTGCTCACGCCCGCCCGCCCGCCCGCGCCCGCGTGCTCACGCCCGCGTGCTCACGCCCGCCCGCCCGCCCGCGCCCGCGTGCTCACGCCCGCGTGCTCACGCCCGCCCGCCCGCCCGCGCCCGCGTGCTCACGCCCGCCCGCCCGCCCGCGCCCGCGTGCTCACG
>DASYAG010000072.1:0-32547 GCA_036501485.1 Acidothermaceae bacterium | reverse complement strand
GCATCGTTCCACAGCTGGTCAGTGACCGTCACTGACGCCGCCAGCGTGCCTGCTGTGATCGTCACGGGCGAAAACGCGACCCCGTTGCTGGCGTCCGGCTTACTGTTGCCCTCGGCTACACCCGACGCGCCCATCTCTGCGGATTGCGGATTCAACTCGCGCACGAACGGCACGAATGACGTCGTCGACGGAAGCACTGGAACGAGGTCTCGTATGAACAGCCGCCGACGGTGCGCCTGCAACGACATCGGCTGACCGACCGCGAGCTCAGCGGCGAACGACGCCGACGACAACGCGCGGATACCGCCGCTAAGAGCGACCGACCGCTGACCCGACCGGCGCGCAGCGATCAACCGCTGCCCGAGGCTCGGCGCAGGCTGGTCATCCCAACCCGCGGCACGCGCCAACGCGTCGGCCGCCAAACTCAAGTCCTGCAACGCGTGCAACCCGACCGTCACGCTGTCCTCCGCTTCGCGATCAACTCGGCGAGCGACTGCTCGTCGACCACCCACTGGCCGTCGACCTTCTGACCGTCCAACTCGTGCGAGGCGATCAGTTGGCGAACGCGCCGACCCGTCTTTTCCACGAAGCCGAGCCGACGCGCCGCCTCCCTCACACCAACACCCTCACGCGCACTACGGAAACGAGACGAGGATGCGCCCATTTCCACCGCACCAGCGCCAGTCGGAAATCCGTGAGCGCGAGGCACCGGAAATTGCTCGGAAATCTCACGAGCCATGCCACGGGCTGCGTACTCGAGGATCAGCGCGAGGACCCGAGCCTCATCCGCGGTGTCCGCCGCGTTCTGCTCACGGAGTTGCCGCAACCGCCGACCGACCGTCTCCTGCACCGCGGCGCAATCCGCAGGCGACAACGCGAGCATCGGACCCTCAAGACGGAACGCCATCGCTACGCCGCATCCCCGCCCGACGGCGGCAACCACTCATCCAACCCCGCCAACGCCGCACGCTCTAACTCGGCGAGCATCCGAGTCCGCACATCGGCGACCCGCGCGAACGACCGCGCAGCCAGCTCACCGTCGTCCACCTCGTCGACGTCGCCGGTCACAGCGACCCCGCACCCGACGGCGTCTCATACCGCAGATCGGGCGACGCAGGCTTCGGTCCCTCGATCGCCGCAATCGGACGACGTCGAGGCGGCCGAACCGGCACCACCGCAGGCGGGTTCACCGACTCATTGCGGATCACCGACTGCAGCAGTTGCACAACGAGCGCCTTGATCGCGGCGTCCTCATCCAGCGTCAACGACCGAACATCAATGCCGACCGTGGCCAGCAACGAGTCGACCAGCCAACGCATCCACCGCGACAGCGACGTGCCGAGTTCGTGCGCGTGCTGCCTCATCGAGGCTTGGTAGTTCGCCTCGAGGCCGAGCCGGGCGATGTCCGTCAGCAGCTTGCCCGACTGCGCGATCGCCAGCTGATACGCCTGCAGCGTCGCACGCACTTGCTCCGCGCCCGTGCGGTCCGTCGTCGCTACCGACTGGATACCGGCGACCGCCTCCCGCAGCAAACCGCGCAACGCCTCGGTCTCCGACGCGAGCCGCAACAACGCACCGACCGGATCCGCGAGCGGCTCGAACTCCAGGCCCGCGAGCGCCTGCAACGCCCTGTCAGCGACCACACGCCGAGCGGCAGCAGCGCGGGCTTGCCGACTAGCGCCGCCGTGCGCCCGGCACACGCGCTGCCCGTGCATCGCGAAGTTGCCGCACGCCTCGCCGTTCGTCCGGCGAGCGGTGCAACGGATCCGCTGACGGTCAGCCACGCCGACCACCGGCCAGCCGTAGAGGTACTAGAGCGCGGCGCTCGCCAACACCGCGCGCACCGTGCTCGCATGCCACTGCGCGCGGCCCCGCAGATCGGTCAGGTCGTCGCGACCAGTTCGCGCAGCACAATGTTCCGCACGGCCATCGACGACCAGTGCTCCGCACGTCGCGGCCGGAAGCCTTCGGCATCCAGCGTCGCGGCGATCCAGCGATAAGAGTTCTTACCGTCGGCGCGAAGCTCGATGATGCGGGCGATCGCTGCCTGTTCATCGGCACGAACGGCGGCGTCGCGCTCACGGCCCTTGCCCGCGCCCTGGTAGCCGTAGGCGTAGGAACCGGTCGACTTGCGACCAGTACCAGCCTTGGCGCGGCGGCCGTCGCGCATCCGCTTGACGACCATCTTGCGGTCGAGCTCAGCGAACGCGCCGACCATCTGGCGCATCGCCGTGCGCATGGGGTCGTCAGGGTCATCGGCGAGGACTTCACCAGCGTCAGCGGTGAACACACGGCCCTTGGCACGCCACACGACCGCGAGCACCGCTTCCTGCACGGTGAGCGCACGAGCGAGACGGTCGAGACGGGCGACGACGATGCCGTCGGCGTCCGGTGGCTGCTGCACTGCGAGCAACGCAGCGGACAGACCAGGCCGGTCAGCGGCATCCTTCGCACCGGAGATGCCGGCGTCCTCATGCCACGACACGACACGATGCCCGTTGGCTTTCGCCCACCGGCTGATCGCGTCGCGCTGGACCTCGAGGCCGAAGCCGTCGAGCTGGGATTCGGACGAGACTCGGGTGTAAGCAGCGAGGCGCATACCGTAAACGTATCGGCCCTGACCTGCGATGTAAACAATCCTAAAGGAACGTTTACGAGAGCCGATGTGGGGCGACCGACCCCCGCCAATCTCGCCGCGCCAAGCAACCTCGCGCGGCATTGCTCGAAATCGGCGACAGGACGCTCAACAACGAGCGCGCCAGCCGACGCCCACGGCAGAAGGACGCTTCGATAGGTCGCAACCCCGCCGCCACATCCACGGGTCCACCTCCATCTCGCGCGCGGCATTTTCGGCAATCGCGTTTGTCGGGGGCGTGTAGGCAGGCTGCGCTGGTGTCGGGGGGAGGATCGGGGACGGTCTGCGCATTCCCTGCTGATGCGCGCACGCGTGGGACGAACATGCAGGGTGTCCCCGACTCTCCCCCGTGGGCTCATTCGGGTTGCCATGGGCTCTCCGTTTCGGTGTTGGCGAGGATGATTCCGAGGTAGGTCATGACGCCGTGTCGTTTGGTTTTCTCGTGGTTGCGTCGTCGCATGGCGTCGGCGAATGTGACTTCGGAGCCGGGTTGTTCGCCGCTGTCTTTGCACCAGTCGGTCCAGGCGTGGAACAGCGCTCTGGCGGGGGTGGTGCCGTTGTCGGACGTCGCGATGGTGCGTTCGTCGAGGAAGCGGGCGATGGCGTCGCTGTCGGTGCGGTAGGCGGCGGTGCGTTCGGTGACAGCCGCTGGCGGTGCGAGCCCGTTGGCGGCGTAGTCGAGCCAGCCTTGCCAGCACCATGCGAGGACGGCTGGCAACTCGAGGGCGAGTCGTTCGCCGAGCCGGGTGTCGGGGTTGTCGAAGGTGACGTCGAACGGGACGACGTGTAGCCGGCGCCACATCGCGGCGTCGTCGGCCTGGACCTTTGGGGCGTGGTTCGTCATCAGGATGACGGTGTGGCTGGGGGTCCATTCGATGAAGTCGGCTCGCATCCGGCGGGCTCTCATCCGGTCGCCCCCGGTTAGGCGTTTCACGGTGGCGGCCGCGAGTCGCCGGCCTTCGTCGGTTTCGGAGCAGACGGCCAGCCGCACCCCGAGCAGGTCGGCCTGCCCTGTGGGGTGCGTGGTCCCGCGATCGACGAGGAGGTCCGGTTCGGCTTCGATCGCGTAGCTGCCGAACACCTTGACGGCCAGCTCGAGGAGGGTGCCTTTGCCGTTGCCGCCGTTGCCTTTCCAGACCGGCAAGATGTGATCGCGGACGGCTCCGAGCATCGCGTAGCCGAGTAGGCGTCGGACGTAGTCGCGCACCTCGGCGTCGGGCAGGACTTCGCGCAGGAACCTGTCGAACGCCGCTGATTTCGCGTCGGGGTCGAAGCCGCAGCCCGCGATTTTGGTGATCAGATCCGATGGGTTGTGCGGGCGGATTGTCCCGGCGAGCAGGTCCAGGGTGCCGTTCGCCACGTTGAACAGGTGCGGGTCGGCGTCGAGCTGGTCGACGGAGACGGCGAGTGGCGGTAGGGCGGCGGCGATTCTCAGCATCCCTTCGAGTGCGCCGGCGCTTTCGGTCTTGCGGACGTCGGCGAACAGTTCGTCGCGCTGCTTGCCTTCGAGGTGGGTCAGGTCGTTGAGTGCGGCTTTGACGGTGTCGACGGCGGCGCGCATGGCTGCCCCGTCGCGGTCGGGTGCAAAGCGTGCGCCGTCCCAGGCCAACCAACCGAACCCGTGGGCGTGTCGGAGACGTGACCCGTAGCGGCGCGCGAGACGTTCGGCCAGGCGTAAGTTTCCGCGGTGTACTTCGGGTGGCGGGTCGGCAGCGTCGGCGTCCGCGAAGCCTTCCCAGATGTCGTCGGCGGTCATGCGGTTCGCCGGCCCGGATAGTCGCCGGGGCGCGGCGAGGGGTCGCACAACTTCACGCGGTAGGCGCGTGAGCGGCGGGCGTCCGCGAGTTCGCTTGCGATCCTTGGCCAGTTAGCTGCCTGCGCAACGTCGTTGGACGCGCCGCGTATCGCGGCGAGTGCATCTGACCAGCCGCGCCGGTAACCATTGCCCTCGGCGATTACCTCGACGGCAAGGCTTTCGACGAGGTTGAGGTCGCGCTCATCGTTGACGGACCCGGCCTGGCACGCGGCGGCGACGAGCGCGAGCACCTCGGCGTTCAGGCTCATGCGATCCACCGCCGGAAGGGGATGCCGACCTCGTTACCGATCGCGAGGATGCGGTCGTCGGTGGCATCGCATGACGTCGTGTGGTCAAACTCGATCGACGTCGCGCTGACGACCTTCCGCCGGCCGCCGCAAACGCACACGCCGTCGAGAGCGGCGCGCCGACGCGCCGAAATCGCGTCCTTCAACGGTGCCGGGTAGTCGTCGGCGAGTCGCGGGAGGACGAACGCGACATCGCCGCGACGCCATATCTCCTGGTTCCCGATGACCTTGACGAGTAGGGCGGGGTTGCGAGCAGCGCGGTCGAGGACAGCCTCAATGCGTTGGCGCTCGCCTTGGTGTCGGTTCCTCGCGGCGCGGCCGTTCATGTCGTACCGCCGAGCGCCCGCGTTCGAGCGGTTATGCTCTGCAGGTCGGTTGCTTGGCCGCGACTCGACTCCGTGAACGGCCCCTCATCACTGATGGGGGGCTGTTCACATCTCACGCCGCACCGCCGAGCAGCAGAATCGCTAGCCGGTCACGTTGCGCGGGTGAGAGCGGTGGGGCTTCGTCGATAAGGCGGCGAATGTAGTCCTGGGCCTGGGCGTCTTTGAGTTCGCGCAGTGTGGCCTCGATGATCCCGGGATCATCCGAATGATGGCGTTTCGCGGCGCCGTATCGTCCTCGCGCCGATCTGATCGTGCTGTTGCTGGGCAACCTCGACCTCCGCAAAAATCACGGTGTCGCAGGTGCCTCCTGCACTGACGATGGCGAGCTTCTCCTGCTCGTCACCCGGCTGCTAGTTAGGTTACTACGAGGTGGTCACCGCGTTGGCATGACACGCGCCAGTTGATTGTGTTGCCGGCTCCACGCGCCTTGGCGACGGCCGCATCGACATCGGCGTCGGTGATCTCCGGTTTGCCGTGGTCGGCGCACATCGGATACCACTCGGTCGGGCCGGCGATGGACCCGAGCCCGCTCGCGTTCTCGGTCGTCGCTGGCACAAAGAGCCACCCCTGTGCGTACCCGTCGATAAAGGCGATGAGTTGGTCACACTTGCAGCGAAGCCGGACGCGCCGGCCGAGCCGCTTACCCATTCCCCATGCCTCGTCCGGCTTTGGGCCGAACTTGCCTGCCCTGACCGCAGCAACGAATCCCGCCTCGTCGACAACGCTGCCGTCGGGGAGATTGAATCCAGCGTCGTCGGTCATCCCGTCCTCCACTCGATACGCACGCTGTCAGGGTTGAACACGCGAACGCCGCGACCGGGTGGCATGAGTGTGACAGTCATCAGAACGTCGATGATGCCGCGCTGCCGGTCGGTCGACAGCCGCTCCCAGGCGGCCCGCACGTCAGGTGAGTCGACGAGCGGCCCGAGGACGTCGACCCGTCCAGCGTCGGCCATCTGCCCCTCCACGGCCGCAAGTCGCTCGCGTAGACGACCCGTGGCGGCACGCAGCTGCGGCGCGGTCAGCGTCCCGTCGGCGAAGTCCAAGGCGAGGGTTTCAAGCCGTGATCGGCACGCGATGGCCTCGGATTGCAGTTTCGCCAGGTTGGGCGTGCGCTTGTTGACCAGCAAGTCCCGCGCGTCCTTGCGGCTCAGACGGGCGACCACGACGTCACCGACGTATGCGTCAGCGACGTCGCCACGACGGCCAACGTGGCCTGTTGATCCCGAGCACCGATACGAGCGGTGGCCGGTAGTCGTCCCGCCAGCGTGAACGGTGGCACCGCACACGCCGCACCGGGCGACGGCGGTGAGCAACGCTTTCGCCCCGGTCGGCGCGGTGCGGCGGGTCGGATCGGCAAGGAGTGCTTCGGTCGCCAACCAGGTGGACTCCGAGATCAGTGCCGGCCACAGCGCGGGTCCGACGACGACGCGACGAAGGGCGCGCAGGCCTGCGTAGCGGGGATTGGTCAGCATCTGTCGGACGCTGTCTCGTCGCCACGGGGAGCCCTGCCCGCTGACGTGTCCAGCTGAGTTGAGGGTGCGGGCAATCTCACCGAGGCCAGAGCCAGCCAGCATGGCGTCGAACGCGCCCACGACGGCCGCGGCTTCGGTCGGTCGAACCGTCATGCCGTCTTGGTCGTAGCCGAACGGACGCCGACCGCCGACCCTCCGACCAGCGCGAGCTGCCTGCTCACTCGCGGCGCGCTGGCGCTTCGATTTCCGTTCGACCTCCCCGCGAGCGACTGAGGCCAAGATCCGCCCGGTCAGGCGGCCCGCGTCGGTCGACAGGTCGAGATCCCCGCTCGCGGTGGCAATGCGGACGCCTGTCTTTTCGGCGCGGGCGATGACGTCCTCGAGGTCGGTCAGCTTTCGCACTAGCCGGTCGATTTCCCAGACGATGACGACGTCGACCTCGGCGGCGTCGATCGCCCGCAAGATTCGCAAGAATCCCGGCCGAGGCTTACGTCCGCTGGCGCTGACATCGTTGTCCACGACGACCTCGACGACCTGCCAGCCACGGTCGGCCGCCAACCGCTCGCAGGCTTCGCGCTGCCGGGTCACGGCTAGCTCGTCAAGATCACGGTCGACGCTTTGGCGGGTATAGATGATGGCCTTCACGTCTGCTATCTTAGCGTGCAGGCGACGCGCAGCACTCGATCGAGACCGCGCGCGGACAACCGGCCGGCATCAAGTGCGCGCTCGGCGGCGGCCAGCGCAGTTCGGGCCGGCGCCCACCGGTCGCGCAGTTCCCGGCCCGGCACGTCGCTGTTGGTCCGCCATGGGCTACCGGCCAGCCGTTCAGTCGCTCTCGACCTCGCGACGAGCACTCGGGCCGCGACGATCGAGCTGCGCTCGACGTAAGCGCGGTCGGCCAACAACTCGGTCCGGCTGACCGGATCCATTCGCACCTGAAGGTCGACACGATCAAGTAGCGGGCCAGACAGCCGGTTGAGGTATCGCCGTCGGATCAACGATGAGCAGGTGCACGAACCCGTCGTCGCGCTCGACGTCGCACACCCGCAAGGATTCGCGGCAAGAACGAGCAGGAAGCGCGCCGGGTAACGAGCGATGCCACCGGAGCGGGCGATCGTCACGTGCCCCGATTCGAGCGGCTGCCGCAGCGCGTCGAGCACGCCCGACGCGAACTCGGGAGCTTCGTCTAGAAACAGCACGCCGTGATGAGCCAACGACGCCGCACCGGGACGTGCCATCCCACTGCCCCCGCCGACGAGCGCCGCGACCGACGTCGTGTGATGCGGATCGCGAAAGGGCGGGCGCGTGACCAACGGGCAGTCGCCAGGCAGCACGCCGGCGATCGAGTGCACGGCGGTGACCTCGAGTGCAGCTGCCCGATCGAGTTCTGGCAACAACCCCGGCAATCGCGCGGCGAGCATCGTCTTCCCGGTACCCGGGTCGCCGAGCAACAGCGCGTGATGGCCACCGGCCGCTGCGACCTCCACCGCTCGCCGTCCCGATGGTTGACCGAGAACGTCGGAAAGATCTAGCTCGATGTCGAAGTGCTCGCCAGCAGGCAACGGCACTTCAACTAACCCGTCACCGACTGCCAGTTGAAGCGGCTCCAGAGGCGGCTGGCCGCTGCGCAGCGCGGTAAGAAGTTCTCGCAGCGACGCCACTGGCCAGACCTCGAGTCCAGGCACTAACCCGGCCTCGGCCGCGTTCGCCGACGGCACCACAACACGCATAAATCCGGCCGCGGCAGCGGCCATGGCCGCGGGCAACACTCCGCGAATCGGGCGGACGCGACCGTCGAGACCGAGTTCGCCGAAGAACACGACACGTTCCAACGCCCGCGCCGGCAGACCGCCAGCAGCCGAGAGGATCGCGACCGCCATGGAGATGTCGAAGCCGCTGCCATGCTTGCGCAGAGTTGCCGGCGACAGCCCGAGCGTAATGCGGCGTTGCGGCCAGGGTTCGCCCGAGTTGAGTACCGCGGCGCGTACCCGGTCGCGAGACTCCGAGAGCGCGGCGTCGGGCAACCCGATTATCGTCAGGCCGGGCAGTCCGGGTGCGAGATCGGCTTCGACCTCAACCACCGTGCCTTCCACACCAGCAAGGGCAACAGACCAGGCCCGCGCGAGCGCCATTAGAACGCCGCCATTAGAAAGCACCGCGAAGGTGCTCGACCGACATCGCGCCGGACAACGGCCGCAACACCGACACGACGTCGAAGCGCACCTCGGTGTAGCCAGCGAACGCCGCAGCAGCCGCCGTCACCTCACCGGTGCGTTGGTCGGTCAGCCAACGCAATGCGAGTCGACGTATGCGGGCGGCCTTGGCCGGCGTTACCGCATCGAGCGGCGTGCCGAACCCAACCCCGCGTCGCGTCTTCACCTCGCACATCACCAGCACGTCGCCCTCGAGAGCGATGATGTCGACTTCGCCGTCGCGGCATCGCCAGTTGCGCTCCACGATCGTCAAGCCAGCGGCAAGCAAGTGCGCCGCGGCGACTTCCTCGCCGTATCGACCCAGACCACGATCACTGGCGCGTGCCTTGATCCGCGCGACGTCCGAACTGCGAACCACGCCCACCACCTCCAGGTCGAACTCTGGTGGCGAACGCGTGCCGAGCGCGCCCATGCAACGACGGCTGTGCATGGCCAAGAGGTTGTGGATGAAGCGCGACGGCGTCGGTCAGCGAGCCGTTCTTAAGACTCGGGAACCTGCAGGTCGCTTTTCGCGAGCTCTTCGACGTTGACGTCCTTGAATGTGACGACCTTGACGTTCTTCACGAACCGCGCGGGTCGATACATGTCCCACACCCAGGCGTCGGACATGCTCACCTCGAAGAACACCTCGCCGCCGGCGTTGCGAACGTCGAGTACGTATTCGTTGGTGAGGTAGAACCTGCGCTCGGTCTCGATGACGTATTTGAACAGCCCTACCACGTCGCGGTACTCCCGATAGAGCTGGAGCTCCATATCGGTCTCGTAGTTCTCGAGGTCTTCCGCGCTCATCGAAGCTCCGCAACCGCGGTCGCGTCTGACAGATGTAGTTCCACTTCATCATTGTCGCCCAGATCGACAAAGCGCGGCGCCCAGCGGCCAGAATCGGCGTCGACCCGTCTGACGTTGACGAACGACCGTCGGTGCTCCTCGCACGGGCCGTGCTCGGCGAGCGCCTCCTGATGCTCCGGCGTGATGTAGCCCTTGTGGTCAGCGAAGCCGTACACCGGGAAAACGTCATGCATGGCGACCATCAGCCGGTCTCGCGTGACCTTGGCGATCACCGAAGCCGCCGCGATGCAGGCGGCTACGCGGTCGCCTTTCCAGACACCCAGGCCGCGAGCTCCGAAGCCAGCCACGGCGAACCCATCCGTCAGGACGTAAGTCGGGCGGACGCCGAGGGCGGCCACCGCGCGCCGCATTCCCTCGATGTTGGCCTTGTGTAGTCCAATGCGATCGACGTCGGGTGCGGGGATCACCACCGCCGCCCAGGCCACCGCTCTGGCAACAACCTGCGCGTACACCCGTTCACGAGCCGCCGGGGTGAGCAGCTTGGAGTCGGCGAGACCCGGGACCTGGCCGCGGCGCTCGTTCGAGAGGATCACCGCGCCGACGACGAGCGGGCCGGCACATGCCCCACGACCCGCCTCGTCAGCGCCCGCGACCGGCACGAGGCCAGCTTTGGCGAGGCTGCGCTCGAAGGCGTAGAGGTTCCTCATCGCAGGAACCTTACGTCGTGTCGGCGGGCAATCCGATATCTGGGCCCGGTAGCTGCGGCAGCTCGCGTCGCCGCTGTCGGCGCCGACGTCGTAGCCGGACCGCACCGAGGGGCAGGACTGTCGCCAAGCCGATCGCCGATGGCAAGGCCGATGCGGACACGTTCGACACGGCAGACGCGTTCGTGCTCTTGAGCGCGCCGTAGGACGCCGGGATCTCAAGTCGATGGAGACGAGAGAACGGCCACACGATCACGAACGCCCGGCCGATCACCTTGTTGATTGGGATCGTTCCGCCACCAGGCAGGCCGGTGTGTGAGCGCGAGTCGGCCGAATCGTTGCGATGGTCGCCTTCGACCCACAGCCGACCGGGCGGCACCACGATGTCGAACGGCAGAGTTCGGTTGTCGCTGCCCGGATACAGATAGCTCTCCCGCAACGCCGTGCCGTTGACAGTGATCTGACCTTGGCTGTTGCAGCACACGACGTGGTCGCCTGGGATGCCGATCACCCGCTTGATGAAGTCTTGTTCGCCGGATGGCGCGAAGCCGAGATAGCTACCGGCCTTGCTCAGCTCGCGGAGCACCGGGTTACTCGGCGGCGTGACGCTGCCTTCCGGCGTCCACGAATCGACGCCACTGAACACCACGATCTGCCCACGCTGGACGTGGCCGACCTTGTAGGACAGGCGGTTGACGATGACCCGATCGCCGACGTTCAGCGTGTTTTCCATCGAACCCGAAGGAATGAAAAACGCCTGGAATAAGAAGCTGTGGACGCCGACGGCGATGACCGCGGCGATCACCAGCAGCACGACGGCCTCGACCCAGAACGGTCGGGTTGGCTTCGCGCCCTTGGCCGGCTTGACGCTCTCTGCGGCGACGGTGCCCGGAACGGCCGGATCGGCCGGAGCGGCCGGATCGGCAGTGCCGCTCAGTCCAAGTGCGCCAGTCGGACCGGGTGCGCCAAGGGTGTCGTCCACACCGGAAATGTCGGCCGTCGCAACCCCGCCCTTAACCGCCTTGGGAGGTTTTGGGGGCTTGGGTGTCTTGGGGGTCTTCGGTGTCTTGCCGGGCTTGGGCTTGCGGTGCGCGCCAGGCGGCCTTGGCTCACGAGTGGTGAGGTCGATTCCGACCGGCTCGTCGACCACGGGATCTGGCACCACGGGATCTGGCGGGGAGACTGTGAGGTCGCCGGCGTCGTGTGACGTCAGCGCGCCGGGGTGGTGTCGCGCTTCTCGCGGATCTTCGCCTTCTTGCCACGAAGCTCGCGCAAGTAGTAGAGCTTCGCGCGGCGAACATCGCCCCGAGTCACGATCTCGATCTTGTCCAGTACCGGCGTGTGCACCGGGAAGGTGCGCTCGACCCCGACACCGAAGCTGACCTTGCGAACCGTGAACGTCTCGCGCACGCCGTTACCCTGACGCCGGATCACCACGCCCTGGAATACCTGGACACGCGACCGGGTGCCCTCGACGACCCGGACGTGCACCTTCAAGGTGTCGCCGGGCCGGAAGTCGGGGACGTCCGAGCGCAACGAGGCGGCGTCGAGTGAGTCCAAGGTGTGCATGGCGGTGTCGTCCTGCCTGATGGGGGCCGGTCAATGGTGTGCGTGCCCGGCCAAACGGAACCAGCCTCGGGCAACCGCCCTAGTCTGCCACAGGTCCGCGATGCGACCGAATCGTCTCCTCGATCACTTCGGCATCCCGCTTGGAGACCATGTCGGGATCGAGAGCGGCGAGCAGGTCGGGCCGGCGCTGCGCTGTCCGCTGGAGCGCCTCGTCTCGCCGCCAACGGGCGATCTCGGCGTGATTACCCGAGGTGAGAACGGCCGGCACGTCGAGGCCGCGCCAGCTCGGTGGCTTCGTGTAAGCCGGACCTTCAAGCAGGCCGGCCACGTGCGACTCATCAACGAGCGACTCGGCATTGCCGACGACGCCGGGCAGCAACCGAACAACGGCCTCCAGGACGACGAGGGCCGCGGCCTCTCCCCCGCCCAACACGTAATCGCCGATCGAAAGCTCGTCGACCCGCATCCGTTTGCGTGCGTCGTCGACCACCCGGTAGTCGATCCCCTCATAGCGTCCACACGCGAAGGCCAGCCACGGTTCCTGCGCGTACGCCTCCGCGCGGGCCTGCGTGAACGGCACCCCCGCCGGCGTCGGCACGATCAACAACGGCAGCACATCGGCGTCCGCTGTTATGGCATCGAGGCACGAGCCCCAAGGCTCTGGGCGCATCACCATGCCCGGGCCGCCGCCATAAGGCGTGTCGTCGACGCTGCGATGGACGCCGCCCGCGAAGTCTCGAAGATCGTGCAATCGGACGTCGAGAAGGCCGCGCTCGCGTGCCTTGCCGACGAGCGAAAGCGTGAGCGGTGAGAGGTAGTCGGGGAAGATCGTAACGACGTCGACGCGCATCGCGTCAGTCCGATTCGTCGGCGTCGGGATCGAGCAGCCCGGGGAGCGGCTCGACCGTCAGTGTGCCCGCATCGAGGTCGACGACCGGGACGATTTCGGCCACAAACGGCACGAGGATCTCGACCCCGTCGACGCGCGAAATCGCGAGCACGTCCTGGGCGGGCAGGTGCAGAACTTCGGTGACCGTCCCGACCTCGACACCCGCCGGAGTCAATGCGCGCAACCCGACGAGGTGGTGGTCGTAGTACTCGTCCGGCTCGGTCGCTCGGTCGGCTTCATCGACGTCGATGACGAGCACCGTGCCGCGCAATGCTTCCGCGCCCGTGCGGTCATCGGTACCGGCGAATCGCACGAGCAGCCGCCCCGAATGCCAGCGCGAAGCGACAATCGTCAACGGCCCGCGCCCGGGTGGATCGGTCGCGAGGACGTTGCCGACCGCAAAGCGTCCGTCGGGGTCATCGGTACGAACCTCGACGCCGACCTGACCCTGGATCCCGTGCGCCCGGCCGATGCGTCCGATGACGAGTTGCATGGTGATCCCAGCCCGCTATCTCAGCTGGAGTTCACGGTCGGACGACCGGTGATCAGCGGCCGCCGTCGACGTCGACGAGATCGACGCGGACCGACGTACCGCCGAGCGCGGACATCACAGTGCGCAGTGCCCTAGCGGTACGACCCATGCGACCGATGACCTTGCCGAGATCCTCAGGGTGAACACGCACCTCGAGCACCTTGCCGCGGCGCTGCTCGCGGGCGCGAACCTCGACGTCGTCAGGGTGCTGAACGATCCCCTTGACCAGGTGTTCGAGCGCTTCCTCGAGGACCTCTGTGTCAGCGGTCGGCACGATCAGCTCTCGTCTGCGGCTGGGGTTTCGGCGGCTACGGCGTCGGGAGCGTCGGCCGTCTCAGCTTCAGGTGCCGACGCGTCGGCGACTTCCTCTGCGAGAGATGCCGCGGCGCGCGGAGACTCCTCGCCGCCACTCTGGACGTCCGTGATGGCCTCGATGCCGCCATCGGCTTCTTCCGCCTCGACGGCGAGCGCGGCCGCATCGGAAGACTCGGGCGAACTCGGGTCGGGGGTCTTCTTGGCTGGTGCCCGGCGCGACTTCGGGGTCGTGGCGTCGGCGGTCGGGCCGTCGGTGCCGGCGCCTTCCTTTGCGGCCACTTCGAAGGCGATTCTCTTGTCCGCCTTGGGCTTCGCAACCAACATCGGCGGCGGGGCAGGCAGGCCCTTGAACTTCTGCCAGTCGCCACTCACCTTCAGGATCGCGGTTACTGCCTCGGTCGGCTGCGCGCCGACGCTGAGCCAGTACGCAGCGCGGTCGGCCTTCACCTCGATGAAGGACGGGTCCTCCTTCGGGTGGTACTTGCCGATCTCCTCGATCGACTGGCCGTCGCGCTTGGTGCGCGAGTCGGCGACGACGATCCGGTAGTAAGGCGCGCGCATCTTGCCCAGGCGCATGAGCTTGATCTTGACTGCCACGGGACTCGGGTACTCCAGCTCTGCTGTGACTGAGGTGAGCCGTCGCTCGACGTGGTGGGGACCGGTCGCGACGCCTCGGGACACGATCGGCGAAGGGTAGAGGGCCCGCGCCGTTCGGTGTTCGACCGGCCATTCTGCCAGACCAACCGCCACGGACGCACATCGGCGAGCTTCCGGCGTCCGGCCTGAAGCTGGTGGGCAACCGCTGCACGCGAGACCGTGTCCTTAGCTGCATGACCGCAGTGGCGACAGGAGCGAGCCGGTGAATCGCGCCGACGAGGACGACTTCAGGTCCTTCGTCGCAGCCCGGTCGCCCTCCTTGCTGTGGTTCGCCCACCTGCTCACGGGCGATCGCCACGCCGCGGAAGACATCGTCCAGACCGCGCTCGCCAAGACGGCTGCGGGCTGGTCGCGGGTGCGGCGCAAGGAGAACCCGGAGGGGTACGTCCGCCGGGCCATCGTGAATACCCACCTGAACGCGATGCGGCGCCGGCCCTGGCGGGAACAGCCACGCGAGCAAATTCCCGAGGCCGTCGACTCGCGTCGGCGCGAGCACGAGCTCGACGACCGTGACGCGATGTGGCACGCGTTGGCGGGGTTGCCGCCAAGGCAGCGTGCGGTATTGGTGCTGCGCTACTACGAGGACCTTTCCGAGTCCGATATCGCCGACGTGCTCGGCTGCAGTCGAGGCACCGTCAAGAGCCAGGCCGCCAAAGGACTCCTACATCTGAGGCGGATCGTCGCGAAGGAGGACGCGTCAACATGACGGACGTCGAGCAGTTGCTGCGTGAGACGTTGGCTGACCCACGTCACCGGCTTGACCCTGGCCCGGGGATGTACGACACCGTGCGCCAGCGGGCGCGTCAACGACGGCGTCGAGTCGTGCAGGTCGCGAGCGCGTTCACCGCGGTCGTCGTCATCGCCGGGGTTGGCACGGCCATCGGCGTCAACTCGGGGCATGGCCGCGGGGATCAGGTGGCAGCGCCGTCGATCACGCCGTCGCGGTCGACCACATCGTCGCCGCAAACGGGCCAGGCGACGTCGGTCGATCTCGGCAAGGGCAGCACGAGGGCGATGGCTGTTACGTCGTCGATGGTCTTCGTCGCGCGCCAAGCACCCAATGAGCTCCTGCGGGTGTCGACGGCCGACCAGTCCGTCACTAAGCGAACCGCAACACCTGACGCTGTTGATGGCACCGCAGTTGACGCAGTAGCCGGTCAGGTGTGGACCTGGTCGACAACAGAAGCGACCGTCGACGACTCAGGTAAGTCGGCCTCCGTCGGTGTCGCGAACTCGGGTGATTCGGCGGGCGCCGACTCGACCAGAATCCACGCTTACGCCACCTCAACCCTCGCCATTGACGGTGCGCTGACGATTCCGACCTACACATTCGACGCGACCGCACTCGACGGTCAACTGTGGCTTGCGACGAACGACGGCCTCTATGTCGTCACGACCGCCGCAAGCGGTCCGGTGGCGACGAAGGTCATAACTGGAATGGTGTTTTCGGTTGCCGTCGACGCCGTTCGACACCGAGTCCTGTACGGCAGCGCGATCAGTGGACCGGGCGGCGAAAACTCTCTGGGAAGCGTCGTCGTCCACGAGATCGACGCATACACGCGTGCGGTGATCGCAGTCAGTACGCCGCTTCCCATCGGCAAGGAGTCGATCGCGATTGTCGGCGATCAGATCTGGGTCGGCGGCTACGGATCGGGTTCCACTCCCCGCCTGTTCCACCTCGACGGGTCGTCTCTCCAATCTCTACCGACGGAGATGTCCGGCGCGGACGACTCACTCGGACCGGGTGCGATTGTGTGGCCGGGCGCATCGGTGGTGTGGGTGCGGTCCGGCGGCAGCGAAGGCTTGGCGTGCATCGACCCACAAAGCGGCGCCCTGCTCGAGCAGTGGCCCGCAGTCCAAGGTCCGGTCGCCTCGGTGCGAGGACAGGCGTTCGCGGTCAGCGACGGCTCACTCGACCAGCTCAGTCTGACCGGCGGCTGCACGGGCTAAGTCGTTGCAGGCACCGTAGCAATCGCGACGGCGACCCTCTCGGCGACGGCGAGCGCAGGAGCGGCGCCGATCTGTTCGAGCAGCGGGCGCGCGCCGGCCAGCGCGTCTGCCGCGCCACGCATGTCGCCGTCGTCCGCCAGTCGCGTCGCGAGCTCGACGCGCACCCGGGCGGCTGGATACGCCGCGCCCATCGCGTTAAAAACCTCGACCGCAGCACGCAACCCCGGAACCGGATTGGGCGACAGGTGAGCACGGGCGCGCAGCAGATTCCCGTGCAGCAATCGGTAGCGCTGGCCTAGGGGAACCTGCTCAAGCGACTCTGTCAGCTGAGTCAGTCGCTCGGCGTCGCGGGCTTCGAGCAACAGATCGACCGCGAGGCCGTGAGCGAGCGCCAGATCTTCACCCGTGTTCCCCAAGGCCGACATTCGGTCCACGGCGCCAACCGCCAGCTCGGCGCTACGCGCACGGTCTCCGGCGAAATATGCCTCGATGGCATCACGCATCAGCAGCCAACCCGCCACCACGGGATCGATGGAGTCGCGGCCCTCCTCGGCCGGCGGACCCATCAGGTTGGGCTCGCCGCGGCCATAGGCGTACAGCGCTGAACCCGTGCTCAGGTAGGTCTCCCAGTCGAGTCGGTCGGTGCGTCCGTCGGCCGCGTGGCGCTGCAGAATCTCCCCTGCTTCAACCCATCGCCCGGCTTCGAGATAGGCGATCAGAAGATGCGCGCGTGCGGCGACACGTGAGCCGATCAGCCCGAGGTCCTCGCTGCCCTGCAGCGCAGTGCTGGCAATTCGAATCGTCGCCAGAACATCCTCGGGCCCGAGCAGCGCAGCTTCGTTGATCATCCGAAGGACGCTGCGTGGGCTGCGCCCGTCAGCGTTCCCGGCCGCACCGCGGTGGATCAGCATCGAAAAGCGCCGGTAACCCGCCACCCCGGCCCACGCGGCAACGCCCTCCATGAACGTGTCGAAGTGGTTCTGGTCGCCGTAACGCTCGATCTCCGGCAACGCCTGCAGCACGGTTTGTTCGGCAAGCGCGATTTCTCCGGTGCTCTGCGCGGCACTGATCGCGATCCCACGCGCGGCCCTCGCGAGCAGTGCGATGCGCTCCGGGCGACCGAGGGATGCCGCGAATACCTCCTGTGCGAGCACGACGCCCTCGGCCACGAGTCCCCGCACCTGCAACACGCGCGCCTGGTTCAAAGTCAGCCCGAGCACTGCATCCTCGTCGCCGAGTCGGTGGGCCGCCAGCAAGGCTGACGACAGCCAGCGTTGACTCGGATCGAGCTGCGCCGCGCTATCGATAGCAAGTGTCGTAGCTGCGAGCGTGAGACGCACGACCGTCTCATCCGACAGTGGCAGCTCGAGCAGTCGCGCGTAGTAGGCAATCGCGTCAGTCGGCGCCCCGACTCCCGCCGCGTGCACAGCTGCCTGCTCAAGAAGTTCTGCGGCTCGACTGCGCAACGCAGCGGCATCGGGCGCCTCGGGCATAGCACCGAGCGCGTCGAGGTAGTGCGCTGCGAGTACACCCGCGATCGTGTCTGCATCGGGAAGCGAAGCCAGATGATGCGCGGCGGCAAGGTGTCGCGAATGCCGGTCGCGCCGCGACAAAGTGTCATACGCGCTGGTACGAAGAAGCGCCTGGACGAATCGGTATTGGCCGCGCTCCGGTGAACGCGGATCATCGTCGACGATCAGGATTTCCTTGCGCCGCAGGCTCTCCAGCGCAACATCGAGGTCGATGTCCGGCGGGGCCAACGCGCCAATGCCAGCCCTGCTAAAGCTCAACCCGAGCACGCTGGCGTCCTGCACCACGCGGCGCTCGGCGGCCGGCAACGCGTCGAGCCGCGCCGCGAGCAATGCCTGGAGGCTCGCGGGTGGCCCCAACGCCGAGAGATCAAGAGCCCCCGCAGCATCGGGATCAACGACGTATCGGCCACCCGAGGCGACGACGACGTCTCTGTCGATCAGCGCCCGCACCGTCTCGACCGCGTAGAGCGGAACGCCGTCCGCACGAGCCACCAACTCGTTGCGAAGGTCAGCCGGCAAGTCGGCGACGAGTCCGTCGAGCAGCCGCTCCATAACAGCGTCGGGCAACGGCTCGAGGAAGACCGTCGTCGAGCGCCGACCTGCCCCGATACCGGCACGCCGCGCTGTCACTTCCGGACGCGCCAGCCCGATCACCATAATCGGCGCGCGACTCGCGTCCAGCAGGTAGTCAAGGAAGTCGAGAAAGCCGTCGTCGGCCCACTGCAGGTCTTCGACAATGACGGTGACCGACTCATCGGTCGCGCACAGCGACTCGAAGAACGCACGCCAGCATGCGAAAAGGTCGGCCTGCTCAAACACTGCGTCCGACAGCCCAAGCAGGCTCGCCAGCCGCGGGCGAAGGACGATGCGCTCCTGGTCGTCTGTCACGTGCCGGGCGAGCCGTTCGTCGAGCGCGGCTGCAACCGTCGGGGCGTCGTCGGTTTCAGTGACGCGTAACAGCGAGCGCACCATTTCGGCGACAACGCGGCCCGCAACACCCTGCCCGTATGAGAGACAACGACCTCGCAGCCAGTGCGTTCGCTGGGTGATCGCGTCCGCGTACTTCTCGAATTCCCATGCCAGTCGGCTCTTGCCGATACCGGGCTCGCCAGCAACGAGGACCAGCCGGGCCCGGCGCTCCTCTGCAGTCGCGTGGAAAAGTTCCTTCACGAGCCGCAGTTCGCGGTCACGTCCGACGAATGGTGCCTCAAGCCCGTCGACCCGTTGCGCGCCGCCCGCGGCCGCTGTCGTCCGAACGGCGTGGAAGAGCTCGACCGGAAACGACTTGCCCTTCAGCTCGTGGCTTCCAGTCGAGACATAGGCGAGCGACGCAGTCGTAAGCGACCGTGTTGTGTCGTCGACCCAGACCTCCCCCGGTGCCGCCACGGCCTGAATCCGAGCGGCTGTATTGACGGCGTCACCCGCGACCACGCCCTGTCCGTCGGATGCGATCGCTCCCAGCGTGACGGCGACCTGCCCAGTGCTCACGCCGACGCGCATCTGCAACGCCTCGGCGCCGAACTCCTCGCCGAGCACCCGCGCGGTCGCCACCAGGTCGAGGCCCGCGCGCACAGCTCGCTCGGCATCGTCTTCGCGAGCTGCAGGCACACCCCAGACGGCAAAGACAGCGTCACCGATGAACTTCTCTACGGTGCCGTTGTATCGCTCGATGATGGCCCGTGCTCGCTCGAAATAGGTGGAGAGCAGCTCACGAACGGCCTCCGGATCGCGGGCCTCGGCAATCGGGGTGAAGCCGACCAGGTCGGCGAACAGCAGCGACGCCGTCCGCCTCTCCGACACCGGATCCGACGGCGAGCGGTCGTTATGCAGCGCGTGCGCCGATACCGAAGTTCCGCCCTCGCGCCCGGGGATCGGCGTCCCACATTCACTGCAGAAACGACCACCGCCGAGCGGCGCGCCACACACGCCGCACGCCTGCGACATCGCAACGCCACATTCACTGCAGAACTTCGCGCCGGCTCGATTCGCCGCGCCGCATCTGCTGCAGGCGATCTCCGACCCGGCGCCAGGCACGAGTGCCTCCTTCGAACTACGCCGCAACACATCCGGCCGCAGCCAGGTCCGTGACCGCGACACGCAAAGGGTACGCCCGGGCGTGTCGAAAACGGCATCCAGGTTGACTCACCACTCGAGGCGCCGATATGCAACGCTTCCCCGACGCACAACGCGGACAAAACGCGATCAGGCAGGGAGATCAGGGTGGCCAGTTCTACCGGTGGTCGCTACCGCGATGCACTGCGGCAGCGCGACTTCCGGCTCATGGTCGTCGCGTACGTCGTTGACGCGCTCGGAGGCTGGGCCTACTCCGTCGTCCTGGCTGTCTATGTGTGGGATCGCACGCACTCGACGCAGTGGCTGGCGACGATGGCGTCGGCCGGTTGGCTGACCGCGCTGCTCGTCGGCGGGTACGCCGGGGTGCTGGCCGACCGTTATGAGCGCACCCGCGTGATGATCACCTCGGCGCTCGCAAACGCAGGGATCATGTGCGTCATTGCGGTCGTCGTCGGTACCAACTCGCCGTTGGTGCTGCTGCTCGTCTTGCGGGTGCTGTCCGCGGTGGCCGGATCGCCCTACCGACCCGCCTCGGGAGCCCTGACACCTGAGATCGTCGGTGAACGAGACCTGGCCGCCGCAAACGGGCTGTTCTCGACGCTCGAGAGCTTGACCGTCGTACTCGGCCCTGCCGCAGGCGGCCTGCTGCTGCTCACCGGCGAGCCGGTGACGGGCGTCATCGTCAACGCGGCGAGCTTCGTGTTTGCGGCCGCGATCGTCTCGCGACTGCGAGTGCGCGCCACCGGCGATGCGGCGCCCGGCGAGAACGCGTTCAAACAGTGGCTGGTCGGGATCAAGGCACTCGGTCACCAGCGTGTTGCGCTGGTTCTTGTCCTTTTCTGTGGCCTTGACTCGGCGGTGTATGGCGCCAGCACCGTCATCTACGTACCGCTCTCAGAACATCTCGGAACCGGCGCCAACGGGTACAGCTACCTGCTTGCCGGCGCCGCTCTCGGCGGCGTCCTCGCCGCCGGTGTGGCGAACAAGCTCGGGAGTGCGAGCCGCCTCGCCCCAGTAATTTTTGGCAGCATTCTGTTGCAGGCGTTGCCGTTCGCGGTGACGGCGACTGTCCATGCGCCGGTACTGGCGTTCATCCTGCAGGTGATTTCGGGCGCCGGAATGATCGTCGTGGACGTGCTCGCGTACACAGCACTCCAACGCGATCTGCCGCGCGAAGTCCTCGGCCGCGTCCTCGGCGTCTTCGACGCAATCGTGCTCGGGTTTATTGCCGCGGCTAGCTTCGTGGGCGCGGCCCTGCTCACGTCGCACGGCCTGCACACAACGCTGTTGGTGATCGGATTTGCCTTCCCTGTGCTCGCGTTGATCGGCCTGCCTGCGGTGTTGAAAGCCGATCGAGAATCGGCAGCGGCGGTTGCGCGGCTCGCTCCGCGGGTGCGGTTGCTCGGTGCTCTCGATCTCTTCACCGGCGCGAGCAACTCGGTGCTCGAACGATTGGCGAAGGCAGCGGTCGAAGAAGAGGTACCGGCCGGCACGGTCATCATCCGCGAGGGCGACGAGGCCGACGCGCTGTGGATCCTCGTCGGCGGGACGCTCGGCATCGAAGCCACTGGCCCCGACGGGCAGATGGTCGCGCTGCCGGACGTCGAAGCTCCCTCGTACGTCGGCGAACTTGGCCTGCTGCACAACCGCGCGCGCAGTGCAACCGTCACCACCAAGCAGGCGTGCACGTTGCTGCGCATCGAAGGCAAGGAATTCCTCAACGCCCTCGAGGCGGCGCCGCCAAGCGTGTCGTTGAAGACGCTGGCCGGCGTGCGGCTTGCTCGCACTCCCGGGCAAGCCGAGGTGCAGGACTAACGTGCGAGCTTTCCTGTGCGGAGTGCGCGGATCGACACCGGCACCGGGCTCCGACTTCGTTCGGTACGGCGGCCACACGTCGTCCGTGGCGCTTGCGCACGACGGTGAACGGCCGAGCTTCGTGATCGACGCAGGCACCGGGCTTCGACGGGTCACGAATCTGCTCGACGGTGCGCCATACCAGGGCACCATCGTGTTGAGCCACCTGCACTGGGATCACGTGCATGGCTTGCCGTTCTTCCAGGGCGGCGCGAGAGAGGGACACCGCGTCAACGTCTTGCTGCCGGCGATCGACGGCGATGCAGTCGGCACCCTGGCCCGCGGCTTGTCGCCGCCGCACTTCCCGATCGGACCCAGCCAGCTTGGAGCCGGCTGGACGTTCGACCCACTTATCGAAGGCCCACACCGGCTCGAGGGCTTCGACATCCTTGTCCGCGAGATCCCGCACAAGGGCGGCCGCACGTTCGGGTTCCGCGTCTCTGACGAAGCCGGATCGCTCGCCTACCTCGGCGACCATTTCCCGTTGGGCGAGGGTGCCGGACCAGACGGGCTCGGGGCCTACCACGAGGCGGCACTGGCACTTGCGCGCGATGTCGACGTGCTCGTACACGACGCGCAGTTCCTGGCTTCGCAATTTCCGGGCGTGACGTACCTCGGCCACTCGGCGATCGAGTACGCCATCGGGCTCGCGACGCGCGCGGGCGCCAAGTCGCTGATGCTCTTTCACCACGCACCCGACCGCACCGACGACGAACTCGACGCGATCGTTGCGAGGTTTGCGGACGCGCCCGTGCGCGTTCTTGCAGCCACTCAGGAAACCGTCGCAGCCCTGGGTGTACCTGGCAGCCCCGTCATGACAACGCTTAGCACTGCGAGGTAGGTCTCAAAAAACGACAGTGCCGCGGACGACGATGTGCTGGGGATTTCGTAGCACGTTGAGGTCTTTTCGCGGGTCGTCGTCATAGACGACGAAGTCCGCTGGAGCGCCATCTGTCAGGCCCGGTAAACCGAGCCACTCACGTGCTTTCCACGAGCCAGCGGCAAGTACGTCGGCGTTCGACAAGCCGGCCCTCTGCAGCGCCAGCATCTCGTCGACGACGAGTCCGTGTGGCAAGTTCCCGCCGGCATCAGTGCCGACATAGATCGGCACACCCGCGTCATGTGCCGCCGCGACTCGCGCGTCGGCGCTGCGTTGTAGTCGGCGCATTCTTGCTGCGTACAAAGGATATTTGGTGGCTTGGTCGGCGAACTTCTCGAAGTTCGCAACGTTGACCAACGTTGGGACGACGGCAATGCCGCGCCGCACGACCTCCGCAAGGGTTTGCTCATCGAGACCGGTGCCATGTTCGATCGAATCCACGCCGGCTGCAATCAGGTCGGGTAGTGCTTCCTCGCCGAACACGTGAACCGCCACCCGCGCGCCCGCCTCGTGCGCGCGTCGCACGGCTTCGGCGAGAACGTCGCCCGGCCAGCAGGGCGCAAGGTCACCGAGATCGCGGTCAATCCAGTCACCGACCAGCTTCACCCATGGCGTGCTGTGGCCGCCCGGTCGACGGGCTTGTGCTTCGGCGGCGTCCGGCAACTGCTCTGGTTCGAGTTCGATGCCATAGCCGCGGATGTAGCGGCGGGTGCGCGCGAGATGACGTCCCGCGTGCACGATGCGCGGCAGATCGGGTTCGTCGTCGAGCTCGAGGTAGGTGTGTGGCACGCCGGCGTCACGCAGCAACAACGCACCGACATCGCGATCGGCGATCGCATGCGCATGCGCCTCTTCCAGCGGTGTGCCGCCGTCAGCCGCCAAGCCGACATGACAGTGCGCGTCGACCAAGCCGGGCAACACAAACCCGCGGTCAGAAATGGTGAGGGTGTCGGCCGGGCGGTCGAACGTGATGCGCCCGTCGACGACGAAGAACTCATCGACGTCTGCGTCGGGCAGCACCGTCGCGCGGACGCGGAGCGGCAACGTAGTGCCGCGGAGCGCAGGTGTCGTGCCGCGGAGCGCAGGTGGGGTCGTGCTCAGCGCGGCCTCGGACCAGCCGGGCCCTGATTGCCGGGATTGCCACCGGTCGGCGGGAACCTGAACTTCGAAAGATCCGGCATCTTCATGCCGGGTGGAAGTTGGGCCGGCAGTCCCAGGCCGCCATCAGCGCCCGGCAACGAGCGGGTCAATCCGGGCGGCAGCGCAGCGGGTGGTGCGCCTCCGGGACGTCCACCTGGGCGGCCACCCTTGCCCTTCTTGCCCTTTTTCACTGACTTCGTCGCGCGCCGCGCACCCATGCCTGGCAGACCGCCCATGCCGGCCATCTGCTTCATCATCTTGCGGGCCTCAAAGAAGCGGTCAACGAGGCTGTTCACCTCGGCCACGGTGACACCGGAGCCCTTGGCGATGCGCACCCGTCGCGAACCGTTGATGATCTTTGGGTCTTCGCGCTCGATCGGTGTCATCGAGCGGATGATCGCGGCGATGCGGTCGACGTCTTTGTCATCGACCTGCGCGATCTGCTCTTTCATCTGCCCCATGCCGGGCAACATGCCGAGCAAGTTGCCGATCGGCCCCATCTTTCGCAGCATCATCATCTGCTCAAGGAAGTCCTCGAGAGTCAGGTCACCTTCGGTGAGCTTGCGCGCGGTCTCTTCGGCCTCGCCGACGTCGTACGCACTTTGGGTCTGCTCGATCAGCGTGAGGATGTCGCCCATGCCAAGGATGCGCGACGCCATCCGCTCTGGATGGAACGTGTCGAAGTCCTCGAGCTTCTCCCCTGTGCTGGCGAACATGATCTGACGACCGGTCAGCGAGGCAACCGACAAGGCCGCGCCACCACGCGCGTCACCGTCGAGCTTCGTCAGTACAACGCCGTCGAAGCCGACGCCGTCGAGGAAGGCCTGTGCGGTGTTAACGGCGTCCTGGCCGACCATGGCGTCAACGACGAACAGGATCTCGTTCGGGTTGACGGCGTCGCGGATATCGATCGCCTGCTGCATCATCTCGGCGTCGACACCGAGTCGGCCCGCGGTGTCGACGACCACGATGTCGTGACCCATCCGCTTGGCGTGCTCGATGGCAGCTTTAGATACCGCTACTGGATCGCCAACGCCGCTGCCCGGTTCGGGCGCGAAGACGGGGACGCCAGCCTGCTTGCCAAGCACTTGGAGTTGCTGCACTGCATTGGGCCGCTGCAAGTCGGCGGCGACGAGGAGAGGTGCGTGGCCCTGCCCCGACAGCCACTTAGCGAGCTTGCCGGCGAGGGTCGTCTTACCCGAACCCTGAAGGCCGGCCAGCATGATCACGGTCGGCGGGTTCTTCGCGTAGCGAAGCCGCCGGGTCTGGCCGCCGAGGATCTGGACCAGTTCCTCGTTGACGATCGAGATGACCTGCTGCGCCGGGTTCAGCGCTTGGGAGACTGCCGCGCCGCGTGACCGCTCCTTGACCGCGTCGACGAAGTCCCTGACGACCGACAAGGCGACGTCGGCCTCGAGAAGCGCGATCCGGATCTCGCGGGCGGTGGCGTCGATGTCGGCATCCGACAATCGACCCTTGCCGCGCAGGGTCTTGAAAACCGACTCGAGCCGGTCGGAGAGGGTGTCGAACACGCGCGCCAGCCTACCTAGCCCGCGTCAACTCCGCGGCGCGCTGCCCCGCAGTGCTTCTTCGACTGCCCGGCGAACTGCTTCGGCCCGGTCAGCAGCGAGCGGTCGACCACCCCGGTCGGTGACATAAAAGGCGTCGACGACCTCAGCGCCAAGCGTCTCGACCCGAGCCGATTGCACGTCGAGCCCTTCGGCGGCAAGCACCCGGGTCACGGTGAACAGCAAGCCGGGCCGGTCGTGCGCTCGCACCTCGAGGACGGTCGCCTTGTCGGAGGCGCCCCCAGGCAGCAGCACAGTCGCCGGCGGCAACACGATTGACTTTCGGGTCGCTGCGCTGGCTTCACGACGGGCGAGCTTCTGCGCGACGTCGAGTCCGCCCTCGATCGCCCGGCGCATGTCGTCTTGGATCCGCGCCGGTTCGACTTCGGAGAAGTAGGTCGGTTCGACATCGAAGACTGTGACGGCGGTGGGGCCTACAGATGTCGCTACGGCTGCCCGCACGCCGAGTCTGTGCAGGGCAAGTACCCCCGCCGACCGCCAGAGCAGGCCGGGCTGGTCGGGAGCGATCACTGTGATGCGGCTGTGCTCAGCGCTGCCTTCGGAGATCACAGCGAGCTGCCCTGCCTCCGCGAGCTTCACGATCGCTGGCGGCAACTCGGTGACCGGCGGCGGAACCACTTCACCGGCGAGCACCGCCGACGTCCGGCTGACGAGATCAGCGACGAGGCGAGCCCGCCAGTCGTCCCACATCGGCGTGCCAGTGGCTCGCGCGTCGGCTTCGGTCAACGCGTGTAGAAGTTCGAGAACCAGCTGCGAACCGACCGCCTGCGCAACCGCCGAAACCGTGGCCGGATCGTCGAGGTCACGTCGGGTGGCCGTTTGCGACAGCAACAAGTGATGGCGCACCAACGTCGTCAAGACCACGCTGTCGCGCTCGTTCATGCCTAGCCTGGCGGCGATGCCCGGCATGAGCGCAGCACCGGCGATCGAATGGTCGCCGTCACTGCCCTTGCCGATGTCATGGAACAAGGAGCCCAGCAACAGCAGGTCTGGTCGAGCCACGCGACGTGTCAGGGCGGCAGCTTCGATTGCGGTTTCGACGAGGTGGCGATCGACCGTGTAGCGATGCAAGGGGTTGTGCTGCCGGCGGTAGCGGACGCTTTCCCACTCCGGGATCAATCTCGCCATCAGCCCGGCCTGATCGAGTGCTTCGAAAACAACCAGCGCTGGCCGGCCGGCACCAAGTAACGCGACAAACGCATCACGCGCCGACGACGGCCAGGGGTTCGGCATCGGCGGGCACTTGTTGGCAAGCAAATCGATCGTCGGTGGCGACAGCGGTAAGCCGACTTGAGCGGCGGCAGCAGCAGCGCGCACGACGAGAGTCGGGTCAGGAGTCGGATCGACGCCACGCGCCAGCACCACCTCGCCGTCCTGCTCGACGACACCCTCCGCGACCGGCTTGCGTTCGGCCTTCGGCCGCCGCCGCAAGCTGCCCTCGACTGAACGCCACGTCACGTCGCTCGCATACGACACGGTGCGCGCAGCTTCGCTGACTGCACGCAACAACTCGTCGGCGTCAGCCATCCCGAGACGTGTCGCAATCGCCTCTTGTTCCTGGGCAACCATGCGCGTCGTCGGTCTGCCCGCGACTTCCTGCAACGTGTCACGGACGTCGATCAGCCGGCGATAGGCGGCACGCACGGGCGGTCCGGGGCCAGCGGCAACCCATGCCGCCGCGATCGCTTCGAGCGCGTGCACATCGCGAAGCCCACCGCGCGCTTCCTTCAGGTCAGGCTCAAGCAGGAACGCAACTTCGCCAAGCCGTTCGGCCCGCTCGCGCACCATCTCGTGCAGCTCGGGCAGCCGCTTCGACGCACGCGAACGCCACTGACCGAATGCGTGCTCGCGCAGGCGAGCGGTGAGATCCGGCACCCCGGCGATGTGCCGGGCATGCAGCATGCCCAGGGCAGCCTTCATGTCAGAGTTGGCGACAGACACCGCATCGGCCACCGTGCGTACCGAGTGGTCGAGCTGCCACCCGGCGTCCCAGATCGGGTACCAGACCTGGTCCGCAATCTGCACAACGTCGGACCGACCGTCGTGCAGCATCATCACGTCGAGGTCGCTGCCAGGGCCGAGTTCGCCGCGCCCGTAACCGCCGACCGCAACGAGCGCGACGCCATCGGCGGTACCCAGCAACTCGCGCAACCACGCGTCGGCTTGCGCGGTTCGCTCGGCCCTTAACGCACTGAGATCGCGGGGGGAGTCAGCCGTCGACTCCACACTTTCGTCGCTCGAAGCAGGGGCGTCGCTGTTCGACGCAGCAGACCCGTTGTTCGACGCAGGGGCGACGCCTCGTGCACGCGTCGCCTCTGCGTCGTCAAGCGATGGCACTGAAATCAGAGCGCACTGATTCCGCGCTCGCCGGTGCGTACCCGGATGACGTCGTCGATCGGCACAGACCACACCTTGCCGTCACCGATCTTGCCCGTCTGTGCTGACTTGACGATGACGTCGAGAACGTCATCTGCGTCGCCTTCATCGACGAGAACTTCGATACGCACCTTCGGTACAAGATCGACTTCGTACTCGGCACCGCGATACACCTCGGTATGGCCACGCTGGCGACCGTAACCGTTGGCTTCGCTGACCGTCATCCCAGTCACACCGAAAGTCTCCAGTGCAGCCTTGACGTCGTCGAGCTTGAACGGCTTGACGATCGCGGTAATCAACTTCATGTGCTCACCTTCTCACTCGATGCGGCTTCCGGGAGGTTCGACGTGCGCGATGACGTAGTAGCAGTGCCAGTGTCGGACGCCGGCTCGGCGTGCAGGTTGACAGTCGGCAGTAAGTTCGCGGACTGCGATTTCCGGAATGGCACCGGGTTGTTTCACTGGCATGAAGTTCGCTGCGAACAGATTACGGACATGTAACGGGCAGCATCGGCTGCTCCGCGTCAGGAGCCGAGCAGTGCGTCGACGAACGCCTCGGGCTCGAACGGCGCAAGATCGTCCGCGCCTTCACCTAGACCAACAAGCTTGACAGGGACGCCGAGTTCGCGCTGTACGGAGATGACGATGCCGCCCTTGGCTGTGCCGTCAAGCTTGGTCAGGACGACCCCGGTGATGTCGACAACCTCAGCGAAAACGCGCGCCTGCACGAGACCGTTCTGTCCTGTGGTCGCGTCAAGAACTAGCAGCACCTCATCAACAGGCGTCTGCTTCTCGATCACCCGCTTGACCTTTCCGAGCTCGTCCATCAGACCCGCCTTGGTGTGCAAGCGGCCGGCCGTATCGACAAGCACCGTGTCGACGCCGAGATCGATGCCGGTCTTCACCGCGTCGAACGCGACCGACGCCGGGTCACCGCCCTCGGGTCCACGAACGGTCTGCGCGCCTACCCGACGTCCCCACGTCTCGAGTTGGTCGGCGGCGGCAGCTCTGAATGTGTCGGCTGCGCCGAGCACCACAGTTCGTCCTTCGGCGACGAGCAGCCGAGCGATCTTGCCGCATGTCGTCGTCTTACCGGTGCCGTTGACACCCACGACCAGCACGATCGCCGGGCCTTCGCCCGGTGGCCGCTGGGTCGCCAAGGTCCGATCGAGGTCAGGGTCGACGAGCTCCAGGAGTCCCTCGCGCAGGAATGCTCGAGCATCGGCAGCAGACCTCGTGCCCAGGACCTTTGCCTTGGTCTTGAGAGAGTCGACCAACTCATTGCTCGCACTGACGCCGACGTCGGCAGTGAGCAACAAGTCTTCGACCTCCTGCCACGTTTCTTCGTCGAGCGTGTCGCGCGAGAGCAGCGCGAGTAGCCCTCGACCAAGCGTCGATTCGGACCGCGCAAGACGCGCTCGCAGCCTGACCAGTCGACCGGCGGCGGGTTCGGGAGTTTCGGTGAGGTCTGGCTCGATGGCGGTCTCGGCCGTGTCTGGTTCGACCGACGCTGGCGCGGCTGGTGCGCTCGCAGCCTTCGGCGCTGGACGCAGCGACGGCGCGGGCTGGGTCGGTGGGGCGATCGAACGTCGACGACCGCTGCGAACAAAGAACGCTCCGCCGAGTCCAGCAATGACGACGAGCGGAATGAGGATTTCCAGGAGCGTCTGCACGGCGCCAAGTCTCGCATTGGTCCGGACCCGCCAAGGCTGCGGAGGCCTCCAGCCGGACGTTCACCCTGTGGATAACCCTTGGAAGCGACTACAGCGGCCGTACCCTCCGCCGGTGGGATATCGCCGGGGGACCCTCCTTTTCGTGCTGCTTGGCGTCGTGACGCTGGCCGGCTGCTCGGCCGACGTGAGCCACCCGAGCGCGCTCGGAAGCGAAAGCCCCACTCCCCCGGCTGCGGCTATTGGTGCCCCGGCGTCGCCATCTCCGAGCCCAACCGCATCGTCGACCGGTTCGGTCGAAAGCCCGAGCCCAGCAACCAGCGGGACGGCGACCAATTCCGACAGCGGGACTGCCTCGCCGCCGACATCGGCCGACGTCATTGCGATGAACGTCCGCGACACGGCGCAGGCGTATATCGCCGACTTCAACATCGCTTTAGCGACTGGCGACACAACGAAGATCGAAGCTCTCACATCACCGACCTGCGGATGCCGCCAGCTGGTCAACACCATCAACCAAATGTCCGCTCACGGCCAGCGGTACGACGGCGTGGTCTTCACGATCAAGTCAATTGACGTGACGTACCTCGCCGCGGGTGCCGCGGGCGACGTGAAATTCTCGATCTCAGCTGGCCGCGTGGTCGATGTTGCCGGCAACGAAGTCCGCGGATCGAGCCCGACGCCCAACCAAGAGAACGACCTGTTCATGGTCAATACCAACGGCCGCTGGACAGTTGAGCAAAGCTACCTGTTGGGTGCAAACAACAAGTGAGGCGCCGACTTCTAGCCAGTGCGCTTGCCTGCATTGCTTGCGCGGCCTTCGCTTTCACTGCAGGACTCACCGTCCCTGGCGCCCTCGCGCAGACAGCGGGCGGATTCGCGTTATCCGATTTCCACTCCGCTGCGACCAACGCAGTGGACCTTCCGGATGTGAGCGGTGTGCCTGCGCCTGTAGGCGGGTCGGGAGTCGGCGGCGACGGCGGCACCGGCACGGTGAACGGTAGCGGTGGCCAAAACGGCGATGCTGGAGCCGGCGGCACCTCGGGCGGGAGCGGAGCCAACAACTGCATCGGTTGCACGTATCAGTGGGTCGCGTTCTGCGACCCTGCCCTCGCCAACGCGGGTTGTGGCGCGAACGCTTGTCCTCCGGGATTCCTCTTAGAAACGCTGATGATCACCGACCCACGGCTGCCCGCGCCGATCGCGGGTGGCACCGAGTGTCGATCTCCCAGTGGCGCCACTCCTGCCCAGGTGAGACAGGCAGCGTTCGACGAGTTCTCCCAACTTCTGACGACGGCGCATCCGAGCCAGCAACCCGCTGGTAGCGGGGTCGTGAACCTGCCCACCTTGTTCTCGACCAATACACCCGTCGTCCAAACGTTCAACGAGACGCTGCTCGGCGTGCAGGTCACGCTGAACGTCGACGCGTCGTGGACCTGGGACTTTGGCGATGGCACGAACCTGATCAGCACCGATCCCGGGGGCGCGTATCCGATCGCGTCCCTGAGCCATGTGTACCTGGTCTCGGGCAGCTACACGGTTGGCCTGACGACGAACTGGACGGGCACCTTTTCGATGGCAGGCGGACCTGCGGCTGTGATCCCAGGCGGTCCGATTCCGCGAGCCAGCCTGCCGTTCCCGCTGGAGATTCACGAGGCACACAGCGTGCTCGTTACCGGCTGACGCCGCCCGTACCCACCGCGATCGAAACTCGTTTGCGCCCATGAACGAGGATCAAGTCATGGAACTCGAAGACCTGCGACTGGCGGTGTATCGCTCGTTTGCCGCAACTGGTCACGCGCCGACTACGGCAGGCCTCGTCGAGCAGCTAGGAACCAACAGTGCAGAGATCGATTCCGGTCTCGAGATGCTCGCTCACAACCGCCATGTCGTGCTCAACAATGACAACGACATCCTGATGGCACACCCGTTCTCGGCAGTCCCTCTCGGATTCGCGGTCATGGGCTCGGCAACGTTGTGGTGGGGCGGCTGTGCATGGGACTCCTTCGCGCTACCTCAGCTCGTACCCGAACCGGAGCCGATGCTTGTCGCGACGAGATGCCCGGCGTGCAACGCACCGCTCGCATGGAACGTCCGAACCGATCAACCGCCGGACGGCGACGAGGTTGCGCATTTTCTCGTGCGGGCGGCGCATATGTGGGGTGACGTCGTATACACCTGCGGCAATCAGCGCATATTTTGTTCGACCAGCTGCGTCGACGAGTGGCTCGGCAGAACGGGCAACGCTCGCGGCTACGTTATGGATCTCGTGACTTTGTGGCGACTTGCGGAGCATTGGTACGACGGTCGACTCGACCACGGCTACGTCCGCCGCGAGCCGGCCGCGGCCGCGGACTATTTTCGAAGCGTCGGACTCACCGGCTCATTTTGGGGGTTGTAGACATGAGCATCGCGTTCCTGCTGACTTCATTGATCATCGTGGCAACACCTGGCACTGGCGCGTTGTACACGATCGCCGCGGGCTTGGCCCGCGGCAGACGTGCCAGCATCGTGGCCGCCTTCGGCTGCACGCTGGGGATCGTGCCGCATCTGGCCGCTGCTATCACCGGAACTGCTGCACTCCTGCATGCCAGTGGAGTGGCTTTCGAGACGGTGAAGATCCTCGGCGTCGGCTACCTGCTGTACATGGCGTGGTCGACCTGGAGAGACAAAGGCGTTCTCACGATCAACGCACAAGACGAACCGAAATCAGCGTTGCGCGTAGTGCGCTCGGCCGTGCTCGTCAATCTCCTCAACCCGAAGCTGACAATCTTCTTCTTCGCATTCCTGCCGCAGTTCGTGCCGAGCCATAGTTCGCACACAGTGCCTACCATGCTGCTGCTCAGTGGCGTCTTCATGGCAATGACCTTCGTCGTGTTCGTCGCGTACGGCATGTTTGCGGCAGGTGCGCGCGAGCACTTGATTGCGCGGCCGCACATCATCAAGCGCATCCGACGAGTCTTTGCCGTCTCTTTCGTCGCCCTCGGCGCAAAGCTCGCAACGGAGTCTCGCTGAGCGAGCTGCTCACCAAAGCACGCAAAGCCTCGCCTTCACGTGAAGGTGGCGACGGATCGCCGCGTTCCGCGGAACGCGGCAACGCTGATTTCGCGGACCTGAAAGTGTCGGTGGTGGTGGGTAGCGTGCGGGCATGAAACTCGTTGACTCGTCGTCTGTGCCGGACCGTCCGTTGCATGAGTTGCCGGTCGATGAGCTCGGT
>DASYAG010000071.1:0-2475 GCA_036501485.1 Acidothermaceae bacterium | reverse complement strand
CGTGGCCAGGACGCGCTCGACCGCAGGCAGCGGCCGGACGCCGGTAAGGAACTCCTCGATCTCATCGAGCACGGTATCGGCGTCGCCCGTAAAGAAAAGGTGGTCGTCGCCGTCGACTTCCACGAACTTGGCCCCGTGGATGCGGTCGGCGAGGTAGCGACCCATCTCGAGCCACACCATCCGGTCGGTCCGCCGGTGGATCACGAGTGTCGGCACCTGGATCGCGGGGAGCACGTCGCGGATGTCCAGCTGCGGATAAAGCGCGAAGATGTTGCGGACCATGCCCGGGCTGGCGGCCACACGCTGTAGCCGCGCCCACCACCGCCGGAAATCGGCGTCGCCCCGCCGGCTCGGAGCCCATGCACCCAGTCCGACGCCCTCACCCCAGCCCTTGGTACTCACCTCGACCAACTCCGACAGCTGCTCCTCGGTGACGCCGAGCGGGTAGTCGGGCGCTCGGAGCAGGCGGGAGAACGTGCCGTATAGGACAAGCGCATTCACGCGGTCGGGATGGCTGGCCGTCATCAGCATCGCCATCGTGCCACCCTCCGAAACGCCCACGAGGTCGGCGCGTTCACATCCGGCCGCGTCCATGACGGCGCGTAGGTCATCGACGGACTCTTCCAACGTCGGCGCGTGCATCACCGGATCCGAGAGGCCAGTGCCCCGCTTGTCAAAGGTGACGACGCGACGGAACGACGCGAGCCGCGAGTAGAAGTGGACGACCGACGGCTCCTCCCACATGATGTCGAGGTGGGAGATGAAGCCGGGCGCGACGACGAGATCGGGCCCTTCTCCGGTCACCGAGAACGCGATATTCAGGCCGCCGCTCTTGGCATAGTGAATATCCGGCACCCTGCCCGCGACGTTCATGGTCGAACCTTACGCCGCGTGCGCCACGCGTAAGCGCGCCAGACGGTCCGCCAGCTGCACCCGACAGGACCTCGGCGTTCACGGTGAATCCGGCACAGCGTTTTGAGACGCTCAAGG
Source organism: Acidothermaceae bacterium (assembly GCA_036501485.1). Classification (GTDB taxonomy): domain Bacteria; phylum Actinomycetota; class Actinomycetes; order Acidothermales; family Acidothermaceae; genus PALSA-607. Next base: position 1,485 of record DASYAG010000071.1, on the reverse strand, counting down.
TCCTATTTCGAGGCGGCCTTCAGTTCTGTCATGGCCGGCTTTCGGCGCCAGAAACCTCGGCCAATAGTGCGAGGCGTTGATCGAGGTTCGCGTGGAAGTGGCCGATGGCGCTTTCGTGGCGTCCGAACTCCACGAAGGCATTTGCGCCGGCGTGTAAGCCGCGCTGCACACCCGCCGACATTTCGTTGTCCTCCAACGCACCCTGCGCGAGCAGGGAGGGGCCCGATCCGGCCTCACCGACGACTCAAAAGGGGCGTGCGACACGCGAACGACTACTCGCCTGCGCCCGCGACATCGCAAATCGCCAACGATGGTCACCTCGAGATCGTCTGGATCGCATAGGCCGCGAGCGTCGTGCCGAGCCTGGGCAATCGCTAGTTCGGGTCACGAGCGGGGCTCGTCAGCGCGCTACTGCACGACTTCTTCGAGCGGCTACGCGCCGAGGTTCTTGACCTCAATCTCGACGATCTGGGCACCTGGTTGCAGCATGAGCGGATTCGGCTCGAGAAGGGTGTGCACTTCCACTACACCGATCCGGCCGCCGTCGTGATCTACACCCGGCTATCCCGCGAACCCGAGGTCGGACTAACCGAGAACCGACACATCGACGAGATCGTCAAACACGCTGCCGCCAACATTCGGCGTGGCCAAAAGCGTGGCGAACTGCCCTCATCCGTCGATCCCGAACTGGCTGGCGCAGCGATGTTCGGCGCGATGCAGCGGGTGATGGTTACCGCACTTAGCCGCACACCGCGGCCGCGGCCCGACCGCGTCGTCGACGTCCTCTGGCGGCAAATCGCCGCTGCCGTCGACATCGACCCGCGCTAGTTAGAACGCCTCTTCGCGAAGCTGCATGACCGCGAGATCGACATTCGCCGCGATCTCGCGTTCGGCAGTCAACCGCGGCAGCACGTTCTTGACGAAAAACTTTGCTGTAGTGATCTTTCCGGCATAAAAGGCACTATCGGCCGGTGACGGGTCGCGGTCGAGTGCCATCAGCGCTGTCTCCGCCTGCCGAAGTAGCAGCCAGCCGATCATCAGGTCACCAACCGCGAGCAGGAAACGCACCGACTCCAAACCCACGCGGTAGAGCTCGCTGGCGCTCTGCTGGGAATCGATCAGATACCCGGTCATGGTCGCGACCCAGGCTTGCAGGTCGTCGACCGCGGTGGCCAACTGCTTGCGGGCGTCGACGAGTTCCGGGCGCGCTTCCTCGCTGTCGATGAATGACTCGATCTGCGTGATTAGGTGGCCCAGTGCCGCACCCTGGTCGCGGACGATCTTGCGGAAGAAGAAGTCCTGCGCCTGAATCGCGGTGGTGCCTTCATACAGGCTGTCGATCTTGGCGTCACGGATGTATTGCTCGAGGGGGTAATCCTGCAGGAAGCCGGACCCACCAAATGTCTGCAGTGATTCCGTCAACGTTTGATAGGCCCGCTCGGAGCCGACGCCCTTGACGATCGGTAGCAGCAGATCGTTGACCCG
>DASYAG010000070.1:0-7210 GCA_036501485.1 Acidothermaceae bacterium | reverse complement strand
GCAAACCTCGTCACGCCGCCGCTGATCGACACCTTCTGCACGGCCTTGGTGCCGAGGACGTTCGCGAGGCGGGGCGCGAAGTTGACGCCGCGGCTCGTGGCGTCGGCCTTGGACGACGAGTCGATGACGACGAACCATGTCGTCTTCCCCGCCGCGGTCACGCCTTTGTGCAAGGGCAGAGTGATCGTCTCGTTCGTCGCGTCGAGCGAGATCGCGCTCTTGAGCGTGGGCCGCGTCACCGTGCCAGCGGCACGAACGTTGACGGTGGCGATGCCGGCGAGCGCGCCGACAAGACCGACTGCGAGAAAGGCGAAGCCGAGGCTGCGCTTGGTCGAGCGTTTCATGGACAGGTCTCCTTGGTCAGGGTTGAGGTCACGTGCGGAGAAGCTCGACTCAGGCTTCGCCTCGAGCCGGGTAATTGGCTTTGACGACGTAGTCGATGCCGTTGACGATGTCGTCGAGACGGGGGCGGCCCCATGGCATCGAGGTGAGCGCCTCGTAGTAGACGACGCCGTCGGGGTCGATCAGAAAGAGGCCGGGCTCGTTGAACAGCGCGGGCTCGCCGTCGTGTCCGGCGGAGACGAACAGGCCGAAGCGACGCATCGCGTCCTCGTCGAGGCCGTAGCCGACCTTCAGCTTGTCGAGCCCCCACTCCTCGACGGTCTTCACCGCGACCTCGTGGCTGTCGCCGCTGATCGCAATCGCGTCGACGCCGCGTTCGGCAAGCTCGTCAAGCCGTCGGTTGAGCTCCGAGAGCTGCGCACGGCACACCGGGCAGTGCTTGCCGCGATAGAAGAGCACCATCGTGAAGCTGCGCGGGTGAGCGTCGGCGAGGCTCCACGCTGTCCCGTCGGTCAACCTTACGTTCAGCTCGGGCGCCTGCTGACGCGGTCTGACACCCCTGGGCGCGGCGCGTGTGTTTGTCTTGTCGGCTGAAGCCATACATCCCTTTCTGCTCGGAGCGGACCGTCAAAACGCTCGTTGGACTGTTTAGTCCATGTAGGGAGCCGTTCCGTTACAAGAGAGGTTTCGCCCCTACACTTGGCCGATGAGTGCGCCAAGAACGATCCGCGGGCAGGAGACACGGGCGCGAATCACGGCTGCAGCCTCCGAGCTCGTGCGCGACCGCGGGGTCGCTCGTACGAGCCTCGACGATGTGATCGAACGCGCGGGCGTCAGCAAGAGCCAGCTCTACCTCTATTTCGCCGATCGCGATGCGCTGTTGCGCGGGGTGATCGCGTACAACACCGAGCTCGTCCTCTCCGCAGTCGGCGATGACCTGGCTCGCGGCAGCTGGCAGGCGATCCGCACCTGGTTCGACTCGATGACGAAGTTTCAGCATACGGCCGGCGGCCGCAGCGGCTGCCCGGTTGGCACGCTCGTCGCGCAGCTAGCCGAAGGCGATGCCGCTGCCCAGCGCGCGCTCGCCGAGTCATTCGACCGTTGGCAGGCCCCACTCGAAGCTGGACTCGCAGCGATGAAAGCGCGCGGAAAACTCAAGCGGCACGCCGACGTTGCGGCGCTCACGACCGCGACGATGGCGTCGATCCAAGGCGGCCTGCTGCTGACCCAGGCGCGTCGAGATCCAAGCCAGCTGGCAATTGCCCTCGATGCCGCGTATGCGCATCTGCGCCAGAGTGCCGCCGGTCGCCGTTGACGGTTGAACTACGTTTACTGGTGGACTCAACGGTCCACACAGGATCGAACTCTCGACAGAAGGAGACCTGATGGCAGTCCAGTTTGGTGTTCTGGCTTTGCTCGAGGCGAAGCCCGAGAAGAGTGACGATCTCGCTGAGTTGCTGCGTAGCGCGCGTTCGCTTGCCGCAGCCGAAGCGGGCACTGTCACCTGGTACGCATTCAAGGTCGACGACACGACGTACGGCATCTTCGACACCTTCGAGACTCTGGAAGCGCGAAACGCTCACCTTGAAGGCGAAATCCCGGCGGCTCTCGCAAGCGTCGGCCCGGACCTGCTCGCAAAGGATCCCGACATTCGCCTGGTCGAGATCGTCGCGGTCAAGTAGCAACATGCCCAGCGCAACGTGGTTCATTACCGGTTCGTCGCGGGGCTTTGGCCGAGCGCTGGTCACAGCGGTCCTCGACGCCGGCGATCGCGTTGTGGCGACTGCGCGTCGTCCAGAGCAGCTCGCTGAGTTCGTCGAGCGCTACCCGGATCGCGTGGAGGCGGTGGCTCTCGACGTTTCCGATCCTGACGCGGTGGCGTCTGCAGTGGCCGCAGGAGTCGAGCGTTTCGCTGGTCTCGACGTGGTCGTCAACAATGCCGGCTATGCGAACCTCGCTCCGATCGAGACCGATGAGGTCGCAGACTTCCGTGCTCAGTTCGAGACGAACTTCTGGGGTGTCTACAACGTCTCTCGCGCCGTCATCCCGGTACTTCGACGCGGCGGTGGCGGGACGATCGTGCAGTTCTCGTCAATCGGTGGACGCGTCGGCGGGTCACCAGGTATCGCCAGCTATCAGGCCGCCAAGTTCGCCGTTGACGGCTTCAGTCGCGTGCTCGCTGTTGAGACGGAACCGTTCGGGATCAAGGTGATGGTCGTCGAGCCGAGCGGGTTTGCCACCGATTGGGCGGGATCATCGATGGAGATCCACGACATCCCCGATGAGTACAAGGCCACGTTCGCCTCACGGATTGCGCAGATGGAAGACCCGGGCTCTGCCTTTCGGGCGGGCGACCCGGCACGTGCGGCCGAGATCATCGTCAGCGCCGTCAAACGCGGAAACGTGCCGTCGCATCTTCTGCTCGGTGTCAACGCGGTCGAAGCCGCGCTGCGCTACTCGCAAAGTCAACTCGACGAAGCGACGACGTGGCGTTCGGTGAGTCGCTCGGCTGATTACGCAGAGCCCTACCCGGCCGAATTCCCACCGGCGACGCAGCGATGAGCTTCGCCGCGGTAGCCGCTCTGACGGTCGGCGGTGTCTGATCGATGAACAAGCTGAAGCTGAACATCACGATGTCGATCGACGGTTACGTCGCCGGCCCGGGCCAGTCGCTGAAGCATCCGCTCGGGGTCGGCGGCGAGCAACTCCACAGTTGGCTCGTTCCGCTCAAGGCGTTCCGCGAGAGCCACGGCGCGGAAGGCGGCGAGGTCAACGCGAGCACGCGCTTCGCCGACGACATTCTCGGCGGAGCCGGCGCGACGATCATGGGCCGGAACATGTTCGGTGGCGGGCCGGGGTCGTGGGACGAGTCCTGGAGAGGCTGGTGGGGCGACGAACCGCCGTACCACCACCCCGTCTTCGTCCTCACGAACCATCCGCGCGAGCCACTCGAGATGCTGGGCGGAACAACGTTCAACTTCGTCACGGACGGGATCGAATCGGCACTCGAACAGGCGCGGCGAGCCGCGGGAACGAAACAGGTCTCGCTCGGTGGCGGCGCGTCTGTCGCGCAGCAGTACCTCGCGGCGGGCCTGCTCGATGAGATCGTTCTCTCGATCGTCCCGCTCGTGCTCGGCGGCGGCGCCCGACTATTCGACAATGTGGGAGATGCGAAACTCGAGCAGCTCGAGTCGGTCGAAGCGCCCGGGGTGACTCACATCAGATACGCCCGACGCCCCGCCGATTGACATCACCCTGAGGCCGTGGCGCGCAGGCTTAAAGCGGTTGCAGCCTTTCGTCGCAACGAGTTGCCGTACTAGGACGTTTACATCTTGTGCCTGCTCGCGAAGAGTCCGAGGTGCTACCGTTGACATGTCAACTAACTCGTTTTGGATTGAGGAGAAGGTGATGATGGGAATGAGGCTCCGCCTCGCCGTAGGGGTAGCTCTCCTCTCGGCAATCGTCATGGGAGTGCTCGCGGGGACAGCGGTCTCTGCGTCGGCGACGAAGACCACAGTCGTGCCGACGAAGATCACCGTGAGCGCGTACGAGTTCTATTTCAAGCTCAGCAAGGTGAGCATCCTGAAGCCGGGAACCGTCGTGTTCACCGTCATCAACAGGGGCAAGATCGCGCACGACTTCGACTTCCCAACGTTGAAGAAGACAACGCGGCTCCTGCAGCCCGGTCAGAAGCAACTCCTGACCGTGAAGTTCATCAAGAAGGGCAGTTTCTACTACCTCTGCACCGTGCCTCGCCACGCCCAGGAGGGCATGGCCGGCTCCTTCAAGGTCAAGTAGAAACAACGGGCCGGGACCGCACGGTCCCGGCCTTTAATCTTTCGGATACAAACAATGATCCGTTATCTCCCAACCGCCCTGATCTCGACCGCCGGGCTCGTCGCAGTGAGCCTCGCAGCGGCCGTCCCGGCTGACGCCGTCCCGGCTGTCGCCACGACGACCTGCGATGCGCATGCGCAGCTCGAGAACGGCACGAATGTCTCGCCCAGCCCCGACTATGTCTCGCTCACCTTTTCGTGCACGACAGCCCTCACGCGCGTCCGGCTGACGCTGCCTGCCAAGACGAAACTCGCAGCGCGCCCGCGCCTCTACGGCAACGGTGCTTCGAAGCCATGCACCGTCGTCGGACGGGTCGTCACCTGCGTGACGAGCCTGAAGGCTGGTCGCGCCGGCGGGATCACCCTCCACTGGCGCCCGCTCCCGAATGTGGGTGACCCGATCCTGTTCTCAGCGACCGGCCGCGGAGCCCCGATCGTTCTCCGACTCTCCGTGGCGAATTCCGATGACGGCTAAGCGCATAGCAATCGGCGTCGCCGCTGCCGCTGCCGTGTGCGCCGGCGTGAACAGTGCGGTCGCCCCGGCCACCACGACCCCCGGCGTCATCTACGTGGTCAAGGTGACGCTCACCAACTCCGCGATCACCATCCCGAAGGACAAGTTCTCGCTGCACACGAAGTATCCGCGCCTACCGCGCGGAGCCCAGATTCGCTACGAGATCTTGAACAAAGGGACGCGCCCGTACAGCTTCAAGATTTGGGGCTCGACAACCGGCGTGATGAAGGCGAGAGTCGGCAAGGACGCGATCTTCATCAACTGGACGTACCGCGGGAAGTTCCTGTACGAGACGCTGTACAAGGGCAAGCCCGCCGGCCCCAAGGGTTACGTCACCGTCTTCTAGGTGGGTCGCTGCCTAGGGCAGCTTCAGCGTTGCGAGTCCGCGCGGCAGCGTCCGGTCGAGCACGCTCGGCCAACTCGTGAGGCTGACGGGCCCGCCGGCTGCGGCTGGCGTCTGCGAGAACGCCTGGCGGTCGTTCTCCCAGAACTGGACGGTCTTCCCGCGGGCCGATGCCGGCAGGACGAACGAGAAGTCGCCCTTGGCGGTCGGCCAGCGCTCGGACAGCGGCTTGATGATGCCGCCCGGCCCGCTGACACCGACGACTGTTCCCTCGTAGACAGCACCGGCGTATGAGGTTGCAGGCTTCGCCGTCAGCGAGACCCCGGCGCCGAGCTGGATCGCGACGCTCGAGCTGTGGAGCGCGGCGAAGTTGACGGTGATGCCAAGCGTGCCGCCGTACGCAGTGCCACCGAGCGTCACGCCAACCGAGAGCGGAACCGGGTTCGCACCGCTTTCGTCGGAGGCGGTGAAGAACGAACTGAAGTGGCCGCTTGCGTCGCTCGGCGACGAGAACGTCCAGAAGTCGCGATCGGCTGTCCGCGTGACGACGACTGCGCCTTGCACCGGCTGGCCCGCGGCGTTGATGATCGTTCCGGTCAGCTGGTAGGTGTAGAGCGCGACCGGCGGCGGCGCGGTTCCAGCGCCATCCGCCAAGCGGCCGGACACGAGAACGTCGCCGTTCTTCAGCGTCTTCGTCGTGAGCCCGCTGATGCCGTAGCCGACGCTGAAGCCTGCGGATGCACCGAGCAATGTCTGCGCCTGCGCGGTGCTCAGCTTCGTGCCAGCCACGGTGGCGCCCGCCACACCGGTCACGACCGCGACTGCGCGATGCGCGACCGTGTTGTCAAGCAGATAGTGGAAGTACCCCTTCGCGTCGGTGAGGCCCTGAAGCGCATAGCCGTCGACCGCCACCTGGACGTGACCAACCGGGCGACCGCGAAGGAGCACACGGCCGGTGACGAGCTTTTCGTTCGACGTGTTCGGGTTCCACGGCGCGATCGTGAGTGGCGCCTGCACGGTGACGCGTGCACCGGCCGAAGCTGTTGTATGCGACGTCACGCGCGGCGCGTTCGTCACGCGCGGCGCCTGCGCGATCAACGGCTGCGCGGACACCTCCGGGCCGAGGCCGACCGGCGCGGGCGACTGCGTCTTCGAGCCGCCGAGCGAGAAGACGTCGAGTTGCGTCGCCGTGCCGCCGTTCGAGGAGGTCGGCGTTCCGCCGACGCTGATCGCGACGTATTCCTTGCCGGCGATCGAGAAGATCGAGGCGCCGGATGCAATCTGGTGGCCTGTCTGGAAGGTCCAGAGCACCTTGCCGGTCTTCACGTTGAACACATTCAGGTTGCCGTCGCCGCCGCCGGCGAAGCCAAGACCGCTCGCCGTCGTCGTCACGCCGCCGCGCTCAGGCTCCGGTGTGTCGAACTTCCACACCTGCTTGCCGGTCGCGGTGTCAATCGCGCTGATCGAGCCGTGGTCGTGCCAGCCTGGCAGCAGGTCGCCGAAGTTGCCGTTCGCCAAGCCAAGGAAGATGTCGCCCTCGAGCAGCTTCTGCTTCTTCTGGGTGGGCGTCAGCTTGACCTGTTCGTCGACAGCCGCCGTCTCAGACGCGGCGTTGTAGATGAACTGCGTCTGCGGGTCGAACGACGCGGGCGAGAAGTTCAAGCCGCCGATCGACGACGGATAAACAGCGACCGGCTTCCCGGGCTGCAATGCAGGATGCTCGGTGCGGTCGATCACCTTGACGCGCTGATAGATCGGCCGACCCGTCTTGGCATCGAACATGTACCAGAGGCCTTCCATCGTCGCGACGGATACGACGCGCTCCGACTTGCCGCTGATCTTTGCGGTGTAAACGAGCGGCGGCTGCGCGACGTCGTACGACCATTCGTTGAACGAGATCAACTGCTGCCACCACTTCATCTGGCCGGTCTTCAGGTCGATCGCGATCAGCGAGTCGGACCGGGGATCGGATCCGGGTCGCAGGGCCGGGTAGTAGAGCGGCGTCGCCGAGCCGGTGCCGATGTACAGCGTGTCGGTGGTCGGATCGACGGTCGTCGGCGTCCAGACGACGCCGCCGCCGACGATGCGACTCGCCTTACGCCATTCGGTCTGCTCCGGCGGGATCGTCCAGAACGGGTTCGCCCAGGCCGGCGTGAGATTCGTGTGGTACGCCAT
>DASYAG010000069.1:0-3515 GCA_036501485.1 Acidothermaceae bacterium | reverse complement strand
CGCGGTTCTAGCTTGACCGCGGTGCGCAGCTGAGTGACCGTGGCGCAGGCCGCCAGCTGCGCGTAGTGCTCATCGGATCCCTCGCCGGCCCGCGCCGCGATGACTCCGACCTGATCGGCCGACAGCCGGCCCTCTCGCATGCCTTGGGCGCAACGTGGGAACTCCTGCAGCCGGCTCGCGATGGTGCTGATCGTGTGGGCGTTCGCCGGCGAGCAGCCCGTCTTCCAGGCCACCAACGCCGGCACCGACCGCACACCGGTGCCGCCGCACAATTGGTCGCGCTCGATCTCGGCCACGATCTCAACGATGCGCCCATCAATCGCGTTGCGTTGACCGGTCAACTCCGCCAACTCCTCAAACAGCACCTCAAGACGCTCGTTGGGACTCACCACCACAGCGCCAGCAGAGGTACTCGAAGACATGACGTCATCATCGCAGCCACCCCCGACAAATCCCGGCCACCCGATTTCAGCAGCTGAACTAGTGCGCACATCCCCACGCCCCGAACGCAACAGCTCAACCCACTGCGACTACCGCGAATTCGATTCGTCCAGCCAACTCAGGTCATTCATGCACGGTACGTCGGCAGACTTCCTCGCCGCTTTCATCCGCGGCCGCGGGTAGCGTTGGCGCGGTGGCAGGATCAGACAACGAGCACCTGGCGGCAATGCGCAAGGAGTACGGATCCCGGGAGCGGGACGGCAGCCCCGACCTCGATGTCGATTGGCTCGACGATGGCTGGCTTGCCTTGTTGCGCAAATGGATTGGCGAGGCCGAGCGCGGGGGCGTCGCCGAACCCAACGCGATGGTGTTGGCCACCGTCAGGTTGGGCAGACCGGTCAGCCGGTCGGTGCTGTGCAAGGGCGTCGACGACGACGGAATCACCTTCTTCACCAACTACGACTCGGCCAAAGGCGACGAGTTGGCCGCAACGCCGTATGCGTCGGCGACCTTCCCGTGGTACCTGCTGAACAGGCAGTTCCATATCCGCGGGCCGGTGACGAAGGTCGATCCGCAGGACACCGAAAACTACTGGTCGAAGCGCCCGCGCGGCTCGCAACTGGGCGCATGGGCGTCACACCAGTCCCGGGTGATCGACTCCCGCGCCGCTCTGGTCGACCAGCTGGCTGAGGTGACGGCACGCTTCGCCGATTCCGAGCAGGTCCCGGTGCCGCCGAACTGGGGCGGCTACCGCATCGCGCCCGACGAGGTGGAATTCTGGCAGGGCCGAGAAGACCGGCTGCACAACCGAATTCGTGTGGTCGGTGGACGCGTCGAACGCCTGCAACCCTAGGGAGAAGCCGGCCGGTCGAGCTCGTCGAACCGGGCGAGTGCGGCGTCGAGGTCGGCCTCGTCGAAAAGCTCGAATCGGCAGACCAGGTCGCCGTTAAATGCGAAAAGGCCGATCTCGCGCCACTCGGCATCGAAGCCCTCCTGTGAGGTCCCAGTCATTACCTCTGTGACGACCGCCCCAAAGTTGCTCAGCCGGTGCACAGCTTCGATGTGACCCCTGAGGTTCGGGGCGACGTCATAGGTCGCACGTAGGAAGGGGATCACTTCGTCGGGCGCGAACGCTCTGCCTCGCCGATGATCGGTGTTGACCCAGTCCTTCGTTGTCGGCGGAATTTCGTGTCGGTTGTACATGGTTTGGACCTGCGTCATGGTGGTCCACGTTTGCGAGTAAGCGCCCGCCTCGCCCGCGAGGTATCGGGCGTCGAGTTCTTCGAATGCGGCGTCGATGTCGTCGACGTCGAACATGACGTGCGCCGCGAGCCGATCGTCGGTGTCGAGCTCGGCGACGCACAGCATTTCGACGCCGAAATCCCCCTGCTGCAGGTCGCGGTTTGGGGCAGAGATACGGGTCAGAGCGAGGCGCTCCCCGCGGACCGCAATCACGGTCGACGTTACGTCTGCCAACGCCTCCGCCAGGGCTCGAAGATTCGCGATCACGACATCGCGCCCTTCCCAGACACCGATGTTCACCACGCGGCGGCGATCATCGACAATACTGTTGTCGGCCAGTATCTCGGCCGCCGCCGCCCAATTGCGGTCCCGGGTGTGGGCAAAGAAGCGGTTATCTGCTCGGGCCGCCGCATTCTCCAGCCCCCTCGTCTGTGGCTGCAATTCCTCGAAGCGCGCGAGCGCGGCGTCGAGGTCTGCCTCGTTGAAAATCTCGCAGCGGCTGATCAGGTCGCCTTCGACCGTAAAGATGTCCGCCATGCGCCACTCGCCGTCGAATCCCTCTTGTGAGATCCCGTGCGACACAAGGGTAACGACTGCTCCGAGGTCGCCCAGCCGATGTACGGCCTCGATGCAGACGGTGTACAGGCCATCGTTCAACGCCTCACGGATGTATGCCTTCAGGTCGCCAGACCCGATCGCGGCAAGGGACCGATGGTCGATGTCGACAAAGTCTGCAGTCGTCGCGAAGATTTCGCGTGTGTTGAGCGCGGCACACGCGCGCATCATGACCGATCACGTGTCCGCGTGGGCGGCCGCTTCGCCGGCGAGGTACCGGGCATCAAGCTCTTCGTAGGCGGCGTCGATGTCGTCGGCATCGAACAGAACGCGTGCCACGATCTGGTTTTCGGCGTTGATTTCGAGGACGCACAGCGTCTCAGACGCTTCTGAATCGGACCAGCCGCCCCAGACGCAGTGACGACCGAGGAAGAGGCGCCCCCCTCGGACCGCGATCACGGTTGACGTTGCACTCCTGACTCCGATGTCGGCGAGCGCCCGCACGTTTGCGATCTCGGCATCTCGGCCGTGCCTGACGCCGGCGTTCACGACGTGACGACGATCATCCACGCAAACGTCATAAGACAGTATTTCCGCATAGGCGTCCCAGTCGCGGGCCGCGAAGTAGGTCAAGAAGCCTTGCTCCACTTGGCTTGCCGCGTTTTCCAGTCGCGGCCGCTGCGGCTGTAATTCATCAAAGCCCGCGAGCGCGGCGTCGAGGTCTGCATCGTCGAACAGTTCGTAACGGCTGAGCAGATCGCCGTCGAACACGAAAATCCCGATCTCCCGCCATTCGGCCTGGAAGCCCTCTTGCGAGGTGCCATGCCCCGCCTGGGTGACGACGGCTCCGAGGTTGCCCAGGCGATGCACGACTTCGACGTAGACATGGATGTCCGGCGCGTCGTCAAACAAGTCGCGGATGTAGGCGGTCATGTCGCCAGTTGCGAACGCTGCCCCGCGTCGATGGTCGATGTTGGCCCAGTCCGACGTCAGCTGGGGGAGTTCGTGTCGGTTGATCGCGGCGAAGGCGCGCGCGATGAGGGACCAGGTGTTCGGGTGGGCGGCCGCTTCGCCGGCGAGGTAGCGGGCATCGAGTTCTTTGATGGCAGCGCCGATGTCGTCGAAATCGAACACGACCTGTGCCTCCATCGCGGAGCTCGACTTCACCGGTGTGCAGTGCGATCCGGATACGCATCGGCTCCCGAAGGCCCCACCGCTCGTGGGTGATTGCGTCTTGTAGCTCCATAGCGGCCGCGGCGGCTGCCGACGGTCGCTCG
>DASYAG010000068.1:0-35886 GCA_036501485.1 Acidothermaceae bacterium | reverse complement strand
ATCGATGGGAGCGGTGCCCATCGATTCGTCGTTGTCCACAACGCGATCTATGGGAGCCGTGCCCACCGTTCGCGCTGTCCGTGCTCGCCTCTTCGGCGGAACCCAACCATCCGGATACTTCTCGTCCGGGGTGAGTAGCCCGTCCCGATCGGGCAGGTCGACAGGAACTGCGAGCTGGTACTTGTCGGCGAGACCTTTCCGGCCGCATGCCTGACCGCCTACGAATGTCCGCTCGAGGAGACCTTCATCTCGCAGCTCTTTGAGTGCAGCGGTGACAGTCTTGGGATCGAGGCATGTGACGCGGGCGAGAAGCTGGATGCCCGGGAAGATGTTGCCCCCGTCACGGTCGGCGTACTGCGCGACTGTGAAAGCAACCAGCTTTTGCGTTGGCGTCAGCGGCAATCGTCTGACGCACCGCTCCCAATGGAAGCGAAGCGAGTCGTTAGTCACGGCACGCCTCGCCGGAATTGTCAGCTGGGTATGGGAAAGTGAGCAGGTCGAGATCGACTGGACAGAACAGGGGCGTCGCGTTCACACCGCGGCGCCCTTGTCGTTCACCGATGCTGGTTCCAGTGGATACCGCATGGTTTGCCGGGACTAGCCCGGCCGGCGCAGTCAAGCTGCACCACGCAGCAGTGAGGCGATGCGGTCGCGCTGTTCAGCAGTCAGAGGTGGGGCACTGTCAACGACCTTGCGGATGTGCTCCTCAAGGCGCGATGCCTTCAAGTCGCGGCGAGCTTCGACCAGTAGCGGGTCGTCCGGCGCTCTGTCTCGACTGAGGCTTGCAACACGTGCGCGGTCTTGGGTCCAGGTCACGGGACTCTCCGAGAGCAGGCTTAACCCGCTCTCGCTTAAGAGCCTTATCCGGACGCTCTACGCCGGCACTGTCACCTCGGCTAGCCGAGCGACCTTGTGAATATAGCTACCAGGCGGGTCAAGGTGATCTCAGACTCGCCGTTGGCGAACGACTTATCGAGCAGGTCGGTGAACGGCTTCCAGTCGCGAGTCGCCTCTAGACCACACATCGGGCAGCGTAGCTTCGCGCGCGCGCCATGCGGTCGCGGCTGCTCCGCGTAGCGGTCGAGGTCAGCTATCGGTGGGTCGGTGCCTGCCAGAAGTGCGTCGCCGAGCCGGGGTGCGAGTTCCTGTGCCCAGTGCCACTCCCCGCCTACCGCGCTCCGTTCGAAGCGCTCAACCCGAATCGCCTTGTGGGACTTCACGCCGGGCCGACCACACGTGACATCGACGTACTTGGTCGTGGAGTGGTGCACGGGCGCAGACATGCTCACCTCCATTCGATGCGTATCAGATCAGGGTCGAACTCGCGGCCACGCTTACCGGACGGCAGCACCGTCGCAGTGAGCAGCTCTGCTATCACAGCACGCCGTCGGTCGATCGGCGCTCGCTTCCACAGTTCCGCTGCCCGTGGACCAGCCAGTTCGCTTATCGCCGTGCTCCTGGTGGCCGCGGCAAGTTCAGCTTCGATCGCCTCGAGGCGTTTGGTCAGTCGCGTCGAGATGCGCGCGAGCTGGCCCGCGCTGATGCCGCCATCGGCGAACGTCTCGGCTGCTTCGTTCTGGCGGGCACGCAGCGCGACCCGTTCGGCACGCAGTTCCGTGGTGTCGGTGCCACTCTGCGCGGTGAGGGCGTCAAGGATGTCGGGTCGCTTCAGTCGTTCGACAACAATGGCGCCGATGTACTCGTCTAGTGGCGGAGCTGCGCGGGCAACGTGCCCAACACCTGGCGTTGGGCATCTGTACACGGTGCGGATCGTTCCCCGCGCGCGGTTGCTTGCCACCGTCGCTGATCGCATCGGCTCGCCGCAAACGCCGCACAGCGCGAGACCAGCCATGAGCCATCGCACGCGGTTGGACGTCGACCTGCGCCGACCCGGGTCGGCGAGAAGTGCAACGACGGAGCGCCAGGTGTCCTCCGTCAGCAGCGCTGGCCACGCGGACTCCCCGACGATCTGGCCCTGGTACGTGGATATCCCTGCATTGCGCGGGCGGCTGAGGACCTGCCGGAGACTCGTGTAGTTCCATGGCCGGCCGGTCGATGTTGTGACACCTCGCTTGTTGAGATCGGCAACGATGGATCCGAGGCTCGCACCTGCGAGCAGGTCATCCGCAGCACGGCGTAGCTCTCGAGCTTCGCGCCGGTCGATCGTCGCGGATCCGTCGTCGCGTCGCTGCCAGCCGAATGGCCTGCCGCCGCCGAGGAACTTCCCAGCTTCTGCGGCCTGTAGCTGCGCGCGGCGCGTGCGCTCGGACTTGTGCTCGACTTCGAACCTGGCCCATGCGCCGAGCGTTCGAGCAACCGCACGACCCGACGGCGTCGCGAGGTCTAGTTCGCCGGCCTTCACCGTCTGAGTGACGACGCCAAGACGCTCGCAAAGTTCGACGTACTCCTCGAGCTCGCGTGGTGAGCGGTGCAGGCGATCTGTGTGCCACACGACGACGGCATCGACCCGCTTGCTGGTGATGTCGGCCAGCAGTTCGCGATATCCAGGCCTAGGCTTACCTGAGTACGCGGATAAGTCGTTGTCGGTGTGCTCGACGACGACGGGCCAACCGAGTTTCTTCGCGAGTGCGCGGCAGTCGGCGCGCTGGCGGTCGACTCCGAGGCCGGCGCCTTCTCGGTCTTGGCTGATGCGGGCGTAGAGCGCCGCTCGACGTGGCATAGATACATTGTGCCTTGACATATCCCGGAAGCCCCGAGTTCAAAGCAATGAGCAGATCAAGGCACTCTTCCTGCCTGACCTCACCAACGATGATCCGAGAGGGCCGCATCCGGAGCGCCTCTTTCACGAGCCGACGAAGCTTCACTTCGCCAGTCCCCTCGAGGTTGGATTGCCGGGTCTGCATCGACACCACATCCGGCAGCGGCACCCGAAGCTCGAACACTTCCTCACAGGTCACGACGCGCTCGTGAGCCGGAATCGCCGCCGCGAGGCAGTTCAACAGGGTGGTTTTGCCTGCTTGCGTCCCGCCAGCCACGATCACGTTGAGCCCGCTGACGACCGCGGCTTCGAGGAACCGCGCCGCCTGAGCTGTAAGCGACCCGAGGTCGACAAGCTCATCGAGTGAGTGCGCAGTGAGAACGAACTTGCGGATGTTGACCGCCCAGTGCTGCCGCGTGATGTCGGGGATGACGACGTGCAGGCGACTGCCGTCAGGAAGCATCGCGTCAACGAACGGCGTCGACAGGTCAACCCGTCGTCCCGAACTTTTCAGCATCTTTTCGCAGAGATCGCGAACCTGGTTGTTGGTAAGAATTGTGTTGGTCAGCTCGCTACGGCCTCGCTTCGCAATGAAGACGCGCCCTGGTTCGTTGATCCAGATTTCTTCGACGACCGGATCGTCGAAGTAGCGCTGCAGAGGGCCGAAGCCAGCGACAGCGTCGAATACCGCACGCACTGCGTCCCGGCGGTCGAGCAGAGGCGGCAACGAACTGCTTAGGGTGCGCTCGTCGTAGTCGGACACGACTTCCTCGACGAGCAGCCGGACGCCCGCACTGTCGGCTGCCGGATCAAGGCCGCGACGCCGGACTAACTCTCTGACCTCATCTTCGACAACGTCGACGGCGTCCACAATTCCCCCTGGATCAACACAGACGCCCCCACGACGGCCGCTCTTGCGGTTTGAGGACAGTAACCGCGGACGCGGCGATGCGTAACCGATCGAGCGCTACGTTGTGGAAAACTCCGGGCACTGAGCGCGCAACGGTTCGAAGTTCCGTCTAATGGCCTAGCGATAGTGAGTGAGCACGAATCGGACTTAACTCGCGTGCTACTCCAAGGCGGCGTCGCGCCAGGGCAGGGGGTCATCCCAGTTTGCCGGCGTCGCGCTTGAGCGCAGAGCGCCGAGCTGGGGACGACCAGCTTGGCGTGCTCGACCCGCCCTGAATGCCTCGAGGAAGAATGCGCGGACGGCGCCTGCGGTCATCGGCCGGGCGAGCAAGAAGCCCTGGGCGTGGTCGCAACCAAGAGTCGTCAAGAGCTGCTGCTGCTCGATCGTTTCGATGCCCTCGGCCGTCACGACGATGTCGCAGCGGTGTGCGAGCTCGATGAGGGCCGTGACGATGTGCGTTGTGCGGCCGCCGACACCGAGGTCAGCGACGAACGAGCGGTCGATCTTGATCTCGTCGATCGCACGTTCGCGCAGGAGGCTCAACGACGAGTACCCGGTGCAGAAGTCGTCGAGCGACAGACTCACGCCGGCCGCCCGCAGCTGATCGAGAATCGCCGCAGCAATAGGGCTGCGCGAAAATACTGCGGTCTCGGTGATCTCACAGATCAGTTGGTCGGCGGGGAGACCGTTCTTTGCCAAGCAAGCAAGCACGAAGCGAGGCAAATCCTCGTCGAGCAGGTTGCGTGCCGACAGGTTCACGGCAATGCCGAGCGTGAGGCCCATCTTGTGCCAGGTCGCGCATTCTTCGATCGCAACCTCGAGCACGTAGCGCGTCAGGTCGCCGACCAGGCCGACGCGCTCGAGCAACGGGATGAACTCGACGGGCGGAATCAGACCGCGCTCAGGGTGCCGCCAGCGCACTAACGCCTCGGCCGCTACGGGCAGGCCGCCACGCATGCTGAACTTGGGTTGATAGTGCAGGATGAGCTGCTTTGTTTCGAGCGCCTCCCGCAAGTCCCGGAGCAACTCGAGTTGCGCCAGCGCCGGCGGTTCGAGCTCTGGCTGATAGCGATAGACAGGGATGTCGTCGGTGCGCGCCTGGTACATGGCGAGGCGAGCTCGGCGGATCAAATCGTCGAGGTTATCCCCGTCTGCCGGCGCGCAGGCAACGCCGGTGTGCGCATCAACAGTGAGATCCAAACCATCGGCCGTGATCGCCGTCCCCAAAGATCGGACAGCGAGTTCAGCCTGGGCCTCACCCGCGGCGGCACTCGGGAGTTCACGCAACAACAGGACGTACTCAGCACCATGCAGTCGCGCGACGACATCGCATCGGCGAACCACTGTCGTGAGCCGGCTAGCAACCGCGCGCAGCATCTCGTCAGCGGCGTGCGCGCCGAGCAGGTCATTGACCTCGGCGAAGCGGTTCAAGCCGATCACCGCCACTGCAACCAAGCTCGCGGGATGCAGTTCGGCCAAGGCCTCGCGTGCTTGGTCCTCCAGCATCATCAGGTTGCCGACGCCAGTCACCGGATCGCTGAACGCTGCACGAATGCGCTGCTGTGCATCCTCGCGAATCGAGTCGAACTTCAGCGCGTTCGCCAGAGCGACCGCGAGCGCATTAGCGAACGCGTTCAAGCAATCGGTCTCTGTGGCGTTGAAGACCACCGGGGCCGAAAAGAGCAGCCGCAGTTCCCCAACTCGGCCCTCGCGAGTTGCAAGCTCGATGTCCATGCTGTGCGCGTGGTGATGTTCACCGTGCTCAAGTTCATGAGCGTCTTCAAAATCGCTCGCTCGCATAATCGTGCCATGACCGGTGGCTTCGTCGAGCTGAATCTCGGCCGCGTCCGCACGCATCATCGTGGCGACAGCGGCGGTTGCCTCACCGATCAGCTGGTCAAGCTCGACGTCGCGCAGCTCGTCGATCGCCACCTGGAGGCGGTGCCAGGCGAACCGCTCCTCGCGGATGGCCGCGCGGTCGGTGCTCAACGCCTGGACACCGAGTAGGGCACCCAGGATCAGCACCGTGAACCACACGGACCAGCTGAGCGACGCGATGATCAGAAGGGCCGCGCCGAGATTGCGCAGCCAGATGACAACGGCGACGCGAAGGTCGTCCCACACGCTGAGCCACGCGGGCCGGCCCCGCTCGGTCGCGACCACCACGGAAGTCAGGCCGGTCGAAACCAAGTGGATGGCAAGGGTCGCCGCGGCCATCAGGCCGACGACTCGCACCGTGAACACGTCGCTCCACCGCAGCCGCGGCGAGTAGATATGCGCAGACGCAACGATGGCGCAGCCGACCGCGGTCTCGATCGCGACCAAGGCGGTGTTGAACACGAGTTTCTGGGCGGACTTGCGGCGTACGACTTCGGAGATGGCAGTTCCGGCCGTCATCGCGAGTACGAGGTGTCCGGGCGCAACAAGCACGAGGCCGAGGATGAAGGCGATCTCGCGCCAGTTGTAGTAGTGCTTGTTTGCGCCTCGCCGGATGCCGAGCTTGGCCAGCTCGCCGATGACGCATAGCGCGACCACCAGTGCCCACCGCCACAGCGCCGGTGCAGCCTCGGACGTGGTCATCGAGATCGCGGCAACGACGCACAGTGCGCCTACTGCCCCCACGGCGGCGACAAGGCGGCGCACGGCCCATGGCCGCGCACGCTGAACCATCGTCGCTCCTCCGCCGAAACTACCCCCCGAAGGAACATCGACAGCGGCGCCGCGGATCACATAGGCCGAACGGCCGATTATCGACGCGTTTGCCGCAACGATAGACGAATGTCTGGTTGATCCGGATGGTGCAACGCCATCTGGGACCACCGAACAACGAAGAGGGCCGGCGCTAACCGGCCCCCTTCGCAATGCATCACGCCGGAGTTTCAGACCTCAACGGCGCGGACGAATCCTTAACCCCAGTTCGAGCCGCGCATGGCGGTTACCTCCCTTCCGCATCGAGGTGACCGCCGTGCGCGGCTGCACGAGCAATCACTCACGACATGCGCCGGTCCCACGGGTCCCTTTCGGGCTGTCCAGCGATGAAAAGCCAGCAGGCGCCCGTCGTCCGGTACCGCCGATCCTGACGTATTCGCCGGACTTCGTACAGCCAAATGGCCTAAACCATCACTGAGCCGTTCGGAGTAGTCACAGCAGGTGATCACGACGGACCACTCCACAGGAGCGTTGGTCCGTCGTCCACAGGCAGGACGTACATCACCCCGCGACCCACCCGCGAAAGTCCAGACTGTTCGGAGCCGGGGCACCTGCCTCAGCAGGCATGTGCGTTTCGGCTCAAGGGCCGTAGGGGACGGCGGTTGTGGCGCGATGAGAACGACTGTGACGGTGGTCACGACCGGCGACGGCCGACGCGAAGACGTGACGATTGAGGCCCCAGCGGCGACCGACGTCGATGCGATCGTGAGCCGACTCAGGAACCTCGTTTGCGCGCCGCCCGACGCCGCGGCCACCTTTGGGTCGCCACGACCGGGAATGCCCAACCCGCTGCGCGACGGAGCAATCCTCACCCTCGGCGCTAGGCCGGCAAACGCGGAGATCCGGACCTACCTAGAACTACGAGTGGTCGGTGGCCCATCCGCAGGAGACATCCATCCGCTCGCGATGGGAACGTCGTCAGTTGGCCGCGGCGACACCGCGCGGATCAGCGTCGATGATCCCAGCGTGTCGCGGCGACACGCGTTCGTGACCGTTGGACCCGACGGCGTCGCGGTGGCCGACGCCGGATCGACGAACGGCACGACGATTGACGGCGTGCCCCTTGGGAACTGCCCCAGCGCACTACGGCCGGGCATGCGCCTGCGGCTGGGCAGTTCGACACTCACGGTGGCAGTACCCGATCTGGTTCCGATGTCGGTGCGGCCCGCCGCCGACGGGCAGCTGTCGTTCAACCGGCCGCCGCGGCTTGACGCACCCGATCCGTCGGCTGTCCGAGTCAGCCTCGCATTTCCCATGGAGCCCACTGCCCGCGAGCGCGCTCGTCTTCCGCTGATCACGACAATTGCGCCGCTCATCGCGGGGGTTGTGCTCGCGGCTGTCATGCGGCGACCGGAGTACTTGCTTTTCACCGTGCTCTCGCCGCTGATGATGGCTGGCCAATGGGTCTCGGACCGAGCCGGCCACCGGAAGGCAACTCGTGCCGACCGTGCAGCCTACGAGTTGGCCCTCGAAAAGTCGTTGCGTGCACTCGACGACGCATTGTTGGCAGAGACGCTTGATCGGCGTCGCCGCGCCCCTGACGCCACGACCCTGTCGACGACAGCGAGCGGACCCAGCGCGAGGCTCTGGGAGCGCCGTCGAGACGACTCCGACTTCCTGCTTCTTAGTCTCGGCTCCGGCAATGTGCTGGCAGACCTCATCGTCGCCGGCGACCGACACGAGACCGTCGGGCCGCCGCGTGTGAATGACGTGCCGATAACTGTGGCGTTAGCGAATGTCGGCGTGCTCGGGATCGCTGGCCCGCGCGGTGCGAGAACGGCCCTAGCCCGCACGATCATCGGTCAGTTGGCTGTTCTGCACAGCCCGCGTGATCTCGCGCTCGTTGTACTCGCCGAAGCCGAACCGAAGAGCATCGAGGAGTGGAGTTGGGTGCGCTGGTTGCCGCACCTTCGGCCTGTCGCGAACACCAACTGCGAGGTGCTTCTCGGAGTCGATGCCGACAGCGTGGCTGCCCGAGTAGGTGAGCTGGCCGCACTCATCGAGGACCGCCATGCGGTAGTGAGCAAGACCAACGAGCGAGCCGTTGTGATGATCGTCGACGGGGCGCGCGCCCTGCGCCGCACGGCCGCGCTGGCGGACGTGCTTGCGCGCGGCCCTGCCGTCGGTGTGTACGCGGTCTGTCTCGACGACGTGGCAACCCACCTGCCCGAGGAGTGCGGCGCCGTCGCCATCGTGACCGACTCTGCGAGCTCCGAACTTGCCGGCACGCAGCAGATCGGGGGTGTCGCGACAACGCTGGTGCTCGATCTTCCGGGAGTTCCAATCGCACAAGGCGCGATCCCCGACGGCGCGTCCATCGCGTGGGCTGATCACCTGGCCCGCTCGCTCGCACCGCTTCGCGATGACAGTCCCGGACGAACCGACTCCTTGCCTGCAGCTGTGCGCTGGCTCGACCTTGCTGACTTCGGCACGGACATGACCGACGACCTTGTCACTCGATGGCAAGCCGGAGTCGAGAGCACCGGCGCACTTATCGGCGCAGGTCCCGAGGCCGGGTTCGTTGTCGACATCGCGCGCGACGGCCCACACGCCCTGATCGCCGGCACGACGGGTTCGGGCAAGAGCGAGCTACTGCAGACGATTGTCGCGTCACTCGCCTGTGCCAACCGTCCCGACGACCTGACATTCGTCCTCGTCGACTACAAGGGCGGAGCGGCGTTCGGTGCGTGCGCAGCATTGCCGCACACCGTCGGGCTCGTCACCGATCTCGACGGCCGGCTCGTAGAGCGTGCGCTCGCCTCGCTCCGCGCAGAACTGAAGCGACGAGAAGGTGTACTCGCAGCTGCGGGAGCACCGAACCTCGAGGTGTTCCGCGCCAGCGGCGGCAAGTTAGCGCGGCTCATCATCGTCGTCGATGAGTTCGCGTCCCTGGCTGACGAACTACCGGAATTTGTCGGCGGTCTCGTCGGAATTGCTCAACGAGGGCGGTCACTCGGCGTCCACCTCGTGCTGGCGACGCAAAGGCCGGAGGGTGTTGTGAGCGCCGACATCCGGGCCAACGCAAACCTGCGTATCTGTCTCGGCGTCGTACGTGAATCCGAGTCGAGGGACGTCATCGACGCTGGCGACGCAGCCCGCATTAGTCGCGCAACGCCGGGCCGAGGCTATGCCCGAACCGGACATGGCGAACTCCAAGTCTTCCAATCAGGACGCGTCGGGGGCCTGCCGCCAAGTGCGGCCGAATGCACTCGCATCGACGTCCAGCTGTCTCCGTTCTCATCGCTCGCTGCACCGCGAGTCGTGCACGTCGCCAACGACGGCGCTAGCGCGACTGCAGCCACGGATCTCGACAGCATCGTCGCTGCGTGCCGCTCGGCTGCAGACCGTCTCGGTCTTCAGGCACCGAGCTCGCCGTGGCTGCCGTCACTGCCCGCGTTGATCCCGACCGAGGCGACAGACCTCGCGCGTCCCCTGACCGCCGTCCTCGCAGTGCTCGATCTTCCGTCAGAGCAGACGCGCCAAAACTACGAAATTGACCTCGACCAGACAGGACATCTCGTCATCGCCGGGAGCGCTCGAAGCGGCCGAACCAGCGCGTTGCGCACGATCGTGGGCGGCCTGGCGGCATCGACCTCCGTCCGCGATCTCCACATGTATGCCGTTGATTGCGCGGGCGGGTCGTTGGCTGCGTTGTCCGCATTTCCGCATTGCGGCGCGACTATCCCGGCGCACGAGCACGAGCGAGTTCGGCGGTTGCTGTCGGTCCTGAAGGCGGAGTTGGTGCGCAGGCAGAACACCTTCGCCACAGCAGGATTTGGCTCGCTCGCAGAACAGCGCGCGCAGTCAGCAAGTCCGCTGCCGCACGTTGTTGTCCTCATCGATGGCTGGGAAGCATTTATTTCGACCTTTGAAGAGATCCAGGCCGGAGCGGTCATCGACGCGAGCACGCGACTGCTTCGCGAGGGCGCGTCTGTCGGCATCCACGTCGTTATCACCGCTGACCGCGCCGGGCTCGTCGGCAGGCTCGCATCCACGATCGAGAACAGGTTGGTCCTTCGGCTCGCCGACCGAAGCGACTTCTCACTCATCGGTCTATCTGCGCGGGCTGTACCCGTCGAGATGCCGGCCGGTCGGGGCTTCTTCACCGACACACTCACGGAGGCGCAAGTCTGCACGATCAGCCGCGATCCAGCCGGGCCTGCGCAACTCGCCGCGCTCGCTGCGATCGCTGCGATCGCGCGGATAAGGGATGAAGGCATACCGCGATCGAGCTTGCCGCGTCGTGTCGATCCGCTTCCCTCGATCATCACCACGGCCGAGATCAGTACGACTTGGGCGCCGACGGCACAGCCCCCGGGTTGGGCGCACGTGACACTCGGTGTTGGTGGCGACGAACTCGCCGCGGTAACGATCGACCTGCTTGAGTCCGGGCCTGGATTCCTGATCGCCGGTCCTCCGCGGTCAGGCCGCAGCACGGCACTAGCGACTATCGCGGCTGGCCTGCGAGCTGGTGGCTGGAGGGTGGTCGCAGTAACGCCACGCGACTCAGTCCTGCGCGACTACGCGCACGAAACCTTCGATGCGACCCAGTTCGGTGTCGACGCGGCATTCGATCGCGGTCTGGGCCGGCTCGCTGTTCTTGTCGACGATGCCGAAACTGTCGCCGAGTCGCCCGCAGCCGCGGTCCTCGACCGGCTCACGCGAACGGCCCGCGACAGCGGTCATCTCGTAGTGATCGCGGGAACCACGGAGGAGTTGTCGGTCGGCTTTCGCGGCTTTGTTGTCGACGTTCGGCGCGCACGCACCGGCCTACTACTCGCGCCGCGCGGGCCACTCGATGGTGAAGTGCTTGGCGTGCGGCTGCCGCGAAAGACTGGCGAAGCAATTCCAGTCGGACGCGGTCAGCTCATCGTCAGGGGCGTAGCGACGCAGCTACAGGTCGCGCTGCCAACGCCGATCGAACGACCCGACCGTCAGCCCCAGACAGTCACGGACAGGGTGCCGAGCGACGGCCCGCCCTGCGAAACCGCGACGTTGACGACGCCGTCTGAAGCTGCGTTGTAGTAGCCGTTGAACCCGGCGATCGGAGTGATGAACTGGGCCGAGGCCGGAACCAGCGTGAACGTGATCGGCGTGCCGGCGGCAGCCTGCGGCACGTCTACCTTCAGGATCGATCCCCGATGCACCCTGATCTGGAAACCGGTCTTGGTGGCGGGCGCCTCAATGTTGGCGACGGGTGGCGCGCCCGCGACCGCGCTCGACACTGGGCTCGGGAGCGCGCTCGCCGACGCGAACGGAGTGGGTGACGAGAGACCGCTCGAGGCCGCAGCGCTCGACGCAGGCGCCGACGCCCCTGAACTCACCGCAGCAGATGCGGGAACCGAGCCCGACGGCGGAGTCGCGGTCGATTTGGCTGCGGTGCAGCCAGCCAGAAACGTGACCGAAGCCACAACCGTGCCTGCGGCGACGACAGCCAAGCGGGGACCTCGCGCGCCACGCGCAGCAAGGGGACGGCGTTTGGTCGGGGTGTCGTAGGAGCTCATTGATCCACCCTAACCCGGCGACCCCCGCAGCCCTGGGCGCCGATGCGTCAGACGCGAGTGTCGGGATGCGTGTGCGCGCCTGGCGCAGACGACTCGATCCACGCCAGAAAGCCGGTCAGGGCCGCGTCACTCATCGCCAACTCGACGTCCAGCGAATCGCCTTGCCTCGTGATGATGTTGCAGCTGACGACCACGGCACCGTGCGGCGCGGCCAGCAACTCCGCTCCGTGCGGGTAACGGCGGCCCGAGATCTCGACACTGCGACGCACGAACGTCCACCTCGGTTGATAGCCGAGGCTCAGCAGCGGGAACCACTGGAAGTCCTCCGGGGTGTAGCGGGCGATCCCGGTGTGCCAGCCGCTGCTTTGCCACCAACGACGCGGGCGCGCGGCGTCGAGGCGCAGGCCGCAATGCAACGTCGCGCCACGACGGCGCAGCAGCGAACGGCGCAGCAGCCACGTGAACGCGAGGATGACGAACAGCAACACGAACCAACCGGCACCATCGAGAAAGTCCGTAACGGCTCTCATCGTCGTGCCCCTGCCCGCGAACGTCAGACGGGCTGGCCGGCGGCCGCGAGTCGCGCTCGCGCCCGCGCAGCGGCTGACTCGTTCGCGACCTCATCGTCGCCGCCCCCAGCCGTAGCCCGCTCGAGGGCGGCCCGTGCCCGGTCGACGTCGATCTCATTCGACAGTTCGGCAATCTCGGTGAGAATCGTCACCACGTCATGGCTGACCGACAAGAACCCGCCATGCGCCGCGGCCTCGATGCCGTCGCCCGCTTCGCCGCCGGTGATGCGAACGGTGAACCCCTCCGTCAGCACGCCGAGCAGCGAGATGTGGCCCGGCAAGATGCCGAGTTCGCCATCGAGTGTGCGCGCGACAACGAAGTTGGCCTCCCCCGACCACACCTTGCGCTCGGCTGAGACGAGCTCAACGGTCAACGGCACGGCTGTTCCCCGCTCATTTGAACCCGGCTCGTCACTTGCCGGAAAGCCGCTCGGCGTTGGCCTCGACATCGCTGATGCCACCGGCCATGAAGAACGCCTGCTCGGGCAGGTGGTCGAAGTCGCCGTCGCACAGCTTGCGGAACGACTCGATCGTCTCCGTGAGCGGAACGAACGAACCCTTCTGCCCGGTGAACGCCTCGGCGACGAACATGTTCTGCGATAGGAAGCGCTCGATGCGACGCGCGCGGCCGACGAGAACCTTGTCTTCTTCACCGAGCTCGTCGATACCGAGGATCGCGATGATGTCCTGCAAATCCTTGTAGCGCTGCAGGATCTGCTTCACCCGGTTGGCGACGCGGAAGTGCTCCTCGCCGATGTATTGCGGGTCGAGGATGCGCGACGTCGAGTCGAGCGGGTCGACGGCGGGGTAGATGCCCTTCTCCGAAATCGGCCGCGAGAGCACGGTGGTCGCATCGAGGTGCGCGAACGTCGTGTGGGGCGCGGGGTCGGTGATGTCGTCGGCGGGCACGTAAATCGCCTGCAGCGAGGTGATCGAGTGGCCGCGGGTCGACGTGATGCGCTCCTGGAGCACGCCCATCTCGTCGGCCAGCGTGGGCTGGTAACCGACTGCAGACGGCATCCGGCCGAGCAGCGTCGACACCTCAGAACCGGCCTGCGTGAACCGGAAGATGTTGTCGATGAAGAGCAGCACGTCCTGGTTCTGCACGTCGCGGAAGTACTCCGCCATCGTGAGCGCCGCGAGCGCGACGCGAAGACGGGTGCCCGGCGGTTCGTCCATCTGACCGAAGACCAGTGCGGTGTCCTTGATGACGCCCGACTCGGTCATTTCCAGGAAGAGGTCGTTGCCCTCGCGGGTGCGCTCGCCGACACCGGCGAACACCGACACACCACCGAAGTTCTTGGCGACGCGGGTGATCATCTCCTGGATCAGCACGGTCTTGCCGACACCAGCCCCGCCGAACAGGCCGATCTTGCCGCCGAGCACGTAAGGCGTGAGCAGGTCGATGACCTTGATGCCAGTCTCGAACATCTCGGTCTTGCTCTCGAGCTGGTCGAACGGCGGCGACGAACGGTGGATCGGCCAGCGCTCCGTGATCTTCAACGACTCTTCAGGGACGTCGAGCACTTTGCCAAGGGCATTGAAGACGTGGCCCTTGGTGACGTCGCCGACCGGCACCGTGATTTGGCTGCCGGTGTCGCGCACCGGTGCGCCGCGCACGAGTCCGTCAGTGGGCTGCATCGAAATCGCGCGGATGAGATTGTCGCCGATGTGCTGAGAGACCTCAAGGGTCAGCGTGTGCTTGTGCAGCCCTTCGACGTCTGCGTCCTCGCCCGACAGGTCGACGTCGACCTCGAGCGCGTTGTAGATCTCCGGCAGGTCGTCGACGCCGAACTCGACGTCGACCACCGGGCCGATGACACGGGCAACGCGGCCGATCCCGGTGTGCCCGGCATCAGTTCCTGCGGCCTTGTCGACAGTTGCAGTCATGGGTTCTCACTCGCTCCCGGTAGCGGCGAGCGCGTCAGCGCCACCGACGATCTCGCTGATTTCTTGGGTGATGTCGGCCTGGCGAGCTGCGTTCGCCAACCTCGTGTAGGTCTTGATGAGCTCTTCCGCGTTGTCGGTCGCCGACTTGCACGCGCGACGACGAGCCGCGAGCTCGGAGGCTGCGCCCTGCAGCAACGCGTTGTAGACGCGCGCTTCGACGTAGCGCGGCAGCAGCGCATCGAGCACGCCTTCCGCACTCGGCTCGAACTCGTACGGCGGCAACGGGCCGCCAGCGAGCTCTTCGGTGGTCTCTTCGACCTCGAGCGGCAGGATCCGCCGGATGATCGGCGTCTGGGTCAGCGTCGAGATGAACTGCGTATAGACGACGTGGATCTCATCGACGCCGCCGTCTTCGGTCGGGGTATTGAACGCTTCGATCAGCGTGTCGGCGATGTCCTTGGCGTTCGCGTAGCTAGGGCTCTCGGAGAAGCCGCTCCACTCCCCTGCGATGACGCGATCGCGGAAGCGGTAGTACGCCAAACCCTTGCGACCCACGATGTAGGGCAGCACCTCAAAGCCGCTCTCACGCAAGAACGCCGTGAGCGACTCGCCCTCCTTCAGCACGTTCGAGCTGTACGCGCCGGCAAGTCCGCGGTCGCTGGTGATGAGAAGCACCGCGGCCCTGGTGTTGTTCTCGTGCTTCGTCGTCAGCGGGTGGTCGATGTTCGACTGGCTGGCCACCGCCGAGACCGCACGAGTGATCGCGTCGGCGTACGGGGTGGAGGCTGCCACCCGCTGCTGCGCCTTGATCATGCGCGACGCCGCGATCAGTTCGAAGGCACGGGTGATCTTCGCCGTAGCGCGCACCGATCTGATGCGACGGCGATAGACCCGGACCTGAGCACCCATAGCGCGATCTACTTCTTCTCGGCCGGCGGGGCCGTTGGGGGAACGTGCTTGCGGACCTTCTCGTTCGCCATGGTCGATTCGTCGAGGTCTTCGGCTTCTTCGTTGCCGACGAGCGACTTGCCGTCGGAGGTCTCGAAGTTCTTCTTGAAGGCCGAGATCGCCCCGGTCAGGCTTTCGGCGGTCTCGTCGGAGAGCTCCTTGGTCTGCGCGATCGAGTCGAGGATGCCCTTGTTCTGCAAGCGAAGGTGCTCGAGGAACTCCTTCTCGAACCGGCGGATGTCAGCCACCGGAACGTCGTCGAGCTGACCCGTCGTGCCGGCCCAGATCGACACGACTTCTTGCTCGACCGGGAACGGTGAGTACTGCGCCTGCTTCAGCAACTCGACGAGCCGAGAACCGCGCTCGAGCTGCGAACGCGATGCGGCGTCAAGGTCGGAGCCGAAAGCCGCGAACGCTTCGAGCTCGCGGAACTGTGCAAGGTCGAGTCGCAAGCGACCGGCCACCGAGCGCATCGCCTTGATCTGCGCAGACCCACCAACTCGCGACACCGAGATACCGACGTTGATGGCCGGTCGCACGCCCGAGTTGAAGAGGTCGGTCTCGAGGAAGATCTGCCCGTCGGTGATCGAGATCACGTTGGTCGGGATGTACGCAGAGACGTCGTTGCCCTTGGTCTCGATGATCGGCAGCCCGGTCATCGACCCGCCGCCGAGTTCGTCGGACAGCTTCGCGCAACGTTCGAGCAACCGCGAGTGCAAGTAGAAGACGTCGCCGGGGTAGGCCTCACGGCCGGGCGGACGGCGCAGCAGCAGCGACACCGTGCGGTAGGCCTCGGCCTGCTTCGAGAGGTCGTCAAACACGATCAGCACGTGCTCGCCCTTGTACATCCAGTGCTGGCCGATCGCCGAGCCGGTGTAGGGCGCGAGGTACTTGTAGCCGGCCGCGTCAGATGCGGGAGCAGCGACGATCGTCGTGTACGCCATCGCACCCGACTCCTCGAGCGCACCTTGGATGGCGCGGATCGTCGAACCCTTCTGCCCGATCGCGACGTAGATGCACTTCACCTGCTGCTTCGGGTCACCGGTGGCCCAGTTCTCTTTCTGGTTGATGATCGTGTCGATCGCCACCGCGGTCTTGCCGGTCTGCCGGTCGCCGATGATGAGCTGCCGCTGGCCACGCCCGATCGCCGTCATCGCGTCGATGGCCTTGATCCCGGTCTGCAAGGGCTGCTTCACCGGCTGGCGCTGAATGACGGTCGGCGCCTGGATCTCCAGCGCACGACGGCCTTCCGCCTCGATCTCGCCGAGACCGTCGATCGGCTCGCCGAGCGGGTTGATCACCCGGCCGAGAAAGCCATCACCCACCGGCACCGACAAGATCTCGCCGGTGCGCTTGACGATCTGGCCCTCTTCGATGCCCTCGAAGGGACCCAGGACGACGGCGCCGATCTCGCGGACGTCGAGGTTCAGCGCGATGCCAAGCGTGCCGTCGGCGAAGCGCAACAACTCGTTCGCCATCGTCGAAGGCAGCCCTTCGATGCGCGCGATGCCGTCGCCGGCCTCGGTCACGCGGCCGATCTCTTCACGCGACGCGACGTCAGGGGTGTACGACGACACGAAACGCTCGAGCGCGTCGCGGATCTCCTCCGGGCGGATCGTGAGCTCTGCCATCAGTCCATCCTCGTTCGTGGGTTTCGTAGAACCAGTTGCCTGGACGTCGAGTTGCTCGGGTCAGTTGACTTGCTGGGGTCAGTCGAGTCGCAGGGGTTATTCAAGACGTCGCCTTGCCTCAGCCAACCGACCCGCGACTGACCCGTCGAGAACTTCGTCACCGACCTGCACGACGACACCGCCGACGATGTCGGCGTCGACTTCGATCTGCAGGTGAACCGGATGCCCGTAGAGACCGGCGAGCGCCTCTTGCAAGCGGGCGATCTCGCTGTCTGAAAGTTCGACGGCTGTCGTTACCCGCGCGACCAAGCGTGCGCGACGACGTGAAGCGATATCGGTGTAGTCGGCGATCGCATCTTCGGGTGAGCGACCGCGCGGATGAGTCGCCACCTGCGTCAGCAGCGAAACGGTGACCGGTCGTGCCTTGTCTTCGACCAGCGCGTTGATCAACGACACCTTGTTGTCGTCGGGCAGCGCAGCGTCGGCAAGTGCCGACCGAAGGGCAGCGTTAGCCTCGACGATACGGCCGAACCGAAACAGCTCGTCCTCGACGTCGTCGGACTCCCCCGCAGTGTGGCCACGGCCGGGATGGGCGTCGGCCTCGGTGAGCATCGCCAGCACCGCCAGCGTTTCGACGGCGTCGGCAAGATCGCGCATCCGTGACCATCGGGCGCCGACGACCTCGGTCACGATCCTCAGCGTGATGTCTGACACATGCGAGCCGAGCACTGCCTTCGCAAGCGCGGCCTTGCGCTTGGCGTCGACCGACGGGTCGGACAACGCGCGACGCAGACCCACTTGTTCGTCGAGAACGGCCACCACGCCGAACAGCTCTTCGCCCACAGCCGACGCCTCGTGGTGTTCGTCGCCGCTACGTGACAACTGGCGTTCGACGTAGGTCCACGCGTGCGCGAGCGCGTCTCGACTGGCTCCCTGCATCAGCCGCGCACCTGCTCACCGGCGGCTGCCGATCCCGTTGCCTCGCCGGAGCGCGATTCGACGTCGGTCAGGAACCGTTCGACCACCCGGCGTTGACGAGCGTCGTCGGCGAGCGCCTCGCCCACAACCCGGCCAGCCAACTCGACGGCGAGCGTGCCGACCTCGGCGCGCAACGCCTCCACGGTCCGCGACCGCTCGGCCTCGAGTTGCTGCTGCGCAGCGGCCCTGATCCGCTCGGATTCGACCTGTGCCTGCGCGCGCAGATCGGCCAGAATCTGGGCGCCTTCTTCGCGAGCCTCCTCGCGCTGCTTCGCAGCGTCGGCCCGTGCGCCGGCGATCAACTCGCGGTATTCCGCCTCTGCAGCGTCAAGCCGCGCCTTTGCTTCCTCGGCGTCGCTGTAGCTGCGACGAATCATTTCCTGGCGCTCAGCAAGGGCCTGGTTGATGCGCGGCACGAGCGTCCTGGCGAGCACGACGACGATGATCACGAAGCCCACCAGCTCCGCGATGAACGTGCCGTTCGGGATCAGGAAGTTCGACGACGCAGTGACGGTCGACGCGGTGACAGTCGGCACGGTCGACTTCCTACTTCCCGAGGACGTACACGAAAAGGATCATGAAGACGAGGTTGATGAAGTACGCAGCCTCGACCAGACCGACCGTAATGAAGAACAGGGTCGTCAGGCGGCTCTGGGCCTCGGGCTGGCGAGCGACGCCGGAGATCAGTGCGTTACCGGCGATGCCGTCACCGATGGCGGCTCCCACCGCGCCGCCGGCGAGCGCTAGGCCTCCACCGACCAGTGCGCCAGCAGTCTTGATGGCGCTGTCAAGATTTGCAGCGTCCGTGGCCATGTTGCTCCTTCGGTTCGGTGCGGATCGAGTTAGTGCCTCTCGGCGATCCGCTTGGTGGGTTGTCTAGAGGGTGAGTCGTCGAAACCTATCGGGTACTCGGAACGGCGTCGTGCGAGACAGCGGTGCTCGGTTCATCGTGCTCGATGGTGCTTGCAGCACCGAAGTAAAGAATGGTGAGCAGCGAGAAGATGAAGGCCTGGATGGCGCCGATGAACATGTCGAACAACTTCCACGCCAAGTCTCCGAGTGGCACCGCCGGGATTGGCAGCCTCGAGATCAGCAAGATCATGATGCCGCCGGCGAAGATGTTGCCGAAGAGCCGCAGCGCGAGGGTCAGCGGCTTGGCCAACTCTTCGATCACGTTGATCGGAAAGAACAACGGGAACGGCTTGAAGTAGTGCGCGATATATCCGCGGATTCCGCGCCGGCGAATGCTCAGGATGTGCACCGGGATGATCACCAGCAGCGCCAGCGCATAGGTGAGGTTGACGTCGGCCGTCGGTGCGGGCAGATATTCGGGGTTGTGACCGCTCGGGATCACCTCGAGCCAGTTCGACACCAGGATGAAGAAGAAGAGGGCAACCGAGAACGGCACGACGAATGGCGCGACCGCGATGCCCATGCTCTCTTCGACCTGCTTGTTGACCCAGTCGACGAGCATCTCGAACACGAGCTGGAGCTTCGTCGGGTTGCGACTGTTCGCGCCCCGGGCAACCAGCAGTCCAAGGATCACGACGATCGCGCCGGCGACAGCCGTCGATTCCAAGGTGTCGCGGTTGAACGTCAAGCCGAAGAGTTTGAAGGTCGGATGGTCGCCGACAGTGATAGCCGAAGCCACCACGACGCTGTGCAGGCTCATCCCTTCTTAAGCTCCTTGATCAGCGGCACGCCGGTGCCGACCAGCGCCAAGAAGTGGAAAACGAGCAACCCGACAAAGACGGCAAGCCCGGCGCGATGGAACACGACCAGGAAGATCGCCGCGAAGACGGTGATGTAGAGGAGTCGAAACAGCGACGAGAACGCGAAGGCTCGCTTGTCGGGATCTCCTCCGGCAGTCGTGGCCTTGCGGATCGAGGTCGCCGTCATGGTGTTGTGCACCGCACCGAGGAAAAGTCCGACCACGAAGAGCAAGCCGACGAGCCAGTGACCGCCGATGGATGCCGCAGCAAGACCCACGCCGCCCAGCACCATAGCCACGACGAAGACGCGCCTGGGCGCGCCGACGACGTACCGAACGGTACGGGTCTCGTCCACTTCTTACGTGCTCCTGTCCGCGTCGATGTAGCGCTTGAGCTGCACCCACGTGCCCACTCCGCCAGCAACGAGACCGGCGAGCAGCCCGATGATCGTACAGATGGGCGCGCTACCGAACTCGTGATCGGCAAACCACCCGAGAGCAAGCCCCGCCGCGAGGCACACGCCGTTGAAAATTCCTAGGCCGAGTAGCTCGATCCCGCCGAGGGCAGGTCTTTGCCGATCCGAGGTCATCCTAGGGGGAGCCACGACTGGGAGCGTGCCCGGGTCACGCCGATCCGTTGCGCGCACGTTGTGCGGCCCGCAGTCTCGGCATGTTCACCAGTACCAGTGCGATGGCGGCCAATATCCCACCTAACGCGACCACGACCAGTGGGCCCTTGGTGACCGAAAGCGCGACCACGCCGGCGCCGAACAGGGCCGACCAGAAGTACATGATCAACACTGCCCGCCGCTGAGAGTGGCCAAGCTCGAGCAACCGGTGGTGCAGGTGCTGCTTATCGGGCGACCAAGGCGCGCGGCCTTGCTTCGTGCGCCGGGCGACCGCCAAAATCAGGTCGGCGAACGGCACCAGCAGGATCGCGAACGGCAGCAGCAACGGCAGAAATGCGCCGTACTGCTGGTACTGCGTGACGACATCGACCTGTCCGGTCAACGAGACGGTCGACGCCGCGAGCAGCAAGCCGATCAGCATCGAACCCGAGTCGCCCATGAAGACCCGCGCCGGGTGGAAGTTATGTGGCAGGAATCCCAGGCATAGGCCAGCCGTGATGATGGCGATCAGCATCGGCGGAAGCGCGTAGGCCAGGTGCGATTGCACGGAAAGGTTGTACGACAGCGCGAAGAAGGCGAGCGCTGCGATACCGACGACACCAGCGGCCAGGCCGTCGAGCCCGTCGATGAAGTTGACGGCGTTGATCACGATCACGATGAACGAGACCGTCAGCACGACCGACCAGTCCTGGCCGAGAATCAACGTGCCCTGGCCCGGGATTGGCAGCCACAGCAGCTGCACGCCCTGCAACACCATCACCGAGGCGGCGAGAATCTGGCCCGCGAGCTTGGTGACGGCGTCCAGATTGAATCGGTCGTCGAGAGCGCCGAACACGAAGACAACGCCACCGCCCAGCAGCAGCGCGCGGGGCTCAGAGAATCGCTGGTTGACGACCTGCAGCGTCGGCATCCTCGACGCCACAAGCAGCGCGGCGGCCATGCCGGCGAACATGGCGGCACCGCCCAGGCGCGGGGTCGGAATCGAGTGGACGTCGCGATCGCGGACGCCGGTAAAGGCGCCGACCCGCACAGCGAACCTGCGCGCAACGGGCGTGGCGACGTAGGTGACTATCGCCGCGACCAACAGCGTGATCAGGTACTCGCGCACGTCACTCCTTCGGCGCGGCGGCGGGGTCGATCTTCGACCAGGCTTACTCTACGGCTCGCAGGCGCCAGGACCTTACGCGCGCGTCTCGACTCCGGGCACGATCTCACGAAGCCGCTCGAGACTGATCCAACCGGGCCGCACCAGCACCGGAACCTCGCCGGTGACGTCGACAATCGTCGAAGGCACCGACGCGACCGTCGGGCCACCGTCGAGGTAGACGGCAACGGCATCGCCGAGCTGAGCCTGGGCGTTCGCGCAGGTGATCGCCGGCGGCAGGCCCGTGCGGTTGGCACTACTGACCGCCATCGGACCCGTTTCCTTGAGCAGCGCGAGCGCGAGCAGGTCGGCCGGCATCCGCAGCGCGACGGTTCCCCGAGCATCGCCGAGGTCCCACGCCAGCGCCGGGTTGTGCCGCACCACGATGGTCAGCGCGCCCGGCCACAGCACCTCGACCAGGTGGCGAGCCGGCTCCGACAACTCACCGACTAGCGCATCGAGCACCGTGCGCGAGCCGATCAGCACCGGCACCGGCATGTCGCGGCCACGGCCCTTGGCCGCGAGCAAAGCGGTAACGGCGGACGGCGTGAATGCGTCGGCGCCGATCCCATACACGGTGTCGGTCGGCAGCACGATGAGGTCGCCACGGCGAACCGCGTACGCCGCTTCGCGGATCCCGATCGCGCGCTCCGCGGGGTCTTCGCAGTCATACAACGTCATGCAGACTCCTCCGGCGCAGCACTTGTTCGGTGACGCTGCGCTGTCACGAAGCGGTCGCGTCCAGAAAGATCTTGCCGGACGGCGATGTGCTCCCACTCGCCAGACGCGCGGAAGATGTCGGCGACAGCGAGCCCTTGGTCGTCGCTGTGCTCGACGGCCACCAATCCGCCGTGGCGCAGCAGTCGTCGTCCAGCCGCTTCGATCATGCGTGGCCCGTCGAGACCGTCAGCGCCACCCCATAGCGCGGCGTCGGGGTCGTGATCACGGACCTCGGGATCGACCTGATCGCGATGCGCGTCGGGCAGGTAGGGCGGGTTGCCGACGACAAGATCGACGGTGCCATCGAGGTCGGCGAGCGCGTGCGCAGCATCGCCGTGGTGCACGACGACTCCGGTGCCCGTGGCGTTGCGGCGAGCCCAGTCGTAGGCGTCGGCTTCGCGCTCGACGGCATGCACCGTCGCGCCTCTGACTTCGTGGGCGATCGACAGCGCGATGACGCCGGAGCCCGTGCAGAGGTCGACGACGAGTGGCTCATCGCTGTCGCGCAGTGCGTCGATGCACCAGCCCGCGACGACCTCGGTCTCGGGGCGCGGCACGAACACGCCTGGCCCGACGGCTACCTCGAGATAGCGAAACGGCGCGCTGCCGGTGAGGTGTTGGAGCGGCACCCGCGATGCTCGGCGATCGACGAGCCGCGAGAAGACCAACTGCTGGCCCTGCGAGAGGTCACCCGCGACAAGTAGCCGGCTG
Source organism: Acidothermaceae bacterium (assembly GCA_036501485.1). Taxonomy (GTDB): domain Bacteria; phylum Actinomycetota; class Actinomycetes; order Acidothermales; family Acidothermaceae; genus PALSA-607. The sequence goes on along the minus strand of DASYAG010000068.1, from coordinate 13,113 downwards.
CGTGGGCAGCCGAGGACGAACGCGGCCAGCTCTTCGGCGTCGTGGCGCGGGGAAGCGACTCCGGCGGCGGCCAACTGGTCGTGGGCGTGTTTGATAGCTACGTTCAAACGGACAGGTGCAGTACTCATGCCGGCGCCTCGGTCGAGGCCATCCGGGTCGCGGAGTCGGCGTCGACCAGCGCCTGGATCACGGCATCGAGATCTCCGTCGAGCACCTGGTCGAGGTTGTAGGCCTTGAAGTTCACCCGGTGGTCGGAGATCCGGTTCTCTGGATAGTTATAGGTGCGGATCCGCTCGGAGCGGTCGACCGTGCGGATCTGGGTGCGGCGTTCGGCGCTCGCCGCGGCGGCCGCCTCTTCCTGGGCCAGCACAAGCAGCCGCGCGCGCAGTATCCGCAGCGCCGACTCCTTGTTCTGGAGCTGGCTCTTCTCGTTCTGGCACGACACGACGGTGCCGGTCGGCACGTGCGTGATGCGCACCGCCGAGTCGGTGGTGTTGACGCTCTGCCCGCCCGGGCCCGATGACCGGTAGACATCGATGCGCAGGTCGTTCGGATCGATCTCGACGTCGACCTCTTCGGCCTCGGGCAACACGAGGACGCCGGCCGCGCTGGTGTGGATGCGGCCCTGCGACTCGGTGATGGGCACGCGTTGCACGCGGTGCACGCCGCCCTCGAACTTCAGCCGGCTCCAGGCACCGTCGCCGGTGCCGGCCCGAACCGCGAGGGTCGCGTCCCTATACCCGCCGAGGTCGGACTCGTTCGCGTCGAGGATCTCGGTCTTCCAGCCCTGCCGCTCGGCGTAGCGCAGGTACATCCGCATCAGGTCGCCCGCGAACAGCGCCGACTCCTCGCCGCCTTCACCCGCCTTGACTTCGAGGATGACGTCCTTGCCGTCGTTGGGGTCGCGCGGAATCAGCAGCGTGCGCAGCTCTTCGGCAGCGGCGTCGCGCTGGCGTTCGAGCTCCGGCATCTCGGCGCGAAAAGACGCGTCAGTGTCGCCCAGCTCGCGGGCGGCCTCGAGATCGTCGCCGAGCGTCCGCCAGCGCAAATAGGTCTCGACGATGGGGGTGAGCTGCGCATATCGGCGTCCAAGAGAACGCGCTAGCCCCGCGTTGGCATGAACGCCGGGGTCAGACATCTTGGTCTCGAGGTCGGCGCGCTCACGAAGCAGCTCTTCAACAGCTTCGAACATCTCGACCTCCTGACTTGGCAAATAGGTGCGGACATGGCGACGGCGCCGGTTCCCGGGCTCAATGAACCCTGGGACCGGCGCCGTGCGTAGCTACTTAGCGGCAGCCTTGCCGAACCGCTTCTCGAACTTCTCGACGCGACCGCCGATGTCGAGGATCTTCTGCTTGCCCGTGTAGAACGGGTGGCAGGCGGAGCAGACGTCGGCGTGGATCGTGCCGCCCTTCGCAGTACTGCGTGTGACGAAGGTGTTGCCACACGAGCAGACCGCGGTCGTCTCGTTGTACTCAGGGTGAATCTCGGGCTTCATCGTTATCTCCTAGGGCTGTCGCGACCGCCGGGTCGCCAACGTCCTCTTACGAGGGCATCAACGGGAACCGGAACCGCATATGACCGGCCCTTCAGTGTGACAGACCGGCTTGACGGAGCGGTAAACGCGGGCGAGCCATCCCAGATTCCCTGCCCGGCCCGCTCGGCTGACTCGAATTACCGAGCCGTTACGGGCGGCGGCAAGGCTTCGAGCGCCGGAGCGCTCGGGCCCCGGCCGAAGTTTGGAGTGGCTATGCGACCCAGCGCCCTCGTGGCAACCGCAACGATCGTCGTCCTCGCCTTCGGGGCGTCGGCCTGCAAGAGCAGTTCGAAGTCCGGAGCCCCGCCGGCGGCGAGCAATACGCCCGCGACGCAGACCCAGGCCGACTCGCCTAGTTCGGGGACCTCGGCATCAACGTCAGCGAGCGCCGCGACATCTGCAGCTGCCAGCACCCCGGCAACGCCTTCGGCTGCCGCTTCGGCGTCCGCATCTAGTGCCCCGGCAGCCGCTGCGGGCGGCGCGATCAACGTGTGCTCGCTGATGTCCGGCACCCAGGCGGCGGCACTGTCGAAGCGGGCGTTCGGCGCCGGCACCGAGTCGAGCCTTGCCGCGGGCCAAGACCAATGCGAGTACCCATACGCCGGCGGGGTCGCGATGGACATCATCGTTTACGAGCCGAGCAGCGGCGTCAGCTGGTCAGCGTTGCAATCACAGATCGGCAACGAGGGCACGGTCATGCAGGTGTCCGGCGTCGGCGACAAGGCGATGTTCGCCGGGATCGACCTCGACGTGTCCGCCGGGAAGTACCTCGTCGACATCGCAGCGGCCGGCGGATTGGGCGACGACACCGGCGCCATCGCGATCGCGAAGGTGCTGGTGCCGGAGCTCGCCTCGAAGTAACCCGTCCCGATGAAGCGTTGATGCTCAGCGCGTGCAAGAACGCGCGCTGAGCAACAACACCGTCGCGAGAAGTCGAGCTAGTCGACCGGCATCGCAGTCGTCTTCTGGATCTGCAGCAGGAACTCTGCGTTGCTCTTGGTCTCTTTCATCTTGCTGAGCAGCAACTCCAGGGCTTGCTGGGAGTCGAGCGCGTGGAGCACCCGACGCAGCTTCCAGACGATCTGCAGTTCTTCCGGCGCCATCAGGAGTTCTTCCTTGCGGGTACCAGATGCATCGACGTCGACCGCGGGGAAGATGCGCTTGTCGGCGAACTTCCGGTCGAGCTTCAGCTCCATGTTGCCGGTGCCCTTGAACTCCTCGAAGATCACTTCGTCACCACGCGAGCCAGTTTCGACTAGGGCAGTGGCGAGGATCGTCAGCGATCCGCCGTTCTCGATGTTGCGGGCTGCGCCGAAGAACCGCTTCGGCGGATAGAGCGCCGCGGAGTCGACACCACCGGACAAGATTCGACCGGACGCCGGAGCAGCGGTGTTGTACGCGCGGCCCAGGCGAGTGATCGAGTCGAGCAGCACGACGACGTCGTGACCCAGCTCGACAAGCCGCTTCGCGCGTTCGATAGCCAGCTCGGCGACCATCGTGTGGTCTTCGGCCGGCCGGTCGAAGGTCGAGGCAATAACCTCGCCCTTCACCGAACGCTGCATGTCCGTGACCTCTTCAGGTCGCTCGTCGACGAGCACCACGATCAGGTGGCACTCGGGGTTGTTGCGGGTGATCGCGTTCGCGATGGCCTGCAACACCATGGTCTTACCGGCCTTGGGCGGCGAGACGATCAGGCCTCGCTGGCCCTTGCCGATCGGCGCAACCATGTCGATGACGCGGGTGGTGAGCTGGCCTGGGTCGCCCTCCAGGCGAAGCCGGTCTTGCGGGTACAGCGGCGTGAGCTTGCCGAACTCCGGACGGGCCTTGGCCTTCTCCGGATCGGTGCCGTTCACCGTGTCGAGACGAACCATGGCGTTGAACTTCTCGCGCCGTTCGTTCTCCTTCGGCTGCCGGACGACGCCGGTAACGGCGTCACCCTTGCGCAGGCCGTAGCGGCGAACCTGGGCGAGCGACACGTAGATGTCGTTGGCACCAGGCAGGTAGCCCGATGTCCGGACGAACGCGTAGTTGTCGAGGATGTCGAGGATGCCCGCAACAGGCACCAAGATGTCGTCGTCGCTGACAACTGGCTCGGCTTCACTACCGAAGCGCTCGCGTCCCGGACCGCTGCGGGCACTGCGATTGCGCTCGCGGAAACGCCCGCGGCGCCGGCGTCCGCTGCTGTCGAACTCATCGTCGTCACGCGGCGGACCCTGGTTCTGGCCGCTTTGGTTGTTCTGCCGGTTCTGGTTGCCCTGGTTGTTCGAGCCGCTCTGCCGGTCCCGGTCGCCCTGGTTGTTCTGACGGTTCTGGTTGTTCTGACTGTTCTGGTTCGAACCGCTCTGCCGGTCACGGTCGCCCTGGTGCTGAGGCTGAGTCGCCTGACTGTTCTGGCCCGAGTTGTTCTGGCCCGAGTCGGACTGCCCGCTTGGCGCGGTCTCGGTCCGGTCGGAGCGCTCACGGTCAGACCGGTCGCGGTTGCGGTTGCGGTTCTGGCCCTGACGCTCAGAACCCTGACGCTGTCCGCCCTGAACGGGCACGTAGTCGCCGCCCTGGCGGGTCTCGGTCGCGGTGCTCTGAGCACCGTCGGTCCCGTGACTATCAGCGCCATTGGAGCTGGCGCCGTTGGAGCTGGCGCCGTTGGAGCTAGAACGTTCAAAGCTTGGCGGGACGTCGGCAGCTGCGTCCGGCGCGGCCGTGACGGCGGCGCTGTCGGCAGCGCCACGGCGGGAGCCGCGGGCCGCTCGTTGGGGAGCAGCAGCATGTGCAGCAGCGCCATTGGCGGCTGCGCCATTTGCTGTGGCGCCGTTGGCAGCGGCGCCCTTTGCAGCGCCACTGGCGCTCGATTGGCCGCTCTGAATGGCGGCGATGAGGTCACCCTTGCGCATAGCGCCGGTGCCACTGATGCCCATGGTGGCGGCAAGCGCCTTCAGCTCGGGCAGCACCATCGAGGTCAGGCCAGTTCCGGCCGTGCGTCGTTTGGTGCGTGCGCCTCCGGTCTCGGCATCGCCCTCAGGCGACGCGGCGAGGGTCGGGGCGTCTGTTGTTTCGGTCACTCGAATCCTTCCGAAAAGGCCCATAGCGTCGAGGTCGGTATGGAAAATCACCTGATCGCGCTGGGAGCCACTTTCAACGCGCCGGGCGTTGCGCCACGGCGGTTTTCTGGGAGCTATGGCGAACTGGCCATAGCGGTTTATACGGGGAGCACCAGCTCTGCGGAACTGTGACTCGACTCCACCTCGAGACCTGTACCGCTCCAAGAAAGAGGGGCGGCCTCGAAATCAGCTGGAATCAACTGAGTTCAGTGGGTCGGCGGGGAGCAACCATCCAGACCGGGTGCGAAGAGTCATGCACCACTGGTGCAAGGCCACCCTAGCACCTCTCTATCCGCCATTGGTCTACCTACCAGTGGCAGGACGCGCGTCAACCTACCAGTGGCAGGACACGCGCCCCTTCGGTGTCGATCGCCAGCCGGGTCGCCGTGAACCACCGAGTGTCGAACTCGGCAACGGCGTCCGCGTTGGCAGTCGTGGTCAGGGCAAGTACTGACGGCCCTGCGCCGGAGATCACCGCAGCGATCCCGGCCTCACGCAACCGGGTCATCAATGCCGCACTGCGCGACATCGCTGATGCTCGGTAGGACTGGTGCAAGCCATCCTCCGTCGCCACGAACAAAAGGTCGGGACGCCGGGTGAGTGCCTGTGAGAGAAGCGCGGCTCGTGCCGCGTTAGCGGCGGCGGCCTCGAACGGAATGCTGTCTGGCAACAACTTCCGGGACTTGGCGGTCGACGATTTGGTCTCCGGGACGAAGACGACGGCCGCAACGCTCTTGTTGACGTCCAGATGCAACGACCTTGTCAACAGTGCCGGTTCGCTCGTTGTTCCCGCCCCCTGCACAGTTGTTCCCGCCTCCTGCCAGGCCATCGTGAAACCGCCGGCCAGACAAGCCGCCACGTTGTCTGGGTGCCCTTCGAGTTCGGCGGCTAGGCGCAGCACCCCGTCGTCCGGCAATCGTTCCCCGCCGCCGAGCACGAGCTCGCGCGCCCCGATGATGCCCGCGACAATCGCCGCCGCCGAGGACCCGAGGCCGCGGCCGTGCGGAATGTGGTTGGCGCACACAACCTCAAGACCGCGCGGCTGACCGCCGAGCACGTCGAAGGTGGCGCGAACGGCCTGCACGACGAGGTGACGCTTGTCGCGCCGCACGTCGTCGGCGCCTTCACCTGCGACGTCAACGACAAGGCCCGACTCGGCTACGCGGACGACGACGTCGTCATACAGCGCGAGGGCGAGACCGAAGCTGTCGAAGCCTGGGCCGAGGTTGGCACTAGTTGCGGGCACTCGCACCCGTGCGGGTGCGGCCCGGAATGACACGCCCACTAGTCGTCCAGGCCGAGATGCCGGGCAGCCAGCACTACGTCGGCGCTAATGGTGACCGGCGCAGGTGCTCCGGAAATCGCCCACTCCGGATCCTTGAGGCCGTTGCCCGTAACGGTGCACACCACCCGTAGGCCAGTCGGCAACGTGCCCTGCTCATGTGCCATCAGCAGACCGGCAACACTTGCGGCGGACGCCGGCTCGACGAAGACGGCCTCCTTGCTTGCGAGGAGTCGGTAGGCAGACAGGATCTGCCGGTCGGTGACCGACTCGATCGCCCCACCCGACTGGTCGCGCGCATCGAGAGCCTTGGTCCAGCTCGCCGGGTTGCCGATGCGGATCGCGGTCGCGATGGTCGACGGCTGTTCGACAACGTGGCCGAGCACGATCGGTGCGGCACCCGCGGCCTGAAAGCCGCGCATCATTGGCTTTTTCGTCGTCCGGCCTGCTGAGGAGTACTCGACGTAGCCCTTCCAGTAGGCAGTGATGTTGCCGGCATTGCCGACCGGTAGGCAGTGCACGTCGGGTGCGTCGCCGAGCGCGTCGACAATCTCGAACGCCGCGGTCTTTTGGCCCTCAATGCGATCGGGATTCACCGAGTTCACCAGGGTGACCGGGTAGTCCTGCGAGAGCTTGCTCGCAAGCGCGAGGCAGTCATCGAAGTTTCCGTCTATCTGCAGCAATTTCGCGCCGTGCACGAGAGCTTGCGCGAGTTTGCCGAGCGCGATCTTGCCGCGTGGCACCAGCACTGCGCAGAGCAAGCCGGCCCGCGCCGCGTAGGCAGCTGCACTCGCGCTGGTGTTGCCGGTCGATGCGCAGATCACTGCCTTCGAGCCGTCCTCGACGGCCTTGCTGATCGCCATCGTCATGCCGCGGTCCTTGAACGACCCGGTCGGGTTGGCGCCCTCGACCTTCAAGAACACCTCGCACCCGGTGCGCGCCGACAGCACGGGGGCTGGCAGCAGCGGCGTGCCGCCTTCTTGCAACGTGATGACGGGAGTTGCGTCGGTGACCGGCAGCCACTCGCGGTATTCCTCGATCAAGCCTCGCCAACGTGGCTGGGCGACACGTAAGCCCGTCGATCCGGCGCCGGTCGTCATTCGCTCTCCTCGCCCTCGACGCGCATGACGCTGGCGACATCTCTGACGATGTCGAGAGTGCGAAGGTGCTCGACGGTTGCCGACAGTGCCGCGTCGGAGGCCGCGTGCGTGACGATCACCAAGCTCGCGTCGTCGCCATGACCGGATTGACGCACTGCTTGGATGGATACGTCGTGCGCAGAGAATACTGTCGCGACGGCGGCGAGCACACCGGCCTTGTCGGCGACGTCGAGGCTGATGTGGTAGCGCGTCACGGTCTCGCCCATCGACCGAATTTCCAAGTCTGCATAGGCGGATTCGCCCGGGCCGAGCGCGCCCTTCACCTTGTTGCGCGCGACCGCCACGATGTCGCCGAGCACCGCACTTGCGGTCGGCGCGCCGCCGGCACCTCGGCCGTAGAACATCAACTGACCGGCCGCTTCGGCCTCGACGAACACTGCGTTGTACGCCTCGCGTACACCGGCCAGCGGATGCGAGCGCGGAATCATCGCCGGGTGCACCCGCACGCTGACGCCACGACCGTCGAGGGTGCGCTCGCAGATCGCCAGCAGCTTGACGACGCAACCCATCTCGCGCGCGCTGGCTACCGCCGTCGCGCTGATGTCGCCGATGCCTTCACGATGGACGTCGGCAATGGTGACGCGAGTGTGAAACGCAAGCCCAGCAAGGATTGCGGCCTTCGCCGCGGCATCGAACGCATCAATGTCGGCGCTCGGATCGGCCTCCGCGTAGCCGAGTGCAGTGGCCTCGTCGAGCGCCTCGGCGAAGCCCGCACCCGTTTCGTCCATGCGGGTGAGGATGAAGTTGGTGGTGCCGTTGACGATGCCGAGCACCCGGTGCACTGTGTCGCCGGCCAGAGATTCGCGCAGTGGTCTTAGCAGCGGGATCGCGCCAGCGACGCTGGCCTCGAAGTAGAGGTCGACGCCATGCTTGCTAGCCGCGTCATAAAGGGTCGCGCCGTCTTCGGCGAGCAACGCCTTGTTAGCCGTGACGATCGAGGCGCCGTGGCTCATGGCGCTGAGCAGTAGCGACCTGGCCGGCTCGATGCCGCCGATCACCTCGACCACGATGTCGATGTCGTCGCTGGCCACCAGAGTCGCAGCGTCGGTGGTGAACAGGGCGGGGTCGAGATCGACGTCGCGCTTGCGGTTCAGCCGGCGTACCGCAATACCCGCGAGCTCAAGCGGGACGCCGACCCGCGCCGCCAGATCGTCGGCTTGCTCGGTCAGCAGCCTGGCCACTTCGGCGCCGACGACACCACAGCCGAGCAGGGCGATCCGCAGCGGTCGCCCGTTCATCGTGGTTCTCCGTCCTGCTTGCCGTGTAGTGGGCAGTGTGGTGGGCAGTGTGGTGGGCGTCGGTGTTCATTCTGCCTCACGTAGCGTCCGACTTACTCGGCATCGAGGCGGAGCAGGTCGTCGATCGTCTCTCGTCGCACGACCAACCTCGCGACGCCGTCGCGGACCGCAACGACCGGCGGGCGGCCCAGGTGGTTGTAGTTGCTTGCCAGCGACCGGCAGTATGCGCCGGTGACCGGCACAGCCAGCAGGTCTGCGGGTGCGACATCTGCCGGTAGGTAGATGTCACGTACCACGATGTCACCGGATTCGCAGTGCTTGCCAACCACCCTGGTCAGTGCCGGCGGCGCACTTGAGGCCCGGCTCGCTAACGTGCACGAGTAGGTGGCGTCGTAGAGCGCGGTTCGGATGTTGTCGCTCATGCCGCCGTCGACGCTGACGTAGTTGCGGACGAGCCCGGCGCCAACGTTGACCGGCTTGACTGTGCCGACCTCATAGAGGGTGAAGGTCGTGGGACCACAGATCGCCCGGCCCGGCTCGACACTGAGCCGCGGATGAGCGAGATTGGCCGCGTCGCACTCGCGCTCGACGATCGCGCGCAATTGTGCTGCCACGTAAGCGATTTCGGGCGGATCATCGGTCGCGATGTAGGCAACGCCGAGGCCGCCACCAAGGTCTAGTTCGGGTAGTTCGACGCCGTACTCGTCGCGGATCTCGCGCAGCAATGCGACGACCCGATGCGCCGACACCTCAAACCCGGCGGTGTCGAAGATCTGCGAGCCGATGTGCGAATGCAAACCGACCAACTCGAGAGCGTCGATCTCAAGTACCCGCCGGGCCGCTTCTTTCGCGTCGCCGCCGGCAAGCGAGAAGCCGAACTTCTGGTCTTCGTGGGCGGTCGCGATGAACTCGTGGGTATGGGCTTCAACCCCGACCGTGGTCCGCACGAGCACGCGTGGCCTGGTCGCCCGGCCCGTCGCGAGCTTGGCCAGCCGGTCGATCTCGACGAAGGAGTCGACCACGATGCGCCCGACCCCTGCATCGAGAGCCGCCGTGAGTTCGGCAACCGATTTATTGTTGCCGTGCAGGGCAATTCGGCTCGGATCGAAGCCGGCATGCAGCGCGAGGGCGAGCTCTCCCCCGGTGCAGACGTCGAGCCGCAGACCTTCTTCCGCGACCCAACGCGCAATCGAAACGGTCAAGAAAGCCTTGCCCGCGTAGTAGACGTCGGCGTCAGGGAACGCATCGCGCCAGACTCGGCAACGATCCCTGAAGTCGGCCTCGTCGACGACATAAGCAGGAGTGCCGAAGTCGCGCGCGAGATCGACGGCGGAGACTCCCGCGACGGTCAGCACCCCGGCGTCCGACCTTGTGACGTTCGACGACCAGACTGCAGCATCGAGAGCGTTCACGTCGGAGGGCGCAGAGACCGGCAGGCTCCCCGGCTCGCGCGCATCGGCGTGCAGCGACCCTGCTTCGTGAGTGTGCACGACTACATCCGCTCTGGCGCGCTCACGCCAAGCAGATCGAGTCCGTTCGCGAGCACGATGCGGGTGGCGGTGCACAACCACAACCGGGCTCGGGTGATGTCGGTGGCAGTCTCGTCGCCCTGGGGCAGCACCCGACACGCGTCGTAGAAACGGTGGTACACGCCGGCGAGTTCTTCGAGGTAGCGCGCGACCCGATGCGGCTCGCGCAACTCGGCAGCACTCGCGACGACCCGCGGGAATTCCCCTAGTGCGCCGAGTAAATCGATCTCGCGGTCATGGGTTAGCAATGTCGGGTCGAGCTCGCCGCGATCGATGTCGAGCTCAGTTGCGTTGCGCAACAGCGACGCGATCCGTGCGTGGGCGTACTGCACGTAGAACACCGGGTTGTCATTGGTCTTGCGAGTGATGACCTCGATGTCGAGTGTTAACGGCGAATCGGTCGGATACCGCGAGAGCGAGTACCGAACCGCGTCGACGCCCGCCATCTCGACGAACTCCTCGAGCGTGACGATCTCGCCGGCTCTCTTTGCGAGTCGAACTTCGACGCCACCCTTGAGGATCTTCACCAGCTGCCCGATCAACACCTCGATGTTGTAGTCGGGGTCGTCGCCGGCGCAGGCCGCGATGGACTTCAGCCGGTGCACGTAGCCGTGGTGGTCGGCGCCCAGCAGGTAGATGCAGACGTCGAAGCCGCGGCTGCGCTTGTCGACGTAGTAAGCGGTGTCGGAGGCGAAGTAGGTGAGCTCGCCGTCGCTCTTGACCAGGGGGCGATCCTTGTCGTCGCCGAAATCGGTGGTGCGTAGCCAGACCGCACCATCGGCGTCATACATGTGACCCATCTCGCGCAGTCGCTCGAAGCCACGCTCGACCGCACCCGACGAGTGCAGCGAACGCTCGGACTTCCAGACGTCGAAGTGCGTGCCGAAGTCGTCGAGGACTCCCTTCTGCTGCGCGAGCTGCAACTCGTAGCCGATCTCACGGAAGGCCGGCATCCGCTCGCCCTCGGGCAAGTCGAGGATCGTGGGCCTCGTCGCCACGACTTGTTTGGCGAGTTCGGGGATGTAGTCGCCGTGATAGCCGTCGGCAGGAATGGGCTGCCCCAACGCGGCCGCCTCAAGTGAGGCGCCGAAACGATCCATCTGCACACCACGGTCATTGACGTAGAACTCGCGACTGACCTGCGCGCCAGCCGCACTGAGCACCCGGCCGATCGCGTCGCCGACCGCGGCCCACCTGGCGTGGCCGAGGTGCAGCGGGCCGGTCGGGTTCGCGGAGATGAACTCGAGGTTCACCTTCAAGCCCGCGAGGGTGTCGATGTGCCCATAGGCCGCGCCGGCCTCGACGACCCGCCGGGCAATGCCGCCCTGCTCAGCCGCCTCGAAGGTCACGTTCAAGAAGCCCGGCCCGGCGACATCCACCTTGGCAATGCCCGGTGTCTGACTCAGTCGCGTCGCCAGCAGTTCGGCGATCTCGCGGGGCGGGCGGCTTGCCGCCTTGGCCAATTGAAGGGCCACGTTCGTCGCGTAGTCGCCATGCTCTCGGTTCTTAGGCCGCTCGACGGTTACCGCGCCCGGCGGCTCGACGGCAAGCTCGCCGGCCGCGACGGCAGCCGCGACGGCAGCGATCACTGCGTCGGAAAGTTGTGCGGGGGTCACGGCCGGAGGCTATCGCAGCGCGGGCCCTAACCTCGTGTGCCTTAGCTCTTGAAGTCGCCGCGTGGCCGGCGCCCTGCACCCCGAAGCTCGCCTCACCACCACTTGTGCTCGTGGGCACGGTCGGTCCCGCTGGTGCCGTCGAGTGCATCGAGATCGGCGACGTCCTGTGCCGTGAGCTCAAAGTCGAAGATCTGAGCGTTCTCGGCGATCCGCTCTCGGTGCGTCGACTTCGGGATCACTGGTACGCCGAGTTGGATGCACCACCGCAGCAGTACTTGGGCGGGTGTACGTCCGTGGTGTTCGGCGATACGCGCGACGGTGTCGCTATCGAGGTGGCGGCCGGTTCCGAGCGGGCTGTAAGCCTCGAGCGCGATCTCGTTCGTTCGGCACGATTCGAGGAGGCCTTTGCGATAGAAGAACGGACTGAACTGCACCTGGTTGACAACTGGTCGACTCGAGGCCACGCCAAGAAGTTGCTCGAGTTCGGTCGCGTCGAAGTTTGAGACGCCGATCGACCTCGCAAATCGCTGTCGTCGCGACTCCTCCATGCCAGGCCAGGCCCAGGTCGGTCCGCCTTGCGGCCAGTGAATGATGTAGAGGTCTACGTAGTCGACGCCAAGTCGCTCCAGGCTCCGCTCGGCCTCGCCGACCGGATCGGTGTGTCTGGGAAAGAACTTGGTGGTGATGAACACCTCCTCGCGAGGAACACCGCTTTCGCGCAGACCCTGGCCGACGGCGTCCTCGTTGCCGTAGGCCTGCGCGGTGTCAATATGCCGATAGCCGAGTTCGAGCGCCCAGCGGACAGCATCGACGCATTCCTGGCTGTTCTCGACTTGCCAAACGCCAAGGCCGAGCATCGGCATTGAATTCCCGTCGGCGAGGACGCGGGTCGTTTCATCCTCGGTGGAACGCTCTGTCATGTCGCTGGTCCTCTCCGGTGATCTGTAGCCGCGAGAACAGTCTGCTTGATCCGGTTTTGCGTGACGTCGAGGGTACGGCCCTCGCGGGATTTCTCAATCGCACGCAGCGACACAGCAGCAGACGATCAGCCGTTGATCTCCGCGGCGCGCGCTTCGGCGAGCTCCTGGACGGCCCGGATCAGGACGGCGGGATCGAACGGCTTGGTGACGTATATATCGACGCCCGCTTCGAGGCCGCGCCGAATGTCCGTCTGTTGCGCCCGGGCGGAGACCATCACGATCTTGATGCCGGACGTCGAGGGGTCGGCGCGTAGTCGGGCCGTCGTCGTCAGTCCATCGAGAACGGGCAGCGCACCGTCGAGCACGATCACATGGGGCCGGTCGGTGGCGACGGCGTCGAGGCAGGCCTGGCCGTCCTCGGCGTAGGTAACGTCGAAGCCCTCGAGCTCAAGGTTCACGGTAATGAGGCGCCGAATCATCGGGTCGTCTTCAACGACGAGCACCCGTCGACGTCCGCTCGACTGGTCGGAGCCGCTCACGCGTCGGACAGTACTGCAGAAGCTCCGCTGATACCCTCGGCACTCTTGAGCCCCCGTAGCTCAGGGGATAGAGCACCGCCCTCCGGAGGCGGTGGCGCAGGTTCGAATCCTGCCGGGGGCACAATGTCATCTCTCAAGACATCGGAAACCTTTGAACCTGCGGGCGAGCCTGCGGGTCAGGGGTTTTTGGTGTTTTG
>DASYAG010000067.1:0-8471 GCA_036501485.1 Acidothermaceae bacterium | reverse complement strand
CTCGAACGACGCATCAAAGACGGCAAAACCAAACGCGAAGCCATCCGCTGCCTCAAACGCTACGTCGCACGCGACATCGCCCGAATCCTCAAACGACACCAACAAACCCCTTGACACCGATAGGAGCATCGGCAGCGCGCGACGGGTGCGCAGTTCAGGCAGCGCGGCGGAGGCGACGCAGGAGGCGGGAACGTTCCCGGGCGCTCATGCCGCCCCACACGCCGACGCGCTCGCGGTCCTTCAGCGCGGCGTCGAGGCAGGCCTCGCGCACCACGCAGCGCGAGCACACGTTCTTGGCCGCTCGGGTGCGCTCGGAGTAGTCGTCGTCGGACTCTTCGGCGTAGAAGAGGCTGAGGTCGACGCCCGCGCAGGCACCGAGCGAACGCCAATCGCCGCTTTGCGGCATGTACGGCTCTCGGGCCTGGGCCTCCACGAGGGTTTCGATCGGCCGGTGAGGCCCGCCACTGAGGTGGTTTCGCGCCGCCGTTGCACCACGAACGGCCAACTTTGGCGGTGCCTGTGGATAGCCGCGCGCTGCCGCGGCAGCGCGCGACACTGTTGGCGGTGGCGAGCCGGCCAGGCGGCCGCGTCACGGCGGCGGTGGTCTCCCTAGGGGTTCACCGCTGCACCGTGCCGAGGAACGTCCGGACTCCGAAGGGCAGGATGCTGGGTAACACCCAGTCGGGGCGACTCGTAGGAAAGTGCCACAGAGAACAGACCGCCGATGGGCACCGGGCGACCGGGGCCACAGGTAAGGGTGCAACGGTGCGGTAAGAGCGCACCAGCGCTGCGGGCGACCGCAGCGGCTCGGTAAACCCCATCCGGAGCAAGGCCGAGCAGGGAGCGGGTCGTCCGCCCAATGCTCCCGGGTAGGCCGCTAGAGCCGTCGGGCAACCGCCGGCCGAGAGGGATGGCCGCCTCCGGTCTCGAGGAGGGACCGCAGACAGAATCCGGCGTACCGGCCGACTCGCCACCACCAACAGGGCCGCTGGCTCCAATGGCCGACGGTCGCCGATCCTGACCGTGTCCATCGGGCCCTGGTTCCGCGCGGACGATCCATGTACGGTTTGTCCATTCCGCGACAAGCCGTGGTGGCGCAGCGGGTCGGACTGTAGCCACGGAGAGGGGCCAGATGACCGCTGGATCACAGCGCCGCCGACCGGGCAGGGCGTTGCGCCTCTCGGCCTTCACCTGCGTCGCGACATTGTTGAGCGGGGGTGCGCTCGCGCTGACCGCGAACGTGTCGGCGTTCGCCAGCCCGTTACCGCCGTCGGTCGCTTCGGCGGTTCGCGTGTATGCGGTCGAGAACACGACGATGAACTTCACCGGAACTGACCCGATCTCCGGTGACGACCGCAGCATCTCGGTGAGCGACACGACCGAGGGCACCCACTGCGACGACTCGACAGCAAACAACTACTCGTCCGACGACTGCCCGCAAGTCCGACTGTCGCTGTCCACGACTGATGCGGGCCTGTCGAACATCCCGAACCTCGAGACGAAGAACGACTCGCCGGACGGACTCGACCATGTCGTCGCGCCGTCCGGCGCGGTGATCACAAACTCCTCGAACGGGGTCGACCCGAGTCAACTGTTCGACTTCAACGGCACCGAGACGCAACTCAACGACACGCTGGCGACGCTGCAGTTCATCCCCGCGACCGACTACCAAGAGAACCGGTTGGCGGCATCGGACAGCACGCTGCCCGATCTCAACGTCGAGGTCGTCGACGGGGCTGACGCGGCGAGCGACACGGCCGACACGGCCATCAAGGTCGAGGGCACGAACCAAGCGCCAGGCATCATCCTTCATGATTCACCGCTCAGCGCCACAGCCGGCCAGCAAGCGGACTTCGTCGACGACGCCGACGCGACCGACCCGGAGATGTGTACGGCTGCGATCTGTGGCGCGCCGTATACCAACACCACACCGATTGCCGACCCGGACGCATCGATGCTGCTTGTCGCCTGGCTGGATGCCAGCTGTGGAACGTTCAACTTCGGCGGTGCCGAATTCACGTCGAACGGCAGCGCGAGCAACAACGACGTCGACTCGTTACTACTCAACGCCACAATCGACGACAACGCGAACAACGGCTACAACAGCGATCAGCGCACCGCGATCGAGAACTCGATCGACCCGGCCGCCAATGCGCTGGACCTCACCCAGGAGACGGGCAGCGCGTCGCAGGACACGACAGTCTTCGCCGGGATCGGCGACCTCGAGAACGTCGACTACGCCCTCTCGCACATCGAGTACACCGCACCCGCCGCGCCGAAGACGTGCCACCTCAACGTCACCGTGAGCGACCTCGGCAACGACGGAACGCCTACGTCGTTCAACGACACCTCGAACCCGAACTACGAAGTTCCCGATGCCAAGGGTGCCTCCGCGCAGGTCACCTTCGACGTGCTCGACACTCACCCGCATGTCACCGTCGAGCAGGCTCCCGCAGGAGCCTCGCCGGATCCGGGCGTCGATCCGACGCACACGGCAGCGAACTACGTCATCACCTTCGATCAGCCGGTCGACGACTTCGACCCCAGCACGGCCCTCGACACCAGCGAGAGCAGCCCGGGCATGGGGGTGACGTGTGAGGCATCACCGGTCACCCCGAACCTTGTGTGGGACGCGGCGTGTAGCGCAACCAGTGACGGGACGATCAAGGTCACCGTCCCGGCCGGGGTCGCCCACGCGTCCGACCATGACGGCGACTCGACCTACGCCAACAACGCCTCGACCTCGAACGACGACTCCATCACGTGGGACACCACCGACCCGACCGTCACCATCGACCCCGACACAGACGACGGCCAAACGAATCCCGCGACCACAGCACCGATCAAGTACACCGTCAACTTCAGCGAGCCAATCGACGGAACCTTCACCGGCGACGATGTCGACCTCTCGCAGTCCACTGCCCCGGGCACGCTCGTCGCCGCGGTATCGGGTCCGAACCTGCCGCTGCATCCGAATCAGTACACGGTCTCGGTAACGGGGATGACCACCGCTGGTGACGTGATCGCAACCGTGCCCGCGGGCAGCGTCACCGACGAGGCGCTCAACCCGAACGATGCCTCGACCTCGACCAGCAACGACAACGACATCCAGTGGCAACCGACGAGCCAACACGCGCCCACTGTCGCCTCGATCAAACCAGCGGCCGGCCCCACGAGCGGGGGCACCGCGATCACGATCACCGGCACCGGTTTTGTCGCCGGAGCCAGAGTGGAGATCGGACAAGGTCAAGGCGCGGGGCCATCCGCAATCGCGGCCACCAACGTGACCGTGGTGTCGTCCACCAAGATCACCGCGATCACCGGCGGCGCCGCCAAGCCAGGCACCTGGAACCTGTTCGTCGTCACTGCGGGCGGCGCGAGCGCGATCCACGCCCCGTTCGACGATTTCACCTACGCCGCGGTCCCGAGCGTCTCCTCGGTCGCCGCGGCGACGGGTCCGAAGAGTGGCGGCACTGCAATCACGATCACCGGCACCGGTTTCGTCGCCGGAGCCAGAGTGGAGATCGGACAAGGCCAAGGCGTCGGGCCATCCGCGATCGCCGCCACCAACGTGACCGTGGTGTCATCCACCAAGATCACCGCGATCACCGGCGGCGCCGCCAAGCCAGGCACCTGGAACCTGTACGTCCTCACTCCTGGCGGCATCAGCCGGGCGAACGCGCCCCACGACAACTTCAGATACGCCTAGCGCCGCGACTTCGCGAACATTGAAATCGCAGGTCGTCGGCCTGCCCTATCACATCGATCCTGGTCACGGACCTGCCTCGGCAATTCCGGCGCGACAGCTGGCGCGCGTCACCTGGCATTGCGTTTCCAGTACCGCGATAATCGCCATGCTCCACAATCGGCACTGGCTGCAACCTTCCTCGGGCGGGGTGATTGGCATGACGCACATCGGACGGCTTCGGGCGATCAGCGCGATCGGCGTACTCGCGCTGGCCACCATCGGGATGCAAGGCACAGGCGCGCATGCGACCGCTCCCACCGTCTACGTGCACGACACCTACACGCGCACCGTCACCGGCGGATGGGGTTCGGCCGATGTCGGCGGGCCATGGGCTATTCAGGACCCGGGAATCGGGACCTGGTCGGTGAACGGCTCGGCCGGCAAGGTCACAGGCACGACGGGCCAATACCTCGTCGCGCGCATCGCGCCGTTGGTCACTACCCGCGCCGAGCTCACGATGCGGTTCACCAGTTCCGCGCCAGCCGCCTCGCAACCGAAGTGGCTGTTCATCCTGCGCAGCGTCGACCTCCTCCACGAGTACAAAGCGCGTGTGCGCGTCGCGCCGAATGGCACCGTGCTCGTGGGCATGTACAAGGTCGTTGGCAACACGTTCCCGCAAATCGGTCCCGAAGTGACCTTGCCCGGATTCAAGTGGTCGCCCGGCACCGCGCTGCGGATCCGCGCCGATGTGATCGGCACCTCGCCGACCGCATTTCGCATCCGCGTCTGGCGCGCCGCTACCGCGGAACCCAGCACCTGGGCGATCGTCACCAGCGACAACGAACCCACGATGCAGACGGCGGGGTCGTGGGGTCTCGTCGCGATCGCGTCGACCGGCGCGGCCAGCGCGAAGACGACGTTTACCTTCGACAACCTTCTGATCACATCCGTGTGATCGCGGCGGTCAGCGCCGAGACGGGCGCCACTTGATCGCGGTCACGACGATCCAGTAGTGCGCCGATTCGGTTCGGCACCATCGAGCATCCCCCAGAGCATCTCCGCAAGCGCTCGACACCGTCGCACCTCGGCGATTGCTTCGCGCTGGTTTTCCGAGGGTGCGTGGTCCTGCCACAAGACGTCCGGTTCTATGTCGCCTGGAATGAACACCACGCCGTTGTTCCGAGGGAGCACGTCGCCGAGCTGCCAGTACTCGTGGCTGTCGAGTGCTTCGACCAGCAGCGCCACATCGGAGCGCGTCAACTGTGCGGTGATTTCGTCTGAGCCCACGCGTTCATCCTCTCGAGCCCACCGGGCGTCGGCAACCGAGAAATGGCCCGTCTCGGGTACGAGGTTCGCCAGCACCCCGAACTCCTGAGCCAGACTCTTGAGCAGTGGCGGAACAGGAACTGGAGCCGGGGCTCTACGAGGCGCTGCTGACGGGTGCACTCGAGCAGCGACTGGCGAGTCTCGTTGCCACCGCCGTCGAGCCAGAATTGCGCGGGCTGGCCGACGCCGAGGCAGCCGATCGGTTGTCGCGGCACTTGGCCACCGTCGTCACTCGCGCCATCGAGGCCCTACCGGAAGAGGGCCGGGCCCAGGCCGGCGCACAGATCGTCGAGCGACTGCTTGAACTGCTCGCTGGCGAGAGTGGCGCGGTCGAGCACAGTCGCGACATTCCGCTGGAGCCGGCGCAAGTGCTGTCCGCGATTCTGCGACGTAAGCCCGACGGATCGCCCGACGTCCTTCAAGCACCCCTCACGCCGCTTCTCGACACCACGCTGCTCACGAACTCACGCGGCGAGCCGGCGATCGGCCACGAGCTTCGGGCCGAGGTGAGCTCCGCCGACTCGATCGACGTGGTGATGGCGTTCGTGCGGCTCAGCGGTATCAACCCGCTCCTCGACGCGCTGCGGCGTCATTGCCAATCGGGCGGGAAGCTCCGCGTCGTGACGACCACCTATACGAACAGCACCGAGCTCCGCGCCCTCGAAGAACTGACCCGCCTGGGAGCGGAGATCAAGGTCTCATACGACACCGCGTCGACGCGGCTCCACGCGAAGGCTTGGCTGTTCCACCGTAGGAGCGGGTACTCGACGGCCTACATCGGCTCGTCGAATCTCACGCACTCGGCGATGGTGAGTGGTCTCGAATGGAACGTGCGCGTGGCTGGCGCGCGCAATCCCGATCTCGTCGCCAAGATGGCGGCGGTGTTCGAGTCGTACTGGGCAAGCGACGATTTCGTGCGCTTCGACCCCGAGCTCTTCCGAGCACGCACCGCAGTTTCGACGAGCGAACGTCCCCTGCTGCTCAGCCCCGTCGAAATCGTTCTGCTGCCGTTCCAGGAGCGGCTGCTCGAACAGATCGAACTCGCACGCACACTCGACCGTCATCGCAACCTTCTCGTCGCTGCGACGGGCACCGGAAAGACGGTGATGGCCGCGGTCGACTACGCGCGGCTCCGCCGAACCTTGCCGCGAGACCGCCTGCTCTTTGTTGCCCACCGTGAAGAGATCCTGGAACAGAGCCGGGCGACGTTCGCGCACGCGTTGCGCGACGCGAGCTTCGGCGAGTTCTGGGTCCGCGGCAGGCGACCCTCGCGTTTCGATCACGTCTTCGCGTCGATCCAGAGTCTCAACCGTTCCGGGCTGGAGTCGATCGAGCCGTCGCATTTCGACGTCGTCATCGTCGACGAATTCCACCACGCCGCGGCGCGGTCGTACCAAGCGCTGCTCGATCGTCTTGCACCAAGAGAGCTTCTTGGCCTGACCGCTACGCCGGAGCGTGCCGACGGGCTCGACGTGCTGCACCACTTCGGCGGACGCATCGCCGCGGAGTTGCGCGTCTGGGATGCGATCGACCAGCAGTATCTGGTGCCGTTCGCCTACTTCGGCATCCACGACGGCACGGACCTCACCGGCGTTCCGTGGAAACGCGGCGCCGGCTACGACCCGAGCGCGCTCACCAACGTGCTCACTGCCGACCACGCCTGGGCGCGGCGAGTGATCGAACAGCTGCGCCTGAAGACGAGCGACATTCACAGCATCAAGGCGCTCGGCTTTTGCGTCACGATTGCACACGCGCGCTTCATGGCGCAGCAATTCAGCTCCGTCGGCATACCGTCGGTTGCGATCTGGGGCGAGAGCCCGGCCGACGAACGCGCGGCAGCGCTGCGTGATCTCGATGCCGGACGCGTCAACGTGGTGTTCGCGGTCGACCTTTTCAACGAAGGTGTCGACGTGCCGAACGTCGACACGTTGCTGCTGCTGCGCCCCACCGAGAGCGGCACGCTGTTCCTCCAGCAACTCGGCCGCGGTCTGCGTCGGGCTCACGGCAAGGCGCTCTGCACCGTGCTCGACTTCGTCGGCAACCATCGCCGCGAGTTCCGCTTCGACCGGCGTCTCCGAGCGCTACTGGGCGGCAGCCGGCGCGACATCGAACGGCAGGTGGAGAACGACTTTCCGTTCCTGCCTGCCGGTTGCCACATGGAGCTCGACCCGCTCGCGCGCGACATCGTGTTGCGCAGCATTCGCCAAGCGATCCCATCTGACTGGAGCGCACGACGCGAGGAACTTCGGTCGCTCGGCGACGTGACACTCACGACGTACCTCGAAGAGACCGGACTCGAGCTCGAAGACATCTACGCGAACAACCACAGTTGGAGCGAGCTGCGGCGCGCCGCCGGTTTCGAAACTGCGCCGGAAGGTGCCCAGGAAGGATCCCTATTGCGGGCCGTCGGGCGGCTACTTCATGTGGACGATCGCGATCGGCTGCACGAGTACCGATCGCTCGTCGAACGAGACGCTCCGCCGCGCGAGGTGGATCTCGGCGAACGCGAGCGGCGCTTCGCTCGGATGCTCATTGGGTCGCTGACGACATTGAAGACGTCGGCGACATTGGACGCGGGGTTCGCCGAGCTCTGGGAGCACCCGCAGGTGCGCGCCGAACTCCTCGAATTGCTCGGTCTTCTTCCCGAGCGCGTCGACCACCTGCATGCGCCGCTCGACATTGCTGGCGTACCGCTCGTCGTGCACGGCCGCTACACGAGGGCCGAGATCCTCGCGGCCTTCGATGTCGGAGCAGGCGTGAAACCGGCGACCTGGCAGTCGGGGGTGTGGTGGGAGGGCAACACCTGCAGCGACCTCTTCGCGTTCACGCTCGACAAATCAGCTGGCTCATTCTCCCCCACCACCCGTTACCGCGACTACGCAATCAGCCCCGAGCTCATCCATTGGGAGAGCCAGTCGACCACCGCGCACGACAGCGAGACCGGCCGTCGTTACATACATCAGGCGGAGCGGGGAACGAATGTGGTGTTGTTCGCTCGGCTGAACACCTCGCAACGAGCGTTCTGGTGCCTGGGTACGGCCACCTACGTCTCGCACCAAGGCGATCGACCGATCGCGTTCACCTGGCGGCTTCGCCATCGGCTGCCCGGCGATCTCTATGCCGAGTTCGCTGCCGCCGTGGCGTGATCCGCGATTTTGTCTTCACTTCGGGCGTGCCACGTCGCTGTCCATCGTGACCGGGGCTCCGCGCTGTGTACCTGCCGACTCGCCACCACGAGCCCGGTACGCGGCGTTTTTGCACACGAATCGGCAACCGTGCAGAATGGACGCCAACGGGGGAACTGGATCTGGGGGAATGGGCATATGAACGGGCGCTTCGGCGCGTGGACTGCCGCGGCAGTCTGCGCAATCGGTGTATTGGCAACATCGGCGATCGGAGTTAACAGCGGCGCCGCGGCCGTGACCGCACGACCATCGGCACCCGCGGCAACGTGGCG
>DASYAG010000066.1:0-76032 GCA_036501485.1 Acidothermaceae bacterium | reverse complement strand
ACGGACTCAGGCAGACCAAGAAGCAGCGGACGCGCACACCAGCAAAGGTCGATCTCGTCCGGACGACTGAACGGTCTGTGGCCGCTCCGCAACAAGATCACGACGGCGATCAACCTCTCTAGCTCGGTCGGGAGAGCCGCCGCTGAGCCTGCCGCAGCTCACGCACGTTCGGACCCCGCGCATCCTCAGACACCGTCACCGGCGACTCTTGAGCCACCTTGCCACCCTTCCTGACCCGACGAAGTAGCCGCCTGACCAGGGATTTTGCAGACGTGCAAGAGTTTGAGAACTCTACGTAGGTCCACTCCGGGATCAAGCTCGCTCCGAGGATGCGGCTGAGCCTTCGAGCGCCGCCAACCGAGCCTCGAGCTCGTCGACCCGGTGGCCTAATAACGCGAGTTGAGCTTCGGCGTCGAGGCGTCGCTGGGCGGTGTACCGCATGCGCGGCGATGCCTCGGCTCGTGCCGCGACGACGGCCAAGGGCACAAGTCGGGTCGGACCATGTGGGCCCTCGGTCAGTCGCGACGGGATCTCGCCGCTGCGATACCAGGTGCGCAACGCGGCTCGAGATGCTCCGGTCTGGCGAGCGGCAACATCGAGCGTCACCCAGTCAGATCCCTCCAGCTGAGCTGTCAGCTCGAGTGCCGCATCCCAGTCGTCGAGCCGGTCGTCCCATTCCATGCGTGCCTCCACCCACCTGGCCTACGTGTCCGACCATGGTATTAGCAGCGTCTTGACGGGGATAGAAGCAACGCGCACGCTGAACCCATGTTTGAGCGATTCTCACCATCAGGCCGCCAAGTCATCGTGCTCGCCCAAGACGAGGCCCGGCGCTTCAACCACAACTACATCGGCACCGAGCACCTGCTGCTCGGATTACTCGCTGAGCCGGAGGGTGTCGCCAGGCGGGCATTGCTCGCCGCCGGGGTGACTCTCGACGAAGCTCGCACGCGAGTGCAGGCTGCGGTCGGCCGCGGCAAGCGCTCGCCGAGCGGGCACATCCCTTTCACTCCGAGCGCGAAGAAGGTGCTCGAGCTTTCGCTGCGCGAAGCGTTGAGCCTGCACCACGACTACATCGGCACCGAGCACCTGCTTCTCGGCCTCATTCGCGAACGCGAAGGGCTCGGGGCCCGGCTGCTTACCGAGTCGGGCGTCGATCTGCTCAGTCTGCGGATGGGTGTTCTCGACCTCGTGCCACCTGCCGCGGCTGTCGAGAATCGGCGCCGGCCGTTTTGGGCTCGCTCCCGACAAGACCTACCCGTCCGGGCCGAGGCTGGCGACGACCTGCGGACCACGACTGCGACCGATACAAGCCTTGACGAAGCGCGGCGACTGGCCGGCGATAGCGCGGTCGGCTCGCATCATTTGTTGCTTGCCACCTTGAGCGATTCGACCAGCGCGGCCGCAAAGGCGTTGGGCAGTCTCGGAATTGACCTCGACCAGGCCCGGTCAGCGCTGCGCGATGTCGACGTGGCGGGTACCACCGACGAGCTTCCAGAAGAGGCCGGACGGCGACAGCTGGTGATGCGTGTGAGCGGCTCGACTCTGGTGATGGAGACGGCCGATCCGACGCTTCTCGTGGCAGCGCAAGCGATTTTGGCCTCGTCCGGGAATCAGGAAATCCGCGGTGACGACGCGAGCAGTCGGGGCTTTGCCGAGATCTGGCGGGCGTGGCAAGCAAGTCTGCAGGCAACCGCCAAGCGGGCGGACGAAGCGAGCCCGGCCGACCCGGCAGCAGACTGACAGTTCGTCAGGCTGACACCGGGCCAGTCGGGCTCGGAATCTCGGCGATGCGGGTCAGGCGTGGTGGTGCGCGGGTGAATCGTCGGTCAGGTCGACCGGGTGCGAGCCGTTCATCGAGTGCAGTTCCGTGTCATCCATCTCGTCGGTCTCAAGTGGGTATGGCGTGAGCTGAACCGGCTTGCCCGCCTGCGCCAACCACGCGGCTGTCGCACCGAGTACGCCGCCCACGCCGAGGCACACGAGTGCCACGGGCCAGCGACGCCGCTTCGTGATGACCGTTGCCTCACCGGTGCGCAGAGCAGCAGCGGCGAGACCGGCGCGGCGAAGAGCTTCGCCACGGATGGGGGCCGAAACAACAAGCGCGGTGCCGACGGCCGGCATGATGCGCTCGCCGACGAGTTGGCGGGTCTGCGCGGCTGCCTTACGACCGAACGGGCCGAAGGTAGGCGCGATGCGCTGGTCGAAAAGCTGGCGGGTCTGTTTCGCCGCCTTGCGACCTGCCGGTCCGACGGCCGGCATGATGCGCTCGCCGACCAGTTGGCGGGTTTGCGTAGCTGCCTTGCGACCGGCAGGTACGGCGACAGGGACAATCCGGGTGCCGACGAGCTGGCGTGCCGCGCCAACGCGTGCGGCGACAATATCGGTGATCTTCGCGGTCGTAACGGGCATGCGAACCTCCGTAGGAGCGGCACCGAACAAGCTGGGGAGCGCGAGCCGTGCATCTTGCGGTTCTCTAATGCGGTGGTGCTCAGTTTGCCATCCCCACCCTGCCGGGCCGGTAATCCAGCGTCGCGGGTGGTTCGTGTCCACGGTACGGCGCGACGGTGTCCGCTGTCGCGTGGGAAGATGACTTATCCGAGCACCGACCGGGAGGAATCACCCAGTGGCCGACGAGACTTTCGCGACTTTGCACACGACGAAGGGCGACATCGAGATTCGGCTGTTTGCCGATCACGCTCCGAAGACGGTGGCAAACTTCGTCGAGCTTGCCGAGGGCACCAAGGAGTGGAAGGACCCGAGAAGCGGTTCGAAGACCACGACGAAGCTCTACGACGGCACGGTCTTTCACCGGGTCATTGACGGGTTCATGATCCAGGGCGGCGACCCGCTCGGCAGTGGCCGCGGCGGCCCGGGCTACCAGTTCGCCGACGAATTCCATCCGGAGCTCGCTTTCAACCGGCCTTACCTCCTGGCCATGGCGAACGCGGGACCGAACACCAACGGATCCCAGTTCTTCATCACTGTCGGTCCGACGCCGCATCTGAACCGGAAGCACACGATCTTTGGTGAAGTGACGAAGGGCAGCGACGTGGTCGATGCGATTGCGACAGCACCTACGGCATCGGGCGACCGGCCGCGCACCGACATCGTGATCAACTCCGTCACCATCGAACGCCGTCCGGCCTAGCTCAGGTGACCGCAGACCCGCGGGGGCCTGCCGAAGCCAGTAACGCACCCACCTGTTACCGGCACTCCGGCCGGGAAACGTACATCAGGTGCCAGCGGTGTGGCCGGCCGATCTGCCCTGACTGCATGATTCCGGCAGCAGTTGGCTTTCAATGCCCCGAGTGTGTTCGGCAGGGCAGGAGTCGGCAAACCCGCACGGTGTTAGGCGGCCGGGTGGCCGCTAACCCACACGCCGCCACGTACGCGCTCATCGGTCTGAACGTGCTCGCTTTCCTTGGCGAGGTCGGGTCCAAGGTGTTCGTGCTCAACTTCGAACAGGTCGGCAAAGGGATCGAGGTCGGGAACGGTCCGCCTCACGTGGTGGGCATCGCCCACGGCGAGTACTACCGGTTGCTGACGAGCATGTTCTTGCACGAACCGCCGTCTTCCGGAGGTGCTTTCTTCCTTCACATCTTGTTCAATATGTGGGCACTATTCGTCGTCGGACCGCCGCTCGAGGCGCTACTCGGCCGGGTCCGATTCGTCGCGATCTACCTGCTCACCGGTCTCGCGGCCTCCGCGTTCGCCTACGTACTGACGGCGCCGAACGTTCCGGAGCTCGGGGCTTCCGGGGCGATCTTCGGCCTGTTTGGGGCGCTGCTTGTCGTCGGGCGCAAGCTGCGCCTGAACATCCAGCCGATCGCGCTCACTATCGGCCTGAACCTGGTGCTGAGCTTCTCGCTGCCCAACATCAGCTGGCAGGCCCACATTGGCGGCCTCATCGCGGGTGCTGGGCTTGGTGCGGCTTGGGCGTACGCGCCGCGACCCAATCGGACGGCGATCCAGATCGGCAGTTCGGTCGTGCTGGCCGCAATTATCGTGATCATGGTCGTCCTGAGGACGCACAATCTCAATGGTTGACTCTGCGGGCCACACGGACTCAACGGTTGACCCTGCGGGCCACACGGACTCAACGATTGAGCCCTGTTATCCCCAATGTGGATAACAGTTGTGGATGAATTACAGGCATGTTATTCGCGATCAAACAGCAAATCGAAGGTGAATTGCGGGGGTTCGGACCCTAGCGTCTAGCGCCATTGCGTGGCGAGGCCCAATCCGACCACGAGAAGCGCGAAGCCCTCGATGAGGTTGCCGCCCTGGCCGCCCAGGGTCCCCATGCCAGGGAAGCCGTAGTTCGAGACGTATCCAAGGACCAGCCACAGCACCCCGACAACCATGAAACCGACCATTGTCGGGGCGACCCAGGGCGGGCTGACCCGCTTGCTGGCCGAACGTTTCGGCGGCGGAGTGAAGACCTCGGTCTTACGGACACGCGACTTCGGCACGACCAGCCCTCCGGGAGCGTTCGACGGATCGGGGGACCCCAAGGGTCCGCCCTCGGTTAGCGTAGCCGTCGGGGATCCGGATCTGCAGACGAGGACGGCGGTGGCGGCGCGGTGAAGATCCGGTCGTCACAGGCGTGGCGCTACGGCGTCCCGGCTACTGCTCTTGTCGCTGGGCTGCTGTTTGCCACCTCAGCCACGACCTCGCACGGCTTCGACCTTCGGGTCACCGGGCGCGACGACGTCAATACGCTCGCCGCGCGCGAGCAGCGGACCGTGATCGCGCAGGGCAAGTCGTTGACCGCGCTTGAGCGCAAGGTTCAGGCGGCGACATCCGAGGCTGCGAAGACTGACAGCCGGGTGGCCCAGGCCGCTGACCAGGCTGCCGCCGTGGCAGACGACGCGGGGCTGGAGCCGGTGACCGGACCCGCGGTAACCGTCACCTTGAACGACGCACCTTCGCTACCGGGCAAGGAGCCAAGCGCGGTGCCACCTGACTACCTCGTGGTCCACCAGCAAGACGTGCAGGCGGTGGTCAATGCGTTGTGGTCTGGTGGTGCGGAGGCGATGACACTGCAGGGGCAGCGGGTGATCTCGACCAGCGCGGTGCGTTGTGTTGGCAACACGCTGTTGCTGCACGGCATCGTTTACTCGCCGCCCTACACGGTGCAGGCAATTGGAAATACGCAGAAATTGCAACAGGCGCTGAACGATGCGCCCGATGTGATCATCTACAAGCAATACGTCGCTGCCTACCAGCTCGGTTACAAGTTCGATGTCGAGGGAGACGTCACGATGCCGGCCTACACCGGGGCTCTCACGCTCGCCTACGCACACGCGGCGGATTCGTGACGACGTCGTCCGATTTCGTCTTCGCGCGAGCCTCAAGGGCGAACCAAACGATCCGGCTGCTGGGCGAACTGCTCATCACCCTGGGCGTGATCGTCTTCCTGTTCATCGGGTACGAGCTGTGGTTCACCGGGCTGTATACCGAGCACGCCCAGTCGCAGCTCAACCATCAGCTGAAGACGCTGTGGGCCGCGCCGCCGAACCCGTCGACTTCGGCCGGCCCTACGTCGTCCGCTTCTCCGAGTGCGCCCGTATCGGGCAGCCCCGCCCCGACGTCCGTTCCTGCGTCGTCTCCACCGACTATCGCTCCGATCGCCTTGCCCGGTGACGCGATTGGCATCATCCGGATTCCTCGACTCGGCACCAAGTACGGCTACGCCATCGTCGAGGGCGTGTCGACTGACGATCTGAAAAAGGGCCCTGGGCACTACCCGGGCACGGCCAATCCAGGTGGCATTGGCAACTTCGTGGTGTCCGGCCACCGCACCACTTATCTCGCGCCATTCAACGGCCTAGGTGAACTTGTGGTTGGCGACGCGATCGTCATTGAGACTCGAGACACGTGGTACACCTACCTGGTCACCAAGACCCAGACGGTGCTGCCGACCGACACGGGTGTCGTCCTGCCGGTGCCGGGCCAACCGCACGCGACGCCGTCCCAAGCGCTGATCACATTGACGACCTGCACGCCGAAGTACTCGGCGTCGCACCGTCTCATCGTGACCGGCCTGCTTCAGTCGGCGCTGCCGAAGTCGGCCGGCTCGCCTCCAGCGCTTGTGGGGGGCTAGCCATGTACGAGTGGTTGTGGCGCAAGCTGCCCGGTGGCTTCGCCGGCAAGTTGAGCGGCTGTGCCGTGCTGCTGGTCGGCGTCCTCGCTCTGCTGTTCTTCGTCATTTTTCCGTGGGTCGAGCCGCGCCTGCCATGGAACGACGTCAACGTGAACTCGCCGTCGATCGAGCAGACCATCCCGACCTCGTCCCCGGCGCCGACCAACTCACCGGCGGTGTCGCCTTCGACGTTGCCGGCCGGCTAGCCCTGACGCGCGGATAGTCCGAGGACGCCGAGCGCGGGTATCTGGGAGGATCGACTCGTGCGCATCCTCGTCGTCGACAACTACGACAGCTTCGTCTTCAACCTTGTCCAGTACCTGGGCCAGCTTGGGGCGACCTGTGTGGTGCTGCGCAATGACGAGGTCAAACCCGGTGACGCCGCTGCGTTTGACGGCGTGCTGCTGAGTCCCGGCCCCGGCACGCCGGAAGACGCGGGAGTCTGCGTGCCTCTCATCAAGGAGATGGCCGGGCAGCTGCCGATTTTCGGAGTGTGCCTTGGGCACCAGGCGATCGGTGTCGCTTATGGCGCGACCGTCACTCGCGCCCCCGAACTGCTGCACGGAAAAACCAGTGAGGTGCACCACGCCGGCGCCGGTGTGCTCGCCGGATTGCCCGACCCCTTTACCGCCACCCGCTACCACTCGCTCGCTGTCGTCGAGTCGACGCTGCCGAGCAGCATCGAGGTGACGGGGCGAACAGACTCCGGCGTCGTGATGGCCATGCGTCATCGCGATGTTGACGTCGAAGGCGTGCAATTTCACCCCGAGTCGGTTCTGACTCAAGGTGGCCATCGCATGCTGGCGAACTGGTTGGTGCGTTGTGGCGACGCCGACGCTCCGGCTCGCGCCGAGCTCATTAGTTCGCCGCTGTAAGCGACCGACTGCCGAACTCGGGCGCGGTAGCCCGACCGCTACGGCGAAGCTGTCGGACTCACAGACGGAGACGCAGTCGCTGAGGTGCTCGCGGTCGGCGTTGCACTCCCCGGTGGTGGTGAGATCGCCGGCGGCGAGGACGACGGCGGCGGGGGCGGGGCGACAGCCACGAAAAGCTTGACCACCGTGCCGGTCTTCGCCGTCGTGTCGTGCCCCGGCGATTGATTGATGACCGAGCCGGCCTGCACTTCGCTGCTCGCCTGGTTGATCTGCTGGAAGTTGAAGCCGTTGGTGGTCAGGGCCTGCTCCGCCTCATCGAGTGGCAGGTTGCGCACGTCTGGCACTGTGCTGTTGCCGCTGGCGACGACCACGTTTACCGCTGCGCCCGACCCAATCGTCGTCCCCGCCTTCGGGGTCTGGCTTAGCACTGTATTTGCGGCCAGGGCCGAATCTTGCGGACTGATCGTCCCCAACGTCAGTTTGTCGCGCTGCAATTCGGCTTTCGCATCGGTGAGCGACTGGTTGGTGAGATCGGGTATCTGCACCGCCGCTGGGCCGCTCGAGACGTAGATCGTGACGGTCGTCTTCAACGGCAGCGGCGTGCCGGTCGGTGGGTTCTCGCTGATGACGAGTCCCTTGGCCACCGTCGGGCTGCCGGCCACTTGCACGACCGGGTTCAGGCCCGCGGTTTTCAGTGTCGAGATCGCATCAGCTTGAGAGAACCCAGTCACACTCGGGACCTGCACGGTGACCGCTGGGTGCTTGGTCGTGAGTGCCTGTCGCAGCAGGAGACCGAGTGCAATGAACACCGCGCACGCGATGAGGGCAAGCAAGATGTAGACGAGCGGACGACGGCCACGTGGCTGTCGGCGCGGGATCTCCTCGCCTGCGACGGGGGCGATGCTGACAGTCTGATCGTGGAGCAGCGGTGTGGCGCGGACCGGCACTCCGCTTAGCGCGCGCTCGATGTCTTCGCGCATCTCCGCGGCGCTCTGGTAGCGGTTCGCCGGATTCTTCGCCATCGCCTTCAGCACGATGGCGTCGACGGCCGGGCTCACGTCGGGATTGACCCTCGACGGTGGAATCGGGTCTTCACGCACGTGCTGATAGGCGATTGCGACGGCGGAGTCACCGGTGAACGGCGGCGAACCGGTGAGCAGTTCGTAGAGCAGGCAGCCGGTCGAGTAGACGTCGCTACGCGGGTCGACCTGCTCACCGCGCGCTTGTTCGGGCGAGAGGTATTGAGCGGTGCCGATCACGGCGGCCGTCTGGGTCACGGCGGCACTCGCTTGCGCCACGGATCTCGCGATGCCGAAGTCCATGACTTTCACCTCGCCCGACCGCGTCAGCATGACGTTGGCGGGCTTGATGTCGCGGTGGATGATGCCGTTGCGGTGGCTGTAGTCGAGTGCCTTCAGGATCTCCGCGGTGATCTCCAGTGCGCGGGTGGGCATGATGTGCCGCTCGCTCTTCAATAGGTCGCGCAGCGTTCTGCCGTCGACGTATTCCATAACGATGTAGGGCACGGTGGTGCCGTCGAGCGTGCTTTCGCCGGTGTCGTAGACCGCCACGATCGATGGGTGATTCAGCGATGCCGCGGATTGTGCCTCGCGCCGGAAGCGGGCCTGGAACAAGGGCTCTCGAGCTAGATCGACACGAAGGGTCTTGACTGCGACGTCGCGGCCGAGCCGGATGTCGCGCCCCCGGAACACCTCGGCCATGCCTCCGTAGCCGAGCACTTCGCCCAGCTCGTAACGGTCGCCGAGCCGCCGTGGCTCAGTCATGGTGGAACCCTTCCGTTGGCCTGTTCCTACTCGGATGCATCATGGCTTCTTCAGTTCGGCCTGAATAACGGCCTTCGCTATCGGCGCTGCGACAGCGCCGCCTGTCGCGTCGTTGTTGCCGCCGCCGTTTTCGACGAGGACGGCGATGGCGATCGTCGGTTGGACTGCCGGCGCGAATGCAACGAACCAGGCGTGCGGAGCTGCTCCTACCGCATTCTGCGCGGTGCCCGTCTTGCCGGCCACCGTGACACCCTTGATCTGCGCGCTCGTCCCGGTGCCTTTTTGCACCACGCTCTCCATCATCTGGGTGAGTTCGGCCGCCACCTCGGTCGAGACTGCTCGCCGCAGTTCCGTGGGCTTCGTCTGGTCGATGATTCGCAGGTCGGGTCCGACCAGTTCGTCGACCAGATAGGGCTTCATTTCCACCCCGCCGTTGGCGATGGCGGCGGCGACCATCGCCATCTGGAGCGGGGTCGCGCGCACGTCGTACTGGCCGATTGCGGACTGGATCGTATTCGCGTCAGACAGGTCGGTCGGGAACACGCTCTGCGCCGACTTCATGGGTACCGAGTACGTCGAGTCGAATCCAAAGGCGTCGGCCTGAGCTTGCAGCGCAGCCTGACCGATCGTGAGGCCGAGCTCGCCAAAGGCGGTGTTGCACGAGATCGTCAACGCTTGGATCAGCGTCGCTTGCCCGCCGCAGCTCTCGCCCGCAAAGTTGTGCAAGACGCTGGTCGATTGCGGGAGCGGGAGCGTCGTGGGGGCGGGAATTACCGTGGTCGGTGTGTACTGGCCCGTCGACAGCGCCGCCGCGGCGGTGATCAGCTTGAAGGTCGATCCGGGCGGATAGGTCTGGTTGAGCGCGCGATCGAGCATCGGGTTCGTCGGATCGGCGATCAGCTTCTCCCAGTCTTGGGTGATCGACGCCTGGTTGTGCGATGACAGCACGTTCGGGTCGTAGGACGGCGACGTGACCATCGCCAGGATCGCGCCGGTACTCGGGTCGACCGCGACTACCGCGCCCTTGCGACCGGCCAACGCTGTGTAGGCAACCTGCTGGAGAACCGGGTCGATGGTGAGGACGACGTTGCCACCCTGCGGTGTGCGCCCGGTGATGAGGTTCGACAACTGCTGCACGCCGAAGAGGCGATCGTCGGTGCCGGCGAGGATCGAGTTGTCAGCACTTTCGATCTGGGAGCCGCCGTAGATGATCGAGTAGAACCCGGTGACCGGTGCGAACAAAGGGCCGTTCGAGTAAGTGCGCAGGTACTTCAGCGTGTCGTTCGTTGGCACCGAGCTCGCAATCGTGACGCCCGTGGCCGTCACGATGTCGCCCCGCTTGCGGTCGTACTGCTGGAACAGCAGACGCGTGTTGCCAGGCTTGTCGCGC
Organism: Acidothermaceae bacterium; assembly: GCA_036501485.1. Lineage (GTDB taxonomy): Bacteria > Actinomycetota > Actinomycetes > Acidothermales > Acidothermaceae > PALSA-607. The sequence continues at coordinate 65,835 of DASYAG010000066.1, read as the reverse complement.
AGCGTCTTGGCATTGGCGTACTGCACGACGTTGTCGTTGACCAGCAGAATCGCGAACAGCAACAGGCAAGCGATTGCGACTCGGCGGATGGGCTTGTTCATAGCGGGATCACCTGCGTCATCGCGTCGTCAGGTCGGGGCGGGGGCGCCGGTGCTGGGCGACGGCCCGCATCACTGATGCGGACCAGCAGCGCAAGCAATATCCAGTTCGATACCAGCGACGACCCGCCGTACGACAGGAACGGGGTCGTGATGCCAGTGAGCGGAATCAACCGCATGACACCGCCGACGACGACGAACACCTGGACGGCGAGGCAGACCGAGAGGCCCGCCGCGAGCAGCTTGCCGAACGAGTCGCGTACCGACAGTGACGCGCGTAGGCCGCGCGACACAATGACGACATACACCAGCAGGATCGCCATCAACCCCGTGAGGCCGAGCTCCTCGCCGACCGTTGCCATGATGAAGTCGCTGTTCGCGAACGGCACGAGATCGGGTCGACCATTGCCAAGCCCGGTGCCCATCAGGCCACCAGTCGCGAAACCGTAGAGCGCTTGCACGAGCTGGTACCCAGACCCCTGCGCATGGGCGAACGGATGCAGCCAGATCTCGAACCGCTCTCTTACGTGGCCGAACAAGTGGTAGGCGACGTAGGTTCCGCCGGCGAATAAAAGCGTGCCGATCAGCAGCCACGACAATCGTTCGGTCGCGATGTAGAGCATCAGGATGAAGAAGCCGAAGAACAGCATCGACATGCCGAGGTCGCGGCCGCGCACGAGCAGGGCAACGCTGACGAGCCAGGCGAGTACGACCGGCCCGAGATCACGGCCGCGGGGTAGGTCGATACCTACAAACCGGCGACCCGCTAATGCGAGTGCGTCGCGCTTCGCCACCAGGAAGCCGGCCACAAAGATGACAAGCAGAACCTTGGCGAATTCGCCGGGCTGTATGGAAAATCCGGCGAAGCGTATCCAGTTGCGGGCGCCGTTGACTTCGCTGAATCGGGCGGGCAGTACAGACGGAATAGCCAGCAGGATGAGTCCGAGAAGCATCGACGTGTAAGTGAACCGCTGCAGTCGGCGATGGTCGCGCACGATCACCAGGACCGCGATGAAGCCGACAATCCCGACGGCGCTCCACGCCAACTGCAGCGTGGCATCGGAACGTGACGCTTTTGGCGCAACGAGGTCGAGCCGGTGGATGAGTACGAGACCCAGGCCATTCAGTAGGGCTGCGCACGGCAACAGCAATGGATCTGCGTACTTGGCAAACCGGCGAATCGCAATGTGCGCGAGTAGCACGAGCGCACCGAGCCCGAGGCCGTACGTCAAGATGTCGGGCGGCACGTGTTGCGAACGCGTAAGACCGACGTCGGCATACGCGGCTAACGCGATGATGACGGCAAAAACCAACATCGCGAGCTCGACCGAACGCCTCGTGCGTGGACGACGAGGCTTGATCGCCTTCACCAGGCCGGTCGCGCCGGCGGCTGCACTTGTCACGGTGAACTCACTGCGCTTGGCGGGCCACTGACACCGGGCGCCAACGACGACGGCCCGGACGACGACAGGCCGGACGGAAATCCGGACGGCTCGCTTGACGGTGACGGTTGCGGCGTCGGTGTGACCGCCGGGACGGAATGTAGCTGGCCGACGATGCGATCGGCATCAGCCCTGTTGCGGGCACCTATGCCATCAGAGACGCGCTCGCGTTCGAACGCCGGTAACGACGTCATCGCAATGCCGGTGTGCTCGATCGGCTTGGAGAAGTTGAGGCCGAGCACCGATCCATCGATGCCCTTGTAGACCACGACCTGCTGGCCGTCGCTACCGACGTAAAACTGGTGCTGCGAATACCACCAGGTGCCGCCGAACAATCCGCCGGCGACGACCACCAGCAAGACGACAACAAGAGCTGGACCACGCCAGCGTCGTCGAGTCGGTTCGTCCTCGGTGGCTCGGTGTGCCGCCGGCCGACGATGAATTCGCAACGCTGCTGCGCGACCCGCGGCGGTGTCGGGCTGGCGGATCCGTACGTCTTCGCCATCGGCGATCGAGCCGCCAATGACCGGAGACCCGGCGGTCGTGTTACCGGCTTCGATGACGTCGCACACCACGCACGTCACGTTGTCAGGGGCGCCGCCGCGCAATGCCAGGTCGACGAGCGAGTCGACCACCTGCTCGGGCTCACCAAGGGCGAGTGCATCGCGCAGGGTCTCCTTGCTGACAACGCCCGACAGGCCGTCGCTGCACAACAGGTAGCGATCGCCCGCGCGCGCCTCGCGAATGGACAGGTCTGCCTCGGCGTCCGGCCTGCCATTGAGCACTCGCAGAATCACCGATCGCTGCGGGTGGGTCGGCACGTCGGCTTCGTCGAGCTGGCCGAGATCGACCATGTGCTGCACGAGCGTGTGGTCGTGCGTGATCTGCGTGAGTTCGCCATCGCGAAAGAGGTACGCGCGCGAGTCGCCGATGTGTGCAAGTGCGAGGCGGGTGCCGCCCCACAGCAGCGCGGTCAGCGTGGTGCCCATGCCGTCGAGCTCGGCGTCGGAATCCATCATCTGCCGAAGCTGGTCGTTCGCCTGCCGGATGAATTGTTCGAGGGTTCCGAGCAAATCGGAAGGCGGGTCGTCGTCGTCGAGGGGGGCCAAGGTCGCAATCGTCACAGCGCTCGCGACATCTCCAGCGGCGTGACCGCCCATGCCGTCGGCGACCGCGACCAATCGCGGGCCTGCGTAGACAGCGTCCTCATTGTTCGTGCGGATCAGCCCGACGTCGGACCGCGCAGCGAATCGCAGCATGAGGCTCATCGCGTACTCATCTGCGCAGCTCGAGAACGGTCTTTCCGATCCTGATCGGCGTCCCGGTGGCGACGGGCGTGGGTTGGACGACCTTGGCTCGGTCGAGGAAGGTGCCGTTCGTCGATCCGAGGTCCTCGACCAACCACTGGCCGTCGCGCTGGAATACGCGGGCGTGCCGTGTCGAGGCGTAGTCGTCCGTCAGCACCAGCGTCGAGTCGTTGGCCCGCCCGATCGTGACCGGCGAGTCGCCGAGGTTGATCGACGTGCCTGCCAACGAGCCGGCGACGACAACCAGCTTGCGAGGGGCCTTGCGCGAGCTCGGCTTCTTGACCTGCTTCTTGGGCTGCGGCCGGACGACGCGTGGTTGCGCGCCACCGGACAGGTCGGATCGCACGATGCCGAAGGCGACGATGACGAAAACCCATAGCAAGGCAACGAATCCCGCCCGCAATAAGAAGAGCGAGAGCTCTGACATGCGCGGTACTCAGCCCCGAGGGCCCGGGTTGGGGAGGCTGGGCAGCCCGGGCAGTGCGGCACCTTGAGGTGCGTCGGCGGGTGCGCGGTAGGTGAGTACCGTCTCCCCGATCCGGATCTCGTCGCCGTCCGACAGTGCCGTTGTCGTGATGGTGACGCCGTTCACGGTGGTGCCGTTGGTCGATTGCAGGTCGTTCAGCATCGTCGCGCCGTTGGCGATGCGGATCTCGGCATGGCGACGCGAAACCGCCTGATCAGTGAGCCTGATGTCGGCGTCGGTGCCGCGGCCGATCACGGTGATCTTGTGCCGAATCTCGAAGTCGTACGACGCTCCCTTGCCCTCGCGGACGTGGATCTGGCCGAGGTTCGCGACGACCGGGGCGCGCGGGATCGCGGTCGTCAGGTTGGTGTCGCCGTCCTTGAAGGCCGGCGCATCGCCCACCGGTTGCGGTGGCAGCGATCGGGGCGGCTGCGGAGGGATCGATGCAAGGTCCGGCATGCCTTCGCGCCCGGGCGCAACCTCGCTGCGGATCCGGAAGAGGCCGGTTTCGAGCGCGGGCACGAGCAGCAACTTCACTTGCACCGGGCCGACGAAGCTGTAGCGCTGGTCGACCGCGTGCTCACGGACCATCGCCGCGAGCTCATCGGACAGTGGCTTCTCATACGGCGCCAGCCGGTCATAGTCGTGGTGGCCGAGTTCGACGACGAAGTGGTTGGGAACGAGCGTGCGGTCGCGACCGACGACTGCGGCTTGGTCGTCGAGTTCGCGCTGGAGCGCCGCTGCTACCTCGACCGGCTGGACCTCGGATTTGAAGGCGCGGGCGAAGATTCCCTCGACGACGCCGCCGATCCGACGCTCGAAGCGCTGAAGTACACCCACTGACCCTCCTTCCGCCGTCCTGCTCTGCTAGCCGTGTCTTCTGTCGCAGATGCGACCCATATCGATCGTATCTAGGACGCTTCGGGGGCTGCCCGCGTTCGCACGGGGCACGCGGCGCCGCTGCTAGGCTGATCGCTCCACTCGGGCGAGTGGCGGAATGGCAGACGCGCACGGTTCAGGTCCGTGTGTCCGTGAGGACGTGGGGGTTCAAGTCCCCCCTCGCCCACTGTGATGTGTCCCCTTCAACTCCAAAGGCGGACGATCTCGCGTTGCTCCGTTTTGGCTTGTGGTGTGCCGCTACCACCCCGGCCAGTGGTCTGTGTCGCCAATCTCACAGGGGTCGATCCGTTGCGATTCGGACGCCGGGCGTCGGCGCCGTCCGCGAGCAGCGCGTTTACGGCGGCAGAGCCACGGGTGCGGACCGCGCGATGCAGCGGCGCAACTCCACTGGTGTCGGTGGCATTGGGGTCGGCGCCCGCTGCGATGAGATACGCAATCGTCGCCGCCTGCGCGCCGGGGTCCCAGTTGGCTGCACCCGGGCGGCTGTCGGCGGCGTAGTGCAACGGCTGAGCCCCGGCGATTCTTCGCGCTGACGTTGGCACCGGTGGCCACTAGTGCGCGAGCAAAGTCGGGCAAGTTGGTAGCCGCCGCTACGTGCAGCGCGGTGTCGCCGGCGTACACGTAGTGACCGATCGGAGCGAGGAAGAAGTCCGTCGACTCCTGGCGGGTCGCGCCACGTTCCACCCGCGCGCTCGCCAACGATGGCGACAGCAAGAAGCTCAGTCGCGAGGGTGAGGTCGCTGGCCGCGATCGCCCGAATCAGCGGCATCAACGCCGAGTCGTCTGCCATTCGCAGACATTAACGCTGGCGGTCGCCGGTCGGTTGAGTGCGGTCTAGACCACCTGCCGGAACGTCGCTTGTTCGGTAGTGGTACGAATCTCGCATGACGTTGCCCTATGTCACGACGCTCGCGCCCCTAACCGTTATTTCTCCCCACCTCGACGATGCGGTACTGAGTTGCGCGGGATTGGTCGCCGGCGCTGCTGCGGCCACGGTGCTAACGGTGTTCGCGGGCGTTCCGCCAACCCGCGACGCGGCGACAGCCCCCGAGTTCCTTCCCGGGTCAACCGCTTGGGACCAGGCCAGCGGATTCGCCGCAGGGGACGATGTCGTGGGCCTGCGTCGGGCTGAGGATCGTGCCGCACTCGCCCACCTTGGCGCGGTGCCCCGATGGCTCGACTTTCTCGACAGCCAGTACGTCGTCGACCCACGTGAGTCAGCCACACCTTCTGACATCGCGGCGGCAATCCGCGAAGCGATCGAGGAGCTGCAGCCCGAGACGATCGCGTTCCCGCTCGGACTGTCACACACCGACCACGAGCGTACCCACGAGGCGTGTTTCCTGCTGCTTAAGGAAACTCCCGCGATGGCGACGCACTGGGTCGCGTTCGTCGACGTCCCGTATCGGGTGTTGCATCGCGCGCAAGCCGACGTTCGACTCGCTCGACTCCGCGAGCTGGGGTATGAACTTCAGCCACTGAGTTTCGATCTCGGCGAACGGAAAATCGCAGCGTTGAAGGAGTATCCGAGCCAGCTCAAGGCGCTCGCACAGTCGATGCCGAACGCCGAACTGCCTGAGGAATGCTTCCTACTTCGCCGGTAGGGTGGTGCGTCATGACAGCCGTACCGCCGCCGACGTTTGACCTCATCGTGCAAGGCATCGACGCGTTCGGCGAGAAGGTCAGGGCGGTCCCGGTCGATGCATGGGCAGCGCCGACGCCCTGCACTGATTGGTCAGTCCGCGATTTGGTGAATCACGTCACCAGCGAACACTTGTGGGCGCCGCACCTGCTCGACGGCGAGACCATCGCGCAGGTCGGCGACCGATACGAAGGCGACGTGCTTGGGGATTCGCCACTGACGGCTTGGGAACGCGCGGCGCAGGCTTCGCGCGCCGCGTGGCTCAAGACCTCACCAGACGCCCTGGTGCATCTGTCATTCGGGGACCATCCGGCGCTCGAGTACGGCAAACAGATGCTGTCCGACCTGCTCATTCACGGCTGGGATCTCGCGCGTGGGGCGGGTCTCCACGAGGCCATGGAGCCAAACACGGTGGCCACGGTCCTGGTCTACATGCAGGCGAACGCGAAGTCGTGGGAGGCGGCGGGCATCTTCGCGGCGCCAGTGCCGATCGACTCCGACGACCCCGCAAAACGCGTGATTGCACTCTCGGGACGCCAGCCGTAGAACGCCGTCAGCAGCCGCGCTGCAGGGTCTCGGCCTTGATGGTGGCGGCGGTTTCGTACGGGACCGCACGCATCCGCGAGTAGATGCTCGAGTTCGATCGGACGACGGTCAGGTTGCCGGCCCAGCAACGGGAGAACCGCAGTCGTGCCCGCCACACTTGGTCGGCGGTAGTCACGACTTCCATCGTCTTCCAGCCGTACTTTGCCGCGAGCTTTGACGCCATCTGCGCCTCGCCCTGCGTCGTGCTCGGGTTCGGGCTGAAACAGAGGATTGCCGATGCTCCGGGGGGTTGTGGCGGGCACGTGATGTTGCCCGGAATCGACACCACGACGACCGAGCCCGGGAACTTCGCAAGCATCACGTCAGCGGTCGCTAGGCGGGCCTTGTATTCCTGGCCGCCCAGCACCACCACCGCATCGGCGGGTCCGGCGCTGTCAGATGCGGGGACGACGTAAAGCCGGATCTCCACGACCGCCGCTATGACAACCAGCACAGCGACGGCGAGATTGAGCCAACGCCGCCAGGCCGGTCGCGGAGGAATCACTCGTCCGTGCGGCGAATGCTTCGCAGAAACTCGTCGTCGTCGTCCGGATTCGCCCCAGCTGAGAGCATCGTCGGGCGCGGCGCCATCTTCGCGCGCGGGCCGGTCGCCGGGTGTGTCGTCCGTTGCTGCCATGACTGTCTACGCCCTCCGGGCCCTGACTGGCGCTGCCCCCTTGGCCGACCAGCGATCAGCCACAGCAGCGAGCCAACGTCGGGCAGCATCAACACGATGAGTAGCCAAAGCAGCTTGGGCAAGTTGCGGCATTCATCCTCTTTCGACACGATCACGTCGACAAGGCAGAAGATCCAGAGCGCAACAACTAGTAGCAGTCCAAAGCCTTCGTAGACCAGCACGCCCCCACCCTTCTTCGCGATGAGATTACTAGGCTCGGCATGTGAGTTATCGCCAGTCGCCGTTGCGACCAACCGGTCGCGGAGGTCGCGGGGGCCGCGGGGGTCGTGGACCCGGGGTCGGGTTGATCCTCCTTCTCGTGATCATCCTGGCCGGAGCCGCCGTTGGGGCGTTCTACCTCTATCCCCGCTCCTCGCACAAGCATCCAGCCAGCGCGACGCCCCCGTCGTCCCCTTCGTCGCCGTCCGCGATCGTCTCTCCGACCAATCCGGCGGACGCGTTGGCACTGCAGTTCGCCAAGGCGTGGACGAAAGGCGACCTGACAGCTGTGCCCTACCTCGGCGGGTTGAGCGGCGCCGACGTGCAGACCGCGTACAAGACGATCGTCGCGCAGCTACAGGCAGTCTCGGTCGACGTCACGGCACAACCGACCCAGCCCACGTCTGACGCCAGCATCTTCTCGTCGGTGCTCAACGTCACCTGGCACCTACCCGGCGCCCAGACCTGGACCTATCAGTCGACCGTCGACGTCAACGACGTCGCCGGCAGCTGGGAGCTCGCCTGGAAGCCATCGGTCGTGCAGTCGTCGCTCGGCGCCGGTGACACGCTGCAATACACCCGGCTCGCCCCGACGCGGGCCACGATTCTGGACGGCGCGGGGCAACCGATCGTTGAAGCGCGGCCAGTCGTCGACGTCGGTCTGGAGGCCGGGAAGGTCCTCGATCCGACCTCGACGGCGAATCAGATGTCGCAGATCCTCGGCGTGGACGCGCCGTCATTGGTGACTCGAATCAAGGGTTCGACGTCCGATGAGTTCGTCGACGTCATCACCTTGCGCGAGCCGGACTACGAGAAGGTTGCCGCGCAGCTCGCGCCGATCCCAGGCCTCGTATTGCGCGACCTGAACGAACAATTGAGTCCTTCGCACGACTTTGCGCGATCGCTTATTGGCACGGTCGGCCCGGTGACGAAGGAGATCGTCGACGCCTCGGACGGTCGCTACATCTCCGGAGATGTCGGAGGCTTGGGTGGTCTTGAGAAGGACTTCGATGCCACACTCTCCGGCAGCCCTGGCTATGAGATCCAAGCGCTTCATCAGGCGGCCCCGCCCACCGTCGTCCATACACAGCCACCGATACAAGGGACGCCCCTTCGCACGACCCTCGACCAAACGGTGGAGGCCGCTGCGGATGCCGCGCTGTCGACGGTCACGACCCAGCCAAGTGCGCTGGTGGCGGTTCGGGTGTCGACCGGGCAGGTCATCGCCGTGGCGAACGGCCCTGACGGCGGTGGCTTCGACGCCGCGCTGCTCGGCCAGATCGTGCCCGGGTCAGCCTTCAAGATTGTGACGACGACTGCCTTGCTCGAGCAGGGGTTCAACGTCAACACCGCGGTGCCTTGCCTGCCGCAGATCGTCGTGTTCGGAAAGACGTTCCACAACTACGAGGGCGAGCAACTCGGCAGCGTGCCCTTCCACACCGACTTCGCGAAGTCGTGCAATACCGCGTTCATCAGCTTGGCGCCGAAGGTGCCGGGCCTGACGTTGTCGAACACGGCGCAGTCGCTCGGAATTGGCGCGTGTTGGTCGCTCGGTACGCCGGCATTTCGCGGGTCGGTCTCGCCGCCCAAAGACGCGACAGACCTTGCAGCGACGTCATTTGGGCAGGGCTCCACGTTGGTCAGCCCGGTAAGCCTCGCGGTGGCCGTTGCCACCGTGGCCCGCGGGCATTACATCCCGCCGCAGTTGGTGATCACCGGTAAGCCTGCCGACTGCTCGTCGGGTAGTACTTCCGCTGCCTCGCCGGGGGCGTCGGGTTCCCCGGCCGCGTCGGTCTCGGCACCTGCGCCCACGGCTCCAGCCCCGACGCCAGGTCCGAACTTCCCGGCCAACGTCATCACCCAACTGCATTCGTTGATGCGCGAGGTTGTCACTGTCGGCACCGGCTCTGCTCTCATCAACGCGCCTGGCGGTCCGGTCATGGGTAAGACGGGAACAGCCGAGTACGGGCCGGGCGCCACCCCGAAGACGCACGCGTGGTTTGTTGGCTATCAGGGCGACATCGCGTTCGCGGTCTACGTCCAAGACGGTCAAAGCGGCGGCACCGTCGCGGCGCCGGTTGCGCTGTCGTTTCTACAGAACCTGGCCGGCGTCGCGCCGTCGCCCACAGCGACTGCGAAGTCGACCGCTACCGCGTCCGCGAAGTCGACTGCTACCCCGACCGGCACGCCGTCGGGTACCCCGAGCTACAACCCGTCAGGAACCCCGAGCTCGAAGCCATCGGCCAAGCCCAGCGGGAAGCCGTCGGCGACTCCGAGCCACTAGGCATTGCGAAGCTGCTAGCAGCACCGATGTACGATCCCTCAATAGTTGAACGTGCATCAAATTGCACGCATCAGAGCGCCGTCAGAGGGTACGAGCAGACCATGAAACTCAGTCACATCCCGCCCCGCCTCGCGACCGGCGCGTTCATTCTCAATACCGGCATAGGCAAGCTTTCGGCCGACGAAACCACGGCTGGCGCGCTCCACGGCATGGCCGTCGGCACCTACCCGTTCCTATCCAAGCTCGAGCCGCCGAAATTCGTCCGGGCTCTCGCGATCAGCGAGATCGGGGTCGGCTCGGTGCTTTTGACGCCGATCATCCCGGCGTGGTTCGCGGGTGCCGTTCTGACCGGCTTCTCGGGCTCGCTCCTTCGGATGTATTTGAAGACACCAGGGATGACGAAGCCAGACGGCATCCGGCCCACCCAGCAAGGGACGGCGATCTCAAAAGACGTCTGGATGTTGGGCTCTGGTCTGAGCCTGCTTATTGACGGCCTCGGTGATCGGCGCAAGAAGGCGCGTCGCGCAAAGAAGCGGGCAGCGCGGGTAGCGAGATTAGAAGGCGCGTACGCGGCCAGACTGCACGGAGCGCACGCGGCCTGATCGTCAGGCATTATCGACGCTGTGCCGGAGCTACCCGAAGTCGAAGCGTTGGCGACGTTTCTGACCACGCATGTGGTCGGCCGTCGCATCGACCGGGTCGACGTCGGGTCATTCCAGGTACTGAAGACCTTCGACCCGCCGGTGTCGGCTTTGATCGGTACCACGATCACCGGCGCAAGCAGGCGCGGGAAATTCCTTGATGTCGCGACAACAGGCCCGCACCTCGTCGTCCATCTTGCTCGTGCTGGTTGGCTGCGATGGCGAGCCGAGCTTGCCGCGACACCGATCCGGCCGGGCAAGAGTCCGATCGCGCTGCGAGTGAAACTTGATGACGGCTCGGGCTTTGATCTGACCGAGGCCGGAACCCAGAAACGCCTTGCTGCGTATGTGGTTTTCGACCCAGCGACTATCGAGGGCGTTGCGCGGTTGGGTCCCGAACCGCTCGATCCTGCGTTCGACGTCGATGCATTGGCGGAGCTGCTGCATGGCCGGCGCATGCAGATCAAGGGGCTGCTGCGTGACCAATCGGTGATCGCCGGAATCGGCAATGCCTATAGCGACGAGATCCTGCACGTCGCCAAGATGTCGCCCTTCAAGATCGCCGACAGCTTCACCCCCGATGACGTGGCGGTTCTCTATGAAGCCATGCAGAAGACATTGCGGGACGCCGTGGGGCGGGCCGCCGATCTCGATGCGGGCGAGCTGAAGGCGGAAAAGAAGGCGAACCTGCGGGTGCACGGCCGGACCGGCCTGCCATGTGCGATCTGCGGTGACACCGTGCGGGAGGTCTCTTTTGCCGACTCGTCGCTGCAGTACTGCCCGACCTGCCAAACCGGCGGCAAGCCTCTCGCGGATCGCCGCCTTTCGCGCTTGCTGAAGTAGGTCTCGCTTCCGAGCGGGCCGGCCCTGAGGCTTGACTGGGCCAAATGGCGCAACACCGCGCCGTCCGGGCCTCATGCTGACGCTCCGATACGCCGAGAGACCAAGGGTGAGTGCCCACCCGCTCGATACGGCGACTGCAGCGCCACCGCGACCGCTACGGCCGGTCTCTTCCGGGCCTGCGGCACGGGCGTCGTGGCAGCGCAGGTACACCGCGGTCCTGGTCGTTCTCGACGCCGTGTTGCTGTTCAGTGGGACAACTATCGCCGCCCTGCTCCGGTGGGGTGCGCCGGCGGGCAGCGTCAAGGTCGGCGGGATCGACTACTACGCGATTGCTGCTCTTGTTGCCGCCGTTTGGTTGGCGCTGCTCGCGAGCACCCACTCGTATGACGCCCGCTACCTGGGCATCGGGTCGGACGAGTTTCGCCGCGTCGCCGACGCTGCGATTCGGGTAACTGCTCTCGTCGCGTTCGTGACGTTCGTCGGCAAGCTGCCCTTGTCGCGTGGGTTCGTGGCGCTCGCGCTTCCGATCGGGCTGATCTCGACCCTTGCCGGGCACTACTTGGCTCGACGGGTGCTGCATCGGTTGCGGCGCAAGTCGCACTGCCTGCATCGGGTGCTGGTCGTCGGCACCCCCATCGCCGCGGCGAAACTCGCTGAAGGCCTCAGTCGTTCTGTCTACACCGGCTATCACGTTGCCGGTACATGGTCGCCGTCAGCGGGAGACTTTGCTGGCTCTGACCGGACGGCGCGCGAGCGCGGGCGCGTACTGGAGGTGCTGGCTCGTACCCAAGCCGACACCGTTGCGGTCGCGCCGTCGGGATTCAGTCCAGCTGCGCTGCGCGAGCTCGCGTGGGAACTCGAGGGCACCGGCGTCGACCTGCTCGTCTCGCCTGCGTTGACCGACATCGCAGGGCCACGGATCCACATGCGGCCCGTCGACGGCCTGCCACTGCTGCACGTCGAAGAACCAACGCTCGATGGCGGCAAACAGCTCGCGAAGTCGGCGTTTGATCGGGTGGCAGCGCTATTGCTACTCATCGCATCGTCGCCGCTGTTGCTCGGCATAGCGGTTGCAATTCGACTCACGAGTTCGGGGCCAGCGATATTTCGTCAGCAGCGATCAGGTCGCGGCGGTGAGTTCTTCACGATCTACAAGTTCCGCACGATGCGTGCCGACGCGGACCAGTCTTTTGACACGTTGGTCGCTGCACATGCGGAAAAGCCGGGCGGCATGTTCGTCAAGGACGCGGTCGATTCTCGGGTGACCGCGGTCGGTGCCCTCTTGCGTCGCTATTCGCTCGACGAGTTGCCGCAGCTCTTCAACGTGCTGTTCGGACAGATGTCGCTTGTCGGACCACGACCGTTGCCTGCCTCGGTCGAGCAGGTAGGTCACGACGTGAGTCGGCGACTGCTGGTGCGGCCGGGCATGACGGGGTTGTGGCAGGTCAGCGGCCGCTCGGACTTGCCTTTCGACGAGTCGATTCGGCTCGACCTTTACTACGTCGAAAACTGGTCGCCGGCCTTCGACTTGATGATTCTTTGGAAGACCGCACGCGCTGTGCTGCGAGGTAGCGGTGCTTGCTGATCTCGCCGTGCAACCTGGCCGTGTTGATGTGCTCGGCGTTGGCATCAGTGCGATCTCGCTCGACGGCGCGGTCAACGAGATCATGCGCTGGATCAGCGACGGCGAGCGACACTACGTCTGTGTCACGAATGTGCACACCGTGATCGAGTGCCAGCACGACGAAGAGCTGCGTCGCATCCACAACGCGTCGGGGTTAACGACGCCTGACGGCATGCCGATCGTCTGGTGTCTGAAACGAGCTGGGGCCGCCGCCGTCACCCGTGTGTACGGCCCCGACCTGATGCTGGCGTTGTCGGCGCCACTCGCGCAGTCGCGCCACTCGGTCTTCCTCTACGGAACCACACCACGCACTCTGGAATTGCTTTCCGCGCGGCTGACTTCGCAGTTCCCGGGCTTGCGCATCGCGGGCAGCTACGCTCCGCCATTTCGTGCGTTGACTCCCGCCGAAGATGCCGACGTCGTACGCAAAATCAACGACAGCAATGCGGACGTCGTATGGGTTGGGCTCGGTGCGGTCAAGCAGGAGTACTGGATGGCGACGCACCGTGAAGCGCTTCAGGCGAGTGCCCTGATAGGCGTCGGTGCGGCCTTCGACTTCCATGCCGGCGTCGTGAAGCAGGCGCCTTTGTGGATGCAGCGGCGCGGAGTGGAATGGGTCTACCGCTTGTGCCGCGAGCCCCGCCGGCTGTGGCGTCGCTACCTGCGCACCAACCCGGCATTCGTCGTCGGTATCGTGCGTCGGCCGCCGCGAAAGCGCGCAGATGCGGGGCCACGCACGGACGGTCTGGTTCGATAGCGCTTATGGGATCTCGAAGGCAGCGGTTGCTGCTCCCGTACCGCGTTGCGTCATGGCGGCGACAGCTTCAAGGTCGTATGACTATCGGTCGCGACACGCGACTTCTTGGCGCCTCATTGGTTGTGCGTGATGCTTTCGGATCCAGTCTTGGCATCGGGGACAGTAGCGACATCGCGGCCTCGATGGTGCTGGAGGCGGCGGGTGCCCGCATCCAGATCGGAAACCGAACCCACGTCGGGGGTGGAACACTTCTCGATGCCGCAACCGAGATCGTGATCGGCGACGACGTGCTGATCGCGTTCGGCGCACTGGTGATGGATCACGACTCGCATTCACTGGACTTCGACCACCGTCGACACGATGTCGGTGAGTGGGTGCAAGGTCGCAAAGACTGGACCCATGTCCCACGCAGCGCGGTGCGCATCGACGATAAAGTCTGGGTCGGAACCCGCGCGATCGTATTGAAGGGTGTTCACCTCGGAGAGGGCTGCGTCGTCGCGGCGGGATCCATCGTGACGCGCGACGTGCCGCCCTGGACGCTGGTCGCCGGATCGCCCGCACGCGTCATTCGTGAGCTCACGAAGGCCGATCAACCCAGATGAAGATGCTGATCACCGGCAGCCGCGGATTTCTCGGCCAAGCGCTGGGTGCCGCAGCTGCCGCGCGCGGGCACGAGCTGATCGGACTCAGTCGGTCGGCGCAGCCGGCAGCCGGTTGGCAAGGTGCCCACCATTGCGTCGATGTGGTCGACGATGACCTCACTGACATCGTGGCCAAGTACGAACCCGATGCTGTGATCCACGCGGCCGGGCCGGCCTCGGTCGGCGACTCATTCCTGTCGCCGGTGCCTAACCTTCGAACCGGGCTGATGAGTTGGGCAAACGTGCTCGATGCGGTTCGTCGGACTGGCATCCCAGCTAGAGCGGTTCTCTTGTCGAGCGCCGCCGTATACGGCCAGCCCGCGACGTTGCCGGTGGCCGAGACGGCGCCCGCGCAGCCCCTCTCACCGTACGGATACGCGAAGGCCATGGCAGAAACACTCGGGCAGCAGTACGCCTCGTGTTTCGGAATCGACGTGCTCGCGTGCCGGCTCTTCTCGGTGCTTGGACCTGGCCAGCGGCGACTCCTCATATGGGAGATCTACCGCCAGCTCAGCTCCGCAGACACTGACGAGGTCGTCCTGACCGGATCAAGCAGTTCGTCGCGTGACTACCTTCACGTAGACGACGTTGCGGTCGCGGTTGTCTCGCTGTGTGAGATCACCCGCAACCCTGGGGTTGTGAACATCGCTTCGGGCGATCGCTCGACAGTCGGCCAGGCGGCGAGCGATGTCGTAGCCGCAGCGGCATCGGACAAGGCGGTTCGCTTTCTCGACAAGCAGACCACTGGAGATCCCGATCACTGGCAGGCCGACATCAGTACGCTGCGCGCGTTGTTGCCGCAGTGGCAGCCGCGCACGTTGGCCGCCGCTGTCGCTGCCTGCGTCGCGGCATGGTCGACCACATGACGAAGGCCAGTTGCATCGCCGTCGTCGATGCGGGCGGCGATGATTGGACGGCGGGTGGGCAGGTCAGTCGGATGATGGCCCGGTCGATCTCTGCTTGCGCCGCAGCCTCGGATCGATCGGTCCTCTTCGTATCGCGACGCGTGCAGGCGGGCGACGCCACCCTTACCGAACTCGGCATCGAGGTCGTCGACCTCGCACCATCGAGCGCGAAGTCGGGCCAGTCTCGGAGCTGGGGCGAATCACGCTCGGCGACGGACCGGAAGATAAGACGAGCACTGTCGCTGCCCGACGCGATAGATCCGCTTGCATATCTACGGACTCGCAAGCCGGACGCCGTGCTGCCATTGATGTCGGCGCCGCTGCGGCCGCGGCTGGCCGGCAGCGTTGGATGGATCGCTGACTTTCAGCACCGTGCGATGCCTGAGTTCTTCTCTGCTGCCGAACGAGCGGACCGTGATCGCACGTATGCCAAGGTGGCGGCCCGCTGCCATGTCGTCTTGGTGTCGAGCGACGCGATGGCCGAGCAATTCCGCGCGATCTACCCGATGCAGTCATCGAAGCTAAGGGTGTTGCCCTTCCCATCTGCGCTGGCGTTCGCGACTGCGGCCAGTGATGCGAGCGGTGATGCGAACGGTGATGCGAACACGGATGCGGATGCCGTCCGCAGCCTGTACCACCTACCGCCCCGCTTCGTGCTGGTGGCAAATCAATTCTGGCAGCACAAGAATCACGGCCTCGTAGTCGATGCGGTGGCGGAGGCTTCGAATGCGGGAGTCGCCATTCCCGTCGTGATGACCGGGCTACCGGCTGACAACCGCGACCCGGCGAACCGCTATGTATCAGACCTGCTGCAGCGGATCGCGAAGGCCGGTCTCAGCGGTCAGGTCATCGTGCTCGGCCAGGTGCCCTATGCCCACTTCATCGCCCTGATGCGCTCGGCATCTTTATTGCTTCAGCCATCGCGTTACGAGGGGTGGAACACCTCGATCGAAGATGCGAAGGCGCTGGGAACACCCTTGCTCTGTTCCGACATTCCTGTTCACCGCGAGCAAGCGGCTGAGTTCGGCGCTTGCTTTTTCGATGTCGAGAGTGCCGGTTCGCTGGCGAAGATGCTCCAGTCGATGTGGGCATCAGCACAGGCCCCGAGTCCGAAAGCGACGCAGGCCGCGCAAGAGCGCGCGCGAGAGCGAACAGAGATTTACGGAGTGGGACTGCTGGACGCCTGTGATACCGCCGCTTCGATCTGACCTGACGCTGCACCGAGACTGTGTAGATGCCGGGGCAAGTACCACGCGCACGGGATAGCCACGAAGAGAGTGTAAGAAATCAGCGACCCATAAATCGCGCCAGCCGGCCCCCACGCGCGCACAAGCGCGATGCTCAATGCGAGGTTCGCCACCACCATGACCGAGACCGTCACGACTTGGAAGCGCACAACGCCCATGGCGTTGAGGTACACCGCGACCGCGTTGCCGACGCAGAAGACCGGGATCCAAAGGGCGAACCCCAAGAGCAACGACGTGCTGTAGTGCGTACTGTGCCCGACCCACAGACCAAGTAGGGGGCGCGCCATCAGCAAGGAAAGAGCGCCGAGCGCGATTCCGATGACTGCCATACCAACGATGGTTCGTCGAACTCGCCGGCGTAACCAGTCAAGGTCGTGACGAGTGGCTGCATCGGTGTAGGCCGGCCACAGCGCTCCAAGGGGAAGCGCAGCCAACGTCGCGATTGCCGAAAAGCCCTGATACGGAATGGCGTAGCCGGCCACCGCATTGGCTCCAAGAATCCGGTCGATGATGAGATTGTCCGACGCGAATGCCACCGTCCAGGACAGTTGAAGGAACAAAAAGAGTAAGCCGGTCGCGAGCAATGCACGAGTCGTTGCGGCGTCGACGAGTGAGCGTCTTGGCACCAGAGCAGCGTGCTCTCGGCCAAACGACAGCAACGCGTTGACAAGTTGTGCCGCAACCGGAACGAAGAGCACACACGCGGCGAGTACCGGCAGTGACGCGTGCGCCCGCACCGCAAGAACGAGGCTCAGCAGTGCAGCCGCCTGACCAACGATCGTCCAGAGCTGAGTCCGGTAGCCCTGTTGGTAGGCAAGCTGGAGTTTCGCGATGATCGTTAATGGCAGCGCCGCCACCAATGACAGGCCGACGACCAGGAAGGTCGAGTCAGCGTCTCGCGCCGCGATCGTTCCGTTAACCCGAAACACATTCGCCCAGTTCACTGCCGCGAAGAGCACGATGAGAATGACCGTCAAGACGGCCGCGATAGCAGCGAACGCGTAGGTCGCGCTTGAAACGAGCTTGGTAACCGACGCAGTGTCATCACGTGCTCGACTTCTGCTCAGCGCCGTGAGCAGGCTGTTGCCAATACCGAGATCGGCGAAGCTCAACAGCGCGATCGACGCATTGATAGCCGTCCACAGCCCGAAGCGTTCTGCGCCCACGGTGTGCAGGATCAATCGGACGGCGATGAGCGACGCGCCGATTGCTGCTATCCGAGCGCCGACGGTGGCAACTGCTGTCCGGCGAATCTGATATCGACGGACAGTCGTTGCGCCTGCTGGTGTGTCGACCGATGCGGCCATACTCGACGATCTCATGGCCCGGCCACGACAGCGCGGAATCGTTCGGCGGTGGTTGCGACCGTGATTGTTTCTACGGAGTGAGCCGCGGCAGCGCTCGCATGTTGCCAGTCCTCGGCGCTGAGTCGCGTGGCGTCGTCGAGAGCGGATACCAACAGTGCGTGGTCATCGGGTGCAAATGAGAAGCCATTGAGTCCGGGCACAACAAGTGAGGCCACAGCTTCGGAGTAGATGCTGCCTACGACGGGTGTGCCTTGGCTCAGCGCTTCGACGACCACGAGACCCCACTCATCGGCGAGCGACGGCAACACGAAGTAATCGGCGTGGAGGTATTCGCGCCGTAGCTCGTCTGGATCGTTGATCCAGTCGACGAAGTCCGTAGAGGTCCCAAGCGTGTTACTCAGGTCTTTGAGTTCCGCGAGCTGCGGTCCGCTGCCGATGATTCGCAAGTGCAACGGGAGCGCTGCCCCGGCCACTGCCTTGATGAGGAGATCAACGCCCTTGCGTGGCACGAGCTGTCCGACGTAAAGGAACGTAGGTAGTCCGTTACTGCGCCGTCGGTTCTTGAGCTCGGTCGCGGTGGCGCCGGGTATTGCCGAGACTTGCGGGATGACCACGATCTTGGTCGGCGAAGCGCCGAGGTCTTCGCAATAGCGAGCTCCGGAGGGTCCGTTGACGATCACTGCCGTCGCAAAGCGGGCCAGCACACGTCGCAACTGAAGTCGGGCGAGCGAACGACCCTTCTCTGAGCGCTCCGAGAGCCGAGCCCATATGACCAGCCTGACTCGCGGATGAAGCAGCTTGTACAACGCAGCCTGTGCGGCCCGCAGGCCCATCTCGGTGACCACGATCGTCGAGGGTCGCTCGCGTCTAAGAAACGAGAACGACCGAGTGAACACCACGACCGAAGTCGTATCTTCGAAGCCGTCGGCGTGGGTCCAGACACCTGCGCGGCGACGGGCTGGCAGTTTCACAAACCGTCCTCCGGCGGTCGACACAGCTACCTCAATGGACGGCGACGCGGTGTCGGCGCCGAGGACGAACGGTGCGTCGAGTCGGTCGATGAGTTCGCGGTAGAGCGGTGCGCGATAGTCCGATGCGGTGCCTTCGAGCATCACCACGGTTCGTTTCGAGTGGCCGCTCGCGGAGGTTCGGTGGCGAACTGATCCAACGGCCTTGAGATACGGGATCGCGAACACGGCCGGCCACCACAAGCCGGCGTGACGCCGCAAGTAGCGCACTTCCGAACGCCATGGGCGGCCCTTGACGTCACCGAGTACCCGCAGCCGTTCGCGAATCGTTCCTGCCGTCCGGGCTCGAGCCTCGAACGAGGTGTTCTCTCGGCAAGTGCCGACCGGCGCTGGCGACAGAACCACGCGACCGCCAGCCTTGCGCACCCGCAGCCCGTAGTCGAAGTCGGCGTAGCCGTGTTCGAAGCCACCATCGATTCCGCCAACAGACCGCAGCGTTCCCGCAGGCACCAGAAGGACATTCCCGTTGCACGTGTCTGCGTCTTGGATGCTCCCGTTCGGATGCACTAACGCGTAGCGCATCGGGTGCCAGTCGATCCGGCGCATCGCGCCGTAGCTGTCATCGCCTGTCACCGGGTCAACGAGAGCGCCTGAGACGACGAGTGGTCTCGATACATCGGTGGCAGTTACATCGGTAGCAATGTTGATGAGTGTGCTGACCGCCGTTGGCGCCAACGTGACATCGTCGTTGAGCCACAATATGTAATCGGGCGTGCGACGCAGAGCTTCGGCCTCAGCCGTAGCCATGCCTCTCGCCCAATACAGGGTACCGTCGCCCCGCAGCACCGTGCACCGCGCAAACTCGGCGGCCACGGCATCGGCGGTGCCGTCGCTACTGCCGTCATCGACCAGGACAGCACGCAGCGCGACGCCGTCGATCGTTTGGGCGAAGAACGCAAGTAGGCAATCGATGGTCTGCGCCCGGCGATTGTGGCTCGTCAGTATCGCGACGACATTGGTCGAGTCCGTCATCACGTACCTGCCGACCGGGCGCCTTCATAGGCCTCGATCAACCGAGCGATCGTCGGCTTGGGTGCAAATTCTTCCGTGTACCTGGCCCGCGCTGCCGACGTCCGATCGAGAGCCTCGCCCGCTGCTTGCGTGAGTCCGGCCGACAGCGCGCCGACGGTGTCGTCGACGACCCATCCACCGGAGCCGACCAGATACGGCAAGCCGCCGCGAGCTGTCGCGAGAACCGGGCAGCCGTGTGACAAGGCCTCAAGCACGATCATCGGGCAGATCTCGTCCCAACGAGACGGCACAACCGCAACGGCCGCTGTCGAGAGCAACTGTTGTAGCTCGCCGCGGTCGCGGACGCCATCGTGTTGCACGTCCCCGCGTCGGTCGGCGAACGCAGCGACCTGGCTCCGCAGCTCGCCCTCACCGACGATGTGCAGCGTGCCGAGGGAACCGACCGGATGTTGGTCCCAGGCTTCCATCAGCAGATCCACACCTTTTTCCCTCGACAGCCGGCCGGCAAAGACGAAGCCTTTGCGAACACCGGATTGGACCGGACCTGGGTCGCGGACCGTGTTGGGTTTGACGACGACCCGATCCGCGGGCGCGCCGCTGTGGGTCAGAAAATCGGCCATCGCCGGCGTCAGCGCGATGAAACGGTCGGCGCCGTGCCAAGTGCGCCGGTGCACAACCAGCGCTGTGCCCATGACGACGCTCTGCGCTCGCGACCCGCGGTAGCACGCGTGCGTCACGGCCGGCCACGGCAGCACCTTGCCCTCGCAGTCATGACAGCGCTGACCGTCGCGAAAGAAGGTGCCCTTTGCACACACCAGCCGGTAATTGTGCGCGGTCAGCACTGTGGCAACCCCCAGCGTGCGCGCCGCTTGCAGCACCGCGGGTGAGAGCAGCGGGTAAGGGTTGTGCAAGTGGACGAGGTCGGGCCGGTGCTCTTTTATGAGCTGCGTAACGGCAGCGACGGAATCCTTCGCATAGATTGGCCGCGTCGCCAGGGCGACTCGCTGTCGCGGCGAGTAGCCGGCGATCTCGTCGCTCGAGCGCTGGTAGTCGACGACCTCAACGCCCGCCTCGCGCAGAAGTTCGATCTCGAGGTCGACCACCACGTTCTCACCTGACGGTTGATCGGATCGATACCGGTTGTGCAAGACGAGAACGCGCAAAGCGGGCACACGGCGATTCTGACACCGCGAGACCACACCGACCTCGGACCACCGAGCCGAGGCTCGTCGTGGCGAAGCGCTGCCGGCGCGTACGCTGGCAGCCGCACACCGCGGGAGCTCGGGCAAAACCGGGCTGAGAGGGTGGCTGGCCGGAATTCTCCGGTAGGGCTGCCGACCGCTCGAACCTGTCCGGGTAATGCCGGCGTAGGGAGTAGCAAATGACGGCAACCGTGTCGACGCACCCTGAGGCACCGATCACTCTCGATGAGCCAGCCGCCAAGGCGCTCGGCTTCTTCGATCAGGTAGGGCTTTGGGGCAACCTCGGCGTCAGCCTGCTCGGCTTCACAGCGGCGCTTTTCGTGTTGCAGCCTCGGACCGGCAGTCCGGGCCTGCCTCTCACCGCGGCGCTGCTCGCGACGTTCGTCGGCACCGCGCTCGGTGCAGCCGCGATCGGGCTGGCGGCGATCCCGGGCGCGCGCACCGGATCGCCGGCGATGGTCTTGTTGCGCGGCCTCTTCGGCGCTCGCCTCTCGTATCTGCCGACCGGCCTGAACATCTTGCAGCTCCTCGGCTGGGCCACCTTCGAGATCGTCATCATCGCGTCGGCCGCCCACCAGCTCTGGCCATCAGTCCCGCAAAACGGCTACGTCCTGATCGCCGGCGTCATCACGACCGCGCTGGCCCTTCGCCCGCTCGGCGTCGTCCGGCTGCTTCGCAAGTACGTGACCGTCGCGGTCGTGATCGTTGTCGTTTACCTGTTCGTGCAACTGCTGCGGCGCCCACTTCCACCGGTCGCCCACAGTTCGTGGCGCGAGTTCTGGCCTGCAGTCGATACCGCGCTCGCTGTCGCGATCTCCTGGGTTCCGGTCGCGGCCGACTACTCACGCCATTCAAAATCAGGGCGGACGGCGTTCAGTGCAGCGTTCGTTGGCTACACCGTCACCCAGACGGCGTGTTACGCGCTGGGCATCGTGGCGATCCTGAGCGTGCCGGGCGCCAGTGACGGCTCCAACCACGGCGTCTGGGGTGCGTTCATCGCCGTGTTCCTCGGCAAAGCGGCGTTCGCGGTACTCGCGATCCGGGAGATCGACCAGTCCTTCTGCGACGTCTACTCCACCGCGGTGAGTACCCAGAACCTGCGCCCGCATTGGGATCGGCGCGTTCTTGCCTTCATTGTCGGCACCGCGGCGACCTTGCTCGCACTGCTGTTTCACATCAGCAACTACCAGAACTTCTTGTATTTGATCGGGTCAGTCTTCGTGCCGTTGTTCGGCGTCCTGGTCGTCGACTACTTCGTCTTGCACGGACATCGGCGTTGGGACGTCGCCGAGCGCGCGCCGTCCAGATGGTCGATGTTGTTGCCTTGGATCGTCGGGTTCTGCGTGTACCAGCTCGTCAACCCCGGCGTGATCCCACGCTGGGCAGGGTTTTGGGGCCGCGTCGCGCGCGACATTCACTTCACGTCGCAGACCTGGATGAGCGCATCACTGTTGTCGTTCGTCGCCGCCGCGGTGCTGACGATCGCAGTGCGGGCCTTCGCTATTAGAGCTTTGTGACCCGAACGGCCGTTCCGTAGGCGCAGATCTCGGTCCAGACGCCGCCCATTTCGGAGGTGTCGAACCGCATCGCGAGGATCGCGTTCGCGCCTCGTGCCGTCGCCTCGTCGATGAGCCGCTGCATCACCTGGTTGCGGCTTTCGGTGAGCGCTGTGGTCATGCCGCGCAGCTCGCCGCCGAGGATCGACTTCAGGCCGGCGCCCATCTGGCTGAAGGCGTTGCGTGACCGCACGGTGAGCCCGAAGACCTCACCGAGAACCTCGTCGACCCGGTACCCCGGGATGTCGTTAGTCGTCACGATCAGCATGTCGCCTAGCGTAGGGCACGTTCGTCGGCCGAACCCTGCCTATTCCGGGGTCGCAAGCTCCGCATTCTGGGGTCGCGAGCTCCGCATTCTGGGGTCGCGAGCTCCGTGCGGTGACACGATGACGGCATGTCCGACAACCTCCTCGCGGCCCGCGCTCTCGACGCGATGGTTGACGCGGTCGTGGCAGCCGATCGAGAAGGGCGCATCCGGTTATGGAGCCTTGGCGCCGAGCGACTCTTTGGCTGGACCGCAAAAAGTGTTCTAGGCGGCCAATTTCCCGGCATTCCTGACGAGAATGCCCAGCAGGAACGTGATGCCGCCTTGGCCAAAGTCATGGCCGGCGAAGACGTGTCCCTTGCCACGACGCGGCGGCGGGCCGACGGCAGCCTCGTCGACGTGTGGATCGTCTTCAGCCCGCTGCGGGCGTGGCTCGACGGTCCGATCGACGGGTGGCTCGCCGTCATGCGCGATGCCACCCAGGAGCGCGCGGTGCAGCGGGCGTTGCGGCGCCGGGTCGAGTTGGTAGGGCGGCTCGCGTCCGTCATCGCGACCCTGAACTCCGATCTTGACCTGCCGACCGTGCTGCAGCGGATCAGCGAGTCTGGCCGCGAATTGCTGGCGGCCGATGGCGCCGCCTACGTGTTGCTCGATGGTGACGACCTGGTGATTGCTGCGGTCTCCGGCCTCGATCCGCAGCTCGTCGGTGAGCGGATTCCGCTGGTCGAATCGGCCGTCGCTACCGTGCTCCAATCGGGGCGCGCGTCGATGGCCCTGAACAACGACGATTACCCGAACACCTCGAATCTTGTCGCAGCCACGAGTGCACGGCTGCCCCGGCTAGCGATCGGGCTGACCCGCCTCGACGGGCTGCCGTCCGGCGCCCTGTACGTGTTCTTTGTTGCGCAGGGCAGGGCTTTGGGCAAGGCCGAACTCAGTGTGCTCGAACTGCTCGGCGAGGCCGCCGGCGCAGCTCTTGCGAATGCGCGCGCGTACGACCTGACCCGACGCCAACGCGAGCACGAACGGGCCGTCATCGAGGCCACGGTCGACGGCATGGCCGTGGTTGACGCCGACGGTCTCGTGCGGCAGTGGAATCCGGCCGCGCACGAACTGACCGGGCTGGCACAGGCCGAAGTGCTCGGCCAGCCGTTGCCCTTCCCGGCGCCCGACCCTGGTGTGGTCTCCGAGCACCAGCTGGAATCGGGCCGCTGGCTCGAGGTACTGGTCGCGCAGATCGCCGACACCGGTGAGACCGTCGTCGACTTCCGCGATGTCAGCCGTTCGAAGTCGATCGAGGAGAGCAAGGACCTGTTCCTCGCCGTGACGAGCCATGAACTGCGGACGCCGATCACCGTCGTCCAGGGTTATGCGTCGACGTTGTTGACCCACTGGGAGAACATCAGCGACGAGGAGCGGCGTAGCTCGGTCGAGCGCATCGCCGAACGCACCAGGGCTCTCGCGGCCCTGGTCGAGCAACTCCTGCTGGGTTCGCGCGCCGGCCTGGCCGCGCCAACGACAAGTCATGTCGTGTTCGATCTCGGAGGGATGCTGCGCACCGCGATTGCCGGCTTCAAGAACGTCGCCCAAGGGCACGAGTTCGTGCTCGACATCGCGCCTGATCTGCCCGCCGCGATCGGCGATCCGAGCTCGATCGAGATCGTCTTCAGTCAGCTGCTGGAAAACGCGATCAAGTACTCCCCGGACGGTGGTGCGATCACCGTGTCGGCCCGCGCGCAGGGCGAGACGATCATCGCCCAGGTCTGCGACCGTGGCCTCGGAATCCCAGCCGGTGAGCACGCCCAGGTATTCGAACGCTTTTACCAAGTCGGCGGCGAGCGGCGGCGATTCGGCGGGGTCGGTCTCGGCCTCTACATCGTGCAACGGCTGCTCGAGGCGCACGGCGGCGCGGTTCGCGCTCTACCGCGGGACGGCGGGGGCAGCTGTTTTGAAGTGACCTTGCCTGGCATCGGGGTGAAGGGCTCCGGGTGAGGTTTTGACCATGTTTGGAGGGGAACGTACGGTCAGTGAGTTCTCTGCGTGTGTCGCCAACGCCTGCTAGTGCCGGTTACGTGCGAGCCGTGCTACGCGATGATCTTGCGGTGTTACCGGAACTGGTTCGCGAAGAGGTCGCCTTGATCGCGACCGAGTTGGTCGGCAACGCGGTGCTCCACGCTCGCGCGCTCGAAGACGGGCAGCTCGCGATCGCCTGGGGCGTCGGTGAGCACGGCGTCGAGATCTCGGTGACCGACGGCGGTTCGCCCACGCAGCCAATGGTCGCCGAGCCGGGTTCGACCGACACGAGGGGTCGCGGGCTGTCGATTGTCGCGACCCTCGCTGCCCGATGGGGCGTCGAGCAGCACGATTCGTCGACGACCGTGTGGGCGGTCATCCCGTTGACCGACCGTGAGTGGATCGACCGCGAGCTCAACAGCCGTGAGTCGATCAAGATCGACGATCAGGTGCCTGCTCTTCCGTTGTAGTGTTCCCTCGCTCGGGTGCCACTGCATCCCCCGTCGGTGGCACCCGAGCCCACGATGCCCGACACCGACAACCATCGACTGGTTTCGAACGCATCCCGATCTCGTCGGCATCAGCTAGCGTCGCGTTATGGCACTACTCGATGACGTCGTGGTGGTTATCTCCGGCGCCGGTCGTGGCATCGGGCACGGCGAGGCGATCGAACTCGCTAGCCACGGTGCACGAGTCGTCGTCAACGACGTCGATGCGGAGGTCGCGGCCGCAGTCGTCGCGGAGATCGCTGAGGCCGGCGGTATCGCGAGCGCGCACGTCGGCGACTGCAGTGGGGTCGAGGCTGCGCAATCCTTGGTGCATCAGGCGATCCACGTTTTCGGTCGGCTCGACGCGGTCGTCAACAACGCCGGCATCGTCCGCGACCGCACGCTGGCGAAGATGAGCGCCGAGGAATGGGACGCGGTGATCGCCGTTCACCTGCGGGGGCATTACGCACTGACCCACGCGGCCTGCGCGCACTGGAAGGAGCGCGGGGGCCCTGGCCGCATCGTGTGCACCTCAAGTACGTCGGGGCTGTTGGGCAACTTCGGCCAGGCAAACTACGGCGCCGCGAAAGCAGGCATCGCCGCTTTCTCCACGATCGTCGCTCAGGAAATGGCGCGCTACGGGGTCACGTGCAACGCCATCGCACCGGCAGCCCGTACCCGCATGACCGAGGGTGCCTATGGCGAGATCGGCGACGCTGTCCCTGAAGGCACCATCCCAGCGGACACTATCTCTGGGGACACTGCAGAATTCGACTTCTGGCATCCCGACAATGTCGCGCCGATGGTGGCGTTCCTGTGCAGTCCGGCGTCCGCGCACATCAGCGGCAAGGTTTTCGGCGTGCAGGGCGACACCGTCGAGATCTACCGGCCATGGACGTCGGCCGCCGTCATCGAAAACGGCAAACGGCGATGGGACGTCGATCAGCTGGGCGATCGGGTCATGGAACTCTTCATCGATTCGGGCGTCGCGAGTGGACCGGAGAATGCGATGGCCAGGCTGCGCTATTCAATGACCGACAGAACTCCGCCGCCTCACTCGTAAGAGAGGCCGTCTCGCGCCGAGTGAGGAAATTCTGTCGCCTGCTGAGAAAAAGCACCGCGTAATCGCTTCAGCTGGCGGACGACCTGCGAGGGTATGCGGCTATTTGCGCAGCATGCGCTGCGCCGAATGGACTCGCGGGGTCTGTACCTATGCACAGTGTCCGCGCCGCTGCGCGTGTGTCACGCTGATGAGCAAGCAATAACTGGGGGATGTGGTAATCGGGTGACTGACGTTGGGGTAGCAGTCGTGCCCGGTTCCAAACACGACGGCATGTCGTACTTGTTGATTCCGCTGATTCAGCGGGGTTCACCGGAGCTCGCGCCGCTGCGCGAAACACTGCGCGCGTGGGTCACGGTCGTGGCCACGTCGGCTGATCCGTGCCTCGTGTTAAACCGGGAGGGTCGCATCGCCGGGATCTCTGCCGGGGCGGCCGCGTTGTTCGCGGAAGCTCCAGTCGAATTAGTCGGACGTCGATTGGTTGGCGACGTGTTCACCCTGGTTGACTTCAGCAGCGCCGCAGAACCGATGCCTGACGAAACTCTGGTGCCGCCGACTCAGGCCATTGTCACCGGCATGCTGAACCGCGGGCTGGTTCGGCTGCGTAGGTCAGATGCTGTGACGCTCACCCTCGATGCGATCGCGACGCCTTTACATGCCGACGACGG
Source organism: Acidothermaceae bacterium (assembly GCA_036501485.1). Lineage (GTDB taxonomy): Bacteria > Actinomycetota > Actinomycetes > Acidothermales > Acidothermaceae > PALSA-607. The sequence goes on along the minus strand of DASYAG010000066.1, from coordinate 38,999 downwards.
CACCGTTATCGGCTCACTGACTTTCCTCGGCCAACTCGCCGCTCACTGACAGGTCGGTCGTCGTCGGCTGCCGATTGACTGGCCGGACTGGCGGGATCGGTTGGTCTTCACGGCGCCGGGTACCCGACCATCGCGCGGGGACTGCGTCGATGTGCCTCGCGAGCCCGTAGGCGGCGTCCTCGTAGTTGACCCGCCAGCCCCGAAAATGCGGCCATGCCTGTGCAGCTGTTCGTTCGGTCGGCAGGCCGACCGTGCTCAACATCTCGACCGCTTCCGCGAACTCTTCGTAGGGCAGCCGAATCGGATCGTCCGGCGAAGGGTCGTGGCGAGTCGGGATGGATTCGATCGCCGCGAGATCGCGCAAAGTCAGATATCCCATCTGCAGCAGCAGGCGGGCCTCGACGGGCGCAGTTGTCGGGGCGAGCGCGGTTTGCAGCGCAGCTGCATCCATGACGCCGAGCAGGGCGATCAGCCAGGAGCGCAGGGGCTGCGGCGACCTGAAGTGGATCAACACGGGGTAACTGGTGTGACTCTCCGACACGGTGGCGGCCCAGTTCTCCCAGTTGCTGTAAAGCTCTGGGAGGTTCCCTTCGAGATTGAGCCACACGTGCCGGGCCAGAATTTCCGGGCCCCACGCCGGTTCGCCACCGCGTGCCGACAGAACGGTGATCAGCGACTCCCGTCGGTTGTACGCCGCGTAGAGGGTCGGCAGGTAGGCGATCTGCAGGGCGACGACCACCATGCCAGTGATGCTGGCGGCGATGTCGAGAATCGTCAGCGATCCGCTCGGGGATGCGGCGAAACCGAGAGTCGCAATTGACGAGCCGGCCTGGCGCATCGCCATACCGACGCTGAAATGGGTGAACCCGAAGTCGAGCAGGCTGTAGCCGATCCAGAACGAGGCGATCCAAGTGAAGAGCAGCGTCATCAGCGACAGCGGCGCCGCCCACGCCAGGATGTTGTCGCGCCGCTCGTACTCTGCGAACTTGTCGGCGACCATCCGGCACACCCGCACGGTGGCATCGAGGACCATGTCCGACACCCTCGAAAGAACCCCGCGCGGGACGACGAAGGTGCGCAGCACGCTCGACGTGGTGCCGGCCAGGATGGCGAATCCGCCGATCAGCGCCAGTATCCGGACGACTCCCATGGCCGGACGATACTGGCTGGCGGCCCGTTAGCATGAGGGCCGTGTCGCTCTCCAGTTCAACTGCCGCCTTGCTTGCCGTGATCGGGACGGCCGCCGGTGGCGTCGGACTCCTGGTCGCACTCTTCGCACACCTTCGGCTGCGCAAGCTTCGCCGCAACCTGGCGATCTTGCAGGACGGCGACAGCGCCGAGTCGTTCCTGTCCGCGGCGGCCAAGCAGGTCGAGCTGGTTGCCCGGCTGCGCGCCGAACTGTCGTCGGTCGAGGGCCGCATGCACGATCTGCGTCTCGACGTCGCCGATGCACTTCGCCACGTCGCCGTCGTGCGCTACGACGCCTTTCGCGACATGGGTGGCCGCATGTCGTTCTCCGCAGCGTTACTCGATGACGCCGGCGACGGGTTGGTGATCAGCGCTATTCACGGCCGCACCGAAACGCGCTCGTATGCCAAGGGCGTCAAAGGCGGCACCAGCGACCAGCAGCTCTCACCCGAGGAACGCCAGGCGATCGCCTTTGCGACCAGGGCAGGCGCAGGTCCGAGCGGACGCCAGCCAACCGCCGTCCAGAAGCCTCATGCCGTCCAGGAGGACGTGCCTTCTGTCCTTGTCCGGCGGGGCGAACGTGACGAGGTCCGACTCTTTGACGACGACGACGTCGAACTGCCCGCCGTCGATCCGATTGAGTCCTGATGGCTGCAGACACGGCGTCGCGCTATGCGTACTTAGGCCCCGAAGGCACCTTCACCGAAGCGGCGTTGCGCACGATCCCCGCAGCCGCAGGCGCCGAACTGCTGCCGTACCGCAGCGTTTCCGCGGCGCTTGACGCGGTTCGGCGCGGTGAGGTCAACGCCGCGTTGGTGCCCCTGGAGAACTCGGTCGGCGGTGGGGTCGCCACGACCATCGACGAGTTGTCGACCGGCGAGCTGCTGCACATCAGCCGCGAGGTCTTGCTGGACGTCGGGTTTGCGCTCGCTGTGCGGCCCGGCACGTCGCGTTCGTCGCTGAAACGAGTGACCGCACATCCGCAAGCCGAGGCGCAATGCCGGCGTTGGATCGCCGATAACCTCACCGATGTCGAGATCGTGACGTCGGCGTCGAACGCCGAGGCCGCCGCATCGGTCGCGTCGCCCGCGTCGAGCCTCGACGGGGCGATCACGTCGGCCCTAGCTGCGCAGCGTTACGGGCTCGAGGTGATCGACGACGACATCCACGATCACGCAGGTGCGGTCACGCGGTTCGTGCTCGTCGAGCCGCCCTCGGTCCCCGCCGCTCCGACCGGCACCGACAAGACCTCACTCGTTGCCTTCATCGGCGATGACCATCCGGGCGCGCTGCTCGAGATCCTCACCGAGTTCGCCGTGCGCGGGATCAACCTGACCTGGATCGAGTCGCGTCCGACTGGCGTCGGGCTCGGCCGCTACTGCTTCTCCATCGACTGTGAAGGTCACATCGTCGACGCGAGAGTGAGTGAGGCGTTGATGGGGCTGCGGCGCATCTGCAGCGACGTCCGCTTCCTCGGCAGTTACCCGCGGGCCGACGGCCTGCCGCCGACGATGAGGCGCGGCACCTCGGACACCGAGTTCCACGACGCGGCTGCGTGGCTCGCGCGCGTCCGTTCGGGCGAAGCCTGACTCCACAACCGCCTCGGATAGCCTCGTGCGGTGATCGACATCAAGGTGGTGCGCGACGACCCCGACCGGGTGCGCGCTTCTCAGAGCGCCCGCGGCGAGGATCCAGCGCTCGTCGACGTGCTGCTCGCGGCCGACGAACGTCGGCGCGCCGCGGTGCTGCGCTTCGACACTGTGCGCGCATCGCAGAAGACGCTGGGCAAAGAAGTCGCCGGTGCCGTCGGCCCCGACAAGCAAGCGCTCTTAGCGCACGCGAAGGATCTCGCGGCTGAGGTGCGCGAAGCTGAGGGCGAACTCACCGTCGCCGATGAGGCACTTCGCGATGCGTCGCTGGCCGTGTCCAACATCGTCGAGCCAGGCGTGCCCGAGGGTGGAGAGGACGATTTCGAGCTCATCGCCACCGTCGGCACGGTGCCGTCGTTTGACTTCACGCCGCGCGATCATGTCGAGCTTGGCAAGATCCTCGGCGCGATCGACGTCGAGCGTGCTGCCAAGGTCTCCGGTTCGCGGTTCTACTACCTGACCGGTGTCGGCGCGCTGCTCGAACTCGCGCTCGTCAACATGGCGATGATGCAGGCGGTCGCCGCTGGCTTCACGCCGATGCTGCCGCCCGCGCTCGTGCGGTCGCGCGCCATGGAGGGCACCGGATTCCTCGGCCAGGCGGCGGAGAACGTGTTCCGGCTCGAGGCCGACGACTATTACCTCGTCGGGACGGCGGAAGTGCCGCTCGCGGCGTATCGCATGGACGAGACGCTGACGGTTGACGAACTGCCGTTGCGCTATGTCGGATTTTCACCGTGCTTTCGGCGTGAGGCCGGCACCTACGGCAAAGACACCAAGGGCATCATTCGGGTGCACCAGTTCGACAAGGTCGAGATGTTCACGTTCTGCGCACCCGAGGATGCGGTCGCCGAACATCAGCGGCTGCTCGGCTGGGAACGAGACTTTCTCGATTCACTCGAAATCCCGTACCGGGTGATCGACGTCGCCTCGGGTGACCTTGGCTCGAGCGCAGCCCGCAAGTACGACTGCGAAGCGTGGGTGCCGACGCAAGGCAAATATCGCGAGGTCACCTCGACGTCGAACTGCACCGAGTTTCAGGCGCGGCGGTTGAACATCCGCATGCGCGACGCCGACGGCGTCCGGTCTGCTGCAACTCTGAACGGAACCCTGGTCGCGATCCCTCGCACGATCGTCGCGATCCTGGAGAACCATCAACAGGCCGACGGTTCTGTCGTCGTCCCCGCTGCTTTGCGCCCGTACCTCGGGCGCGAGGTGCTCGAGCCGATTGCGTAGGGCCTCGGTGTCTGAGGAGCGGGTACAACGACCCGGCGCGCCGCGGATGATCGCGACCGATCTCGACGGCACCATCGTCAGGACCGACGGCACGATTTCGACCCGCACTGTGCGCGCGCTACTCGCGGCCGAAAAGGCCGGCGCCACCATCGTTCTCGTCACCGGTCGGCCACCGCGCTGGATCACCAACATTGCCGAGCAGACTGATCACCACGGCATCGTGATCTGCTCCAACGGAGCGATCGTCTACGACCTGCACACCGAGCAAATTCTCGAGTCGACGCTGATCCCGGTAGACACCGTGGCCAGGGTCGTCGATCGGCTTTCGACCGCGCTGCCGGACCTCGGCTTTGCGGTGGAGAACGGCTTCGACGTCTACCGGTCGCACGCCTACCGCGGTGGCTGGAACATCGGCCCCGATGTCGCACTGCCGGTCCACGATCTCGACGTGGTCACTTCGCACGCGGCCGCGAAGTTGCTGGCTTCGCATCCCGAGCTCGAGGCCGACGAGTTGTTGGTGATCGCGCGCGGGCTTGTTGGCGACTTGGTCGAGCCGACCCATTCGAACGGTCGCGGACTCGTCGAGATGGGCCCGCTCGGCGTCACCAAGGGCACCGCGCTGGCGAGCCTCGCAGCCGAACGTGGCATCGACCGCGCCGACGTGGTCGCTTTCGGTGACATGCTCAACGACCTGCCGATGCTCGCATGGGCCGGCGCCGGCTACGCCATGGCGAACGCGCACGCCGACGTGCTCGCCGCGGTCGGTCTGACGACCGCAACCAACGACGATGACGGTGTCGCGCTGGTCCTCGAGCACCTGTTCGCCTAGCGCAGGTCTGCTACAGGTACATGCCCTGGTTGGAGCGCTGACCTTCCGGGGCTGTCCCTTGAGGGAGCGCGCGGCGCATCTGTTCGACTTGCGCGTTCGCCGCCATCTGTTGGGCCACGAGCGCGGTCTGGATTCCGTGGAACAGACCCTCGAGCCAGCCGACCAGCTGCGCCTGTGCGATGCGCAGCTCCGATTCGCTCGGAACCTCAGACTCGGTGAACGGCAGCGTGAGGCGCTCGAGCTCATCAACCAGCTCAGGTGACAGACCGCTCTCGAGTTCTTTGACGGACGCCGCGTGGATCTCTTTCAACCGGACGCGGCTCGCCTCATCAAGTGGCGCGGCGCGTACTTCTTCCAGCAGCTGCCGAATCATGTTGCCGATGCGCATGACTTTGGCCGGCTGATTGACCAGATCGGCGACCGTGCCAGTCGGCCCATCGTCGCTTGGATCAACGATCTCGACTTGGGAGTTCTCAGTCGAGCGATCGCTCCCGCCGTCTTCCGCGCTGCCGATGCTCATGCAGTGATTGTCTCAGGTGCCGCCATTGCCTCAGGCAGCGTCAGCAGGATCTTGCCCACGTGGTCGCCGGCCTCCATCAAGCGATGTGCTTGTGCGGCGTCGGTCATCGGCAGTTCGGCCTGCACGACGACTTGCACGGCGCCCGACTCGACGAGTGGCCATACCGACGAACGAACCGCGGCGACGATGGCCGCCTTCTGCGAAGCGGGCCGCGCGCGCAGGCCCGCGGAGTACACAGTGCCGCGCTTGGACATGAGCAACCCGAGATCGAGTTCGGCTCGGCGTCCGCGTTGCATGGCGAGCACGACGAGCCGACCGTCCGGCGCGAGGGTTTCAAGGTTGCGGCCTAAGTACTCGCCACCGACCACGTCGAGGATGACGTCGACCCCCACGCCGTCCGTATAGGAATGAATCGCGGACACGAAGTCGTCGCGCCGATAGTCGACCGCCAGCTCGGCACCAAGTGCGACCGCCCGCTCGCACTTGTCCGGCGTCCCGGCGGTGGTGAGAACCCGCACGCCCAACGCGTGCGCCAACTGGATGGCGAAGGTGCCGATCCCGCTGGTGCCGCCGTGCACGAGCAGCGTCTCGCCGGCACGGACACTGGCCGCCTGAAAGACCGTCGACCAGACGGTGCAGGCGGCCTCGGGCAACCCGGCCGCCTCGACGATCGACGGCCCAGCCGGCAGGGGCAATAGCTGACCCGCGGGCACCGACACGTACTCCGCGTAGCCGCCGCCGGACAGCAGCGCGCACACTTCGTCGCCGACGCTCCACCCTTCTACGTCCGTCCCGACGGTGACGATGCGACCCGAACACTCGAGTCCGAGAATCGGCGAGGCGCCCGGCGGCGGCGGATAGTGGCCCGCGCGCTGTGACAGGTCGGCGCGGTTCAGCCCGGCGGCACGCACGGCGATGACGACGTCGCCCACGCCGGGCGTCGGATCAGGGGCCTCGGTCCACTCCAGAACGGAAGCGTCGCCGGGCCCGACCATCGTGATCGCATGCATGAACGCCACCCTAAGGTCAGCCGAGTGAAGGACGGCATCCGCCCCAAATCGCCCTAAACCAGCCATAAGACTCTTGTTACCTCATGTGACGCAGTCCATGATCGAAAAATGTTGCACCGTTTCGCTGACGCGCGGGTCATCGTCGTTGACGACAACCCGGCTAACGTCGCCGCCCTGGTCTCGGTCTTGGGCGGCGCCGGTTTGCGCAACATCGCCTGCGCCACGAACCCGCGAGCCGGTGTCGACCTCGCACGAGTGACCGATCCCGATGTGATCCTGCTCGACCTGCACATGCCTGGGCTCGACGGCTACGGCGTGCTCGAGGAGCTTGCTGCGACGAGCGGTGACAACGGGCATTTTCCGGTCGTCGTCGTGATGGGCGAGACGACGCCTGACACCCTGCACCGGGCACTGTCACTGGGAGCGCGCGACTTCATCGCCACCCCGCTCGACCCGATCGAGGTTGTTCTGCGCGTGCGCAACATGCTTGAGAACCGGTTCCTCCACAACGCGCTGCAGGATCAGAATTTCGCGCTGAATGGCGAACTCGACGAGATGAAGGAGGACGACGATCGGATCCAGCGCGAGCAGGACGATCACCTCGAGCGCATCGAGCAAGTGATCGCGCACGACTCCTCGCTGGCGATGGTGTTCCAGCCGATCGTCGACATTGCTGACCACTCGATCGTCGGGGTCGAAGCTCTATCGCGGTTCGCTGGCAAACCGATGCGATCGCCCGACCTGTGGTTCGAGGAAGCGGCGTCCGTCGGTCTTGGGCCGACGCTGGAGATGAAGGCGATCTCGGCGGCACTGGCCCAGGCCGGGAGGCTGCCCGACGAGGCGTTTCTCGCGGTCAACGTTTCCCCGGAGTTGTTGCTCTCCGGCAAGCTCGATTACCTCGTCGACGATCCGATCTGCGAACGCCTGGTGTTCGAGCTCACGGAGCACGTCGTGGTCGACGACTACGGGCCAATCCGCAGCCGTATCGGCCGGTTCCGTGAGAAGGGCGCGCGGATTGCGATCGACGACACCGGCGCGGGCTTTTCGAGCATGCGGCACATCTTGTTGTTGCAGCCCGAGATCATCAAGCTCGACCAGTCGTTGACACATGGCGTCGATCACGATCCTGCGCGTCGCGCGCTCGCGTCGTCGCTGGTCGCCTTCGCGAAGGACATCGGCTCCGACCTGATCGCCGAAGGCGTCGAAACGGCAGACGAGTTACTTACGTTGGAACGCCTTGGCGCGCAGTGGGTTCAGGGCTTCCACATCGCGCGCCCCGAGCCGCTAGCGGTCTAGAACCGACAGGCCTTTAGCGGACGGCGGCGGTGGCGGTCAGTGCGTCCGCGGGTGGAGTCTGGGCGATCGGACTGTGGCTTCCCTCGACGTCCGACCGCGCTATTCGCCGTAACACCAGCGCACCGAAGGCGGCCGCGACGAGACACGCGCTGGCGCCCATGACAAGTCCCCAGCGGGCCCCGAAGTACTCGCTGACGGCGCCCGCGATAGGTCCGCCGATCGGCGTCGACCCGAGGAACGCGACGGCCCATAAGGCCATGACGCGGCCGCGCATTTGTGGTGCTGCGGCGAGTTGCAACGAGCTGTTGCCCTTGGACAGGAACGACACGCTCGCGGCGCCGACGGCCAACATCGCAACGATCTCGAGCGGCAGATTGGGGGCGGCCGATGCGAGGAGCAATACGACACCGAAAACGGCGGACGACGTCACCATCGCCCGGATGCCGGTGCGGCCGCGCGCGGCCGTGTAGAGGCCACCCGCGATCGCGCCGACGCCCATGGAGGCAGTCAAGAACCCGAACGTTGCGCCGCCGCCGTGAAAGGTCTTCGCAAGCGCGGGCAGCACGACCTGGAATTCATAAGCGAGGCAGCCAACGAGCGCCATCATGACGAGCGGGACGCCGATGACTGCGGTCGTAGCGGCGTAACGAACGCCTTCTCGAAGCTGGCCCTTCGACCGGTGGGTGGGGCGTGTCGGACGCAGCGCACTCAGGTCCATCGAGGCGAGTGAATAGACGACCGCGATGAAGCTGGCCGCGTTCAGCAAGAAGCAAAACCCGATGCCACCGGCGGCGATGATGCCGCCCGCGATAGCCGCGCCAACTGCACGCGAGGCGTTCACCATCGTGGAGTTCAGGCTGACGGCGTTGCGAAGATCCTTCGCACCGACCATCTCGAGCACGAACGACTGCCGCGCGGGATTCTCGAAGCAGTTATTCAAGCCCAGTAGGAATGCGAGGGCGAACACTTCCCAGACGTGAACGTTGTTGGTGACGACCAGCAGCCCGAGTGCAAGCGCCAGGACGCCCATCATCGACTGCAGCACCATCATCAGCTTGCGCTTGTCGATCCGATCGGCCACTACCCCGCCGTACGGCCCGAGCACCAGCACGGGCAGCGTCTGCAACGCCACGGCCCAGCCGACGTCGGTCGCGGATCCGGTGAGCTTGAAGATCAGCCAGGACTGCGCCACCGACTGCATCCAGGTGCCGGACAGCGAGATCGCCTGGCCGGTGAAGTAGCGACGGAAGTTCGGGATCGCGAGTGCGGCGAACGTCTGCTTACTCAGGGCGATTCGCCTGGCAGTAAAGGCTTCGCTCATCGGGCGGCCAATGCTTCGAGGGCCGGAAGTGCGGCGAGCAGCTGAGCGGCTTGCAGGTCGGGCATCTTCTCCAGCCGAGCGGCGATGGCCTCGCTGCGCTGGTCTTGTACCCGCTCGTGCAGCGTGCGGCCGGTGGCAGTTGTCTGGACGACGACGGCGCGCCCGTCGTCGGGGTGCGCGATGCGTTCGATGAGGTCGGCGTCGCTCAGCTTGCCGACGATGCGCGACAGCATGGTCGGGTTGATGCCTTCGAGTTCGGCCAGCTCGCCGATCCCGATGGGGCCCCGGCGAGCGACCGTCCCGAGCACCGAGAGCTGGCTCGGGCTGAAGCCGACGTCGGCGACCGATGCGTTGAGCTGGCGCGAGAGGCGGCCGATCGCGGCGCGTAGCCGGCTGACGTCGTCCGCATCGATGTACGTCATTGTGGATCCCTGCCGTAGATAGTTGCCTATCGGCAAGCATACACCTGTCGACTCAGGTCTGCAGGGTCCCTTCAGTCGGCCAGCGCTGCAGTGCCCTCGAGGCGTATTTCGTGCGGCGACTGGTCGGACGGGTCCGACGGCCGCGGGTCGGACGGCGATTGGCTGAGCATCGTGGGTGGTGCGGTCGCGGCGCGCAGGACGCCGATCAGCTCGTCGTTGGGTCCGACGATGTAGGCCGTGTCGCCCTCGTCGAAAATGCTGGCCCGCCGTGGTGGGTGCTCGAGGACGCCAGTCGCTCGGCGATGCAGCGCGATCACCCGGGTGTTGGCAGAGAGTCCCTGCATCGCGACTCCGACAAGCGCGCTGTCGGCGGCGATGGTCAGGCGGCCGATGGTGAATGGCTGTTGCGCGACCGAAAACGCCCCCAGCACCTCAAGGCCTAGCGCGGCCGCCACGAACCATGGGGCGGTGATCTCTTCGATCGACTGGATGTTCTGGAAACCGAAGCGTGCCGCGATTGTTCGCGAGAGCGACTGGTCGAAGACCCGCATCACGACGGGCAGCGAGCCTGCCGTCCATTCGTCGTCGAGCAAGTCGCGCACGGCGATCCCGGTCTCGATGTTGACCATGTCGTTGCTGGTCAGAATCGCGATGGCGGCGGCGTCATGCAGCCGGGCACTCTCGAGGGTCACGGCCGATGTCGCATCACCGAAGATGATGGGCAGATCCAGCGTCGCGGCGTCCGACAAGAATCGATTCCGCTCGTCGCGCTCGATCACCACGACCTGCTTGCCGACTGACTGAAGGCGGGCGGCCACTTGAAGTCCGAACGCTCCGAGTCCGACGACGATGACGTGTCCGGACATGCCGCGAGCCCGCCGCCGTCCGATCGAAAGATTGAGCCGCCTGCTGATCAGAAAGTCCGCGACGTAAGCCATCAACACGGCAGTCGTCGTGATACCGGCGAGCATCAGGAAGATCGCCCAGATGCGAAGCTCGGGATCCTGGTTGGCGAAGCTGAAGTCGCCGAAGCCGACCGTCGCAACGGTCTCGACGCTGAAATAGAGCCCGTCAAGCACGCTCATACCGGGCTTCTTGTACCCGAGGTGCAGAAGCACTGTCGAGATCGACACCAGCGTGACGAGCGCAGCCAGCGCTCGGTAGACGCCCGGGTCGAACTCACCGATCCCCGCCCGCACGATGCTTGGGACTTGGCGGATCCGCGCCCACAGTCGTGGTCGCTCGCGTTGGGCCGGGTTTGTCTCAAATGCGATGCCACGCATGGCGAGTTCGTCGGGCGTTCCGAGCATGGTCGCGAAGTCGCCGGCCTCGGTGATGAAGTCGCGACCCGGGCAAGCGAACACTGTCGGCGGCTTGCCCTCGAGCGGTCGGGTCACGGCGACTGGGGCGAGATCGCCGAAGATCGAGCGAAGCGTGCCGCCCTCGACCGGAACAGTCGCGGCGACAAACGTCGTCGTCCCGAACTGCATCTCGTGCAAGTGCCGGCCGAGGCACGCCTCGACGATCGCCGGAGCAGCGAGCGTCGCGCCGTCGATGACCGCGCCAGGGCCGTTGTCGGCCGCCATCGCCCGGCGGACGGCGTTGTTGCCGAGTTGCGAAACGACCCTGACGTACGGGTTCATGTGCCGGGCCTGCAGTGCGAGCTGGACGTTTTGCAGGTCTTGCGCGACGACACAGACGATCGCGCCAGCGTTCGTGATCCCGGCGGCCTCGAGTGTTTGCGCGAGGCTTCCCTTGGAACCGACGACGGCCCTTGTCCAGTTGGAGACCGACTGCAGCTGCGACGGTTTGGCGAACTGCTCCAGCACGACTACCTGCTGGCCAGAGCGATGCAGCTGCTCGACGATCGTGACCCCGATGCCGTCGAGGCCGCACACGATGATGTGACCCGTCAGCTGTTCGGCGTCCGGCTTGATCAGTTCGTGAGCGGTGATCGGGCACCTCCGGGATGCCCTGAAGGTAGACAACGGTTGTTACGCGGACGTCACAGTGCGTCGCGCGTGCCGTAAGTTCGTCGACTGGAGGGCTCGCCTAGAGGCCGATGGCGGCGGTCTTGAAAACCGCTATGAGTGCAAGCTCATCAAGGGTTCGAATCCCTTGCCCTCCGCCAGCCTTAGTGCATTGAGTGGTTGCGCTCCCAGTCGACACAATGGCGCAGTGACCGAACTCCTCGACTATTGCGACGGCCTGCCGGTGCGTTCGGTGGCGGCCGGCGATGTCCTCATTGAGGAGGGCATTCGCCACGACGGCATGTTGGTGCTCGTCTCCGGCTCCGTGAGCGTCGAGCGCGACGGCGTCGCGTTCGCGCGTATTGACTCCCCAGGGGCAGTGTTCGGGGAGATGTCGGTGATCCTCGACAAGGTCGCGACGGCGACAGTACGAGCGAGGTCGGACGTCGAGGTGTACGCAATAGCGGAGCCGCTGGCCTTCCTACGCGACAATCCTGGCGCGGCACTGGCGGTCTTGCGGGTCACTGCTGCGCGGCTGGACGGCTTGACGCAATACCTGGTCGACGTCAAGCAGCAGTACGCCGACCGCGACGACCATCTCGGCATGGTCGACGGGATTCTCGATGTGCTGGTTCACCACCACCCGAAGCCACCGCCAACTGGCTCCGTTCGCGACCCCGAAGCCGGTTAGTTCGGCGGTCTACCGCCAATTCACTGTTTCGGTGCTGAAGACCCCGTACCACTCCGCCGTCCCGCTCTCGGTATCGATAGTGATGTGCGGAGGGATCGGGCCAATCTGCTTGCCCGCATTGAAAACCCAGGTCTTGCCGAGTTGCGCGTGCCACGAACCGCCGTCGACCCAGGGCGCCTGATGGATGTGGCCGCACATGACCAACTCGGGTTGGTACTGCTCGATCCAGGCCGCCAGTTCGTGGTCGGGGAACACTCGCCGCCCGTCATTGCAGAGCACCGTGTTGGCAGGCGGCGCGTGATAGAGCCAAATCCAGGTCGCGGGGCGGTCGACCGCAGCAGCCGCAAGTTGGGCGGCGACGGCGTCGCGCGTCGCCGGACCGTCCCACCATGGGCAGACGGTGAAGCGAATCCCCTCGAGGTCGATGGAAGCTCCATCGCACAGCAGCGTGTCCTGGTGCAGGTCGCGCAACCAGCTCGCCACCTGTTCGCCCAGGTCGCCTGGTCCGTCGAGGTCGTGATTGCCCGAGGCGGCAAGAACCGTGGCGTGCGACGCCAGTGCGACGAGGTACCGCTCCAAGACGACGACCTGCACAGCGAATGGCACCGGACTGACAACGTCCGCGAGATCTCCGGCCAGTGCAACAACGTCGACATCGTCAGCTGCCCGGACCAACCAGTCGTAATGGGGAAGGCGGTAATGCAGATCCGAGGCCACCAAAATCCGCACGCCCTGATCATGCCGGTTTCGACATTGCCAGCGCATTACAAAATCAAGACAGAAGGGCGAAAGTGAATTTCGAAACGCGTGCCCTATGGGATTAATGCGATCGCGCCCGTAGCATGTCCGCGCGGACTCCAGGTGGGGTGGGACCTGCTGACTTGGTGTCGCGCATAGATTCCCGAGGGGGGAACGCGATGCACCGCGTTATGTGCCCGGTTGTCATCGGGCTTGCCACGGCCACCTTTTTAGCTACCGCCGCCAGCGGCGCGTACGCTGCCGCCGCGCCTGCCGCCACGGCAGTCACGGCTGGCTGCCCAGCAATCCTTGCGCCTGCGGGCATGAACCCGCTGCCGGCCAACGATGACTGTCCGACGCCAGGCGCCCGTACGACCAAGGTCCAAGCCCTGGTCACGCCGCACGCCGCGTCGACACCGATCAGCATGACGCCGCTGTCATTCGACCGCACGAATGGCGACCTGCTCGCGATCACGAAGATCGACGGCACCAACGATGTCGCGATCGGCGGGAACTTCAGTTTGGTCTACACCCCCGACGGCGTTTCGCACGCCGCCACGAACTTCGCCGTACTTGACGAAGCGACGGGCACGGTTCTGTACGGCGGGAGCGCGGGCGGCGGCACCGACAAGTACGTGCGGTCCATCGGCAGCCGGAACGGTGTCATCTACATCGGCGGTGACTTCACCTCGTGGGGCGGCGTTTCCCGATCGCACGCCGTGAGTCTCGCGCCCACGGGCATCCCGGCGTCGCCGTACTCAGTGACGTCCTGGAATCCGTCGCCAAGCGTCAAGGTGCGCGGCTTGGCGGTCGACAGCAGCGCGGTCTACTTCGGTAGCGGCAACACCGCACGGGCCGTGAACCCCACGACGGGGGCGACGATCTGGTCGAAGAGCACCTCGGGAGGCGACGTCGCCAGCGTCTTCGCCTACCAGGGGTACGTCTTCATCGGTGGCTTGTTTGACAACTACAACGGCGTCGCGCACCCCGGCCTCGTCAAAGTCAATCCGAGCGACGGTTCGCTGGTCACCGCCTTCGACGCCCATATGCGCCCGAACACCGGACAGGGCCAGTACGGCGCTTACGACGGCGAGGAAATTGTCGCGATGGCGCCGGGCCCCAATGCCAGCGAGTTCGTAGCAGGTGGTGCCGGGCACGCACCCGCCGGCTTGTCGTCCAACGAAGCCTTCCTGCTCGACGTCAACACTGGCGCCCGGCTGATGCACTACTCAACGCTCGGCGACGGCCAAGCGGTCGGCGCGGTCGGAAACACCACCGTCGCGGGGTATCACAACAACACCGCGAGCGCTGGCGATCCGACGTCGGCGAACTATTTCGGCATCCAGCTAGAGAACACGACAGTCGGCACGCCGACGACGTGGGACCCGAGGGTGAACGGCAACCAACTCAATGCGGACGGCGGGAACAACGGCGTCCAGGCGATGTACGTCGACCAGACCACTCAAACGCTCTACCTGGGCGGCGCTTTCCTGCACTGGAACGGCACGACCGGTTCCAACCACCAGTCGTTAATCGCCTTCTCCTTTGCCCAAGGGAGTCCGACGGCGCCGGATGCGCCGACGAATGTGACGGCATCCCCCGGTAATGCGTCGGCGTCGGTGTCGTGGACCGCGCCGTCCGATGGTGGTAGTCCGATCACCGGCTACACGGTGACGTCCGACCCGGCCGGGGGGACTGTGGCCTTTACGGGTACGACGTCCGCGTTGGTGACCGGGCTGAGCAACGGTGTCGGTTACACGTTCACCGTGACCGCGACCAACGCGGTAGACACGTCGGACCCGTCGGATCCGTCGAACTCGGTCGTGCCGCAAGCGCCGACGGCGCCGGATGCGCCGACGAATGTGACGGCATCCCCGGGTAATGCGTCAGCGTCGGTGGTGTGGACCGCGCCGGCGTCTAACGGTGGGAGCCCGATCACGAGCTATACCGTGGTGCCCGACCCGGCCGGGGGGACTGTGGCCTTTACGGGTACGACGTCCGCGTTGGTGACCGGGCTGACCAACGGTGTCGGTTACACGTTCACCGTGACCGCCACCAACGCGGTAGACACGTCGGACCCGTCGGACCCGTCGAACCCAGTCACTCCGACCGGGTTCAGCGGCCAGTCGAACACCGCCGAAGGCGGGCCGGCCGGTGCGTCGGTCACCACAGGTAACTCGGGCGGCGCATCGGGCAACGCATTCACGGTGGTGAGCAGGGGCAGTGGGGCGACGCTGATTTACGCCGCGGCGGCCGCCGCCCACGGAGCCTTGGGGTATTCGATCAAGGGCGCGTCTGGCAACGCGACCTTCGTAGGCTGGAACGGCTACAGCGCACCGTCGATGGCGATTCGCTTCTACTACAACCCCGGCCCCACCTTGCCGAGCAAGGTGATGCGGTTGGCGGATATCCGGAACTCCACCGCGACCGCGGCACGAGTCGAGCTGTCGGCGTCCAACCAGCTGTTCATCCAAAACGCTGCCGGGACGACGGTGACCACGTTTGCGCACCCGGTTCAGGCCAATACCTGGTACCGGATCGAGCTCACGATCTCGATATCGAGCTCCGCGGCGACGATCAAAGCCGCCTACTACCCGGCGGATTCGACGACGCCGGTTGATCCGGCGTATTCGACCGTTACCGGCAATACCGGGACGGCGAACATCGCTCAGGTGTCGATCGGTTCGGCGGCCAACGCGACCTGGACCGGCACCAGCTACTTCGACGATCTGGCAGCTCAATCAGGCTCGACGACCTTCATCGGGCCCGGTTAGTCACAGTTCGCCGTCCGATTTCACGGTTTGGTCTCCCCGCAATCTTCAAGGTTTTCTAAAACCCACCCCGGCCCATCAGCGGCTTGCTATGTTCGCTTGGTTCGCCATGCGAGTGCTGCATGCGAGTGGTGACTGGGCGACTGAGGCCGGATGGGTACCGGTCTAGGCGGTCGGACAAGTGCGGGGACATCACGTTTCGGCGGGCGATTCGTGTTCGGTAAGGGTAATTCCCTGGGGGGAAATGTAATGCGCAAGGTGCTTTCGTCTGTTCTCATCGGTGCAACGTCGCTGGCACTCCTGTCGACGACCGTGCTTGCCGCGTCGGCCGCGACGACCGCGGCCGCGGTCAAGTGCAACGCCATCGACGCTCCCAAGGCGATGAACGACATGCCGGCCTCGGCCGACTGCCCGACGCCGGGCGCTACCCTGCACTCAAACCTCGCGCCACTGGTCACTCCGGTCCAGGCGACCTCGCCCATCAACTCGACTCCGCTTGCCTTCGACCGCACCAACGGCGACCTGCTCGCGATCACCAAAGTGAGTGGCACGAACGACATCGCCATGGGCGGCAACTTCACTTTGGTCTACACGCCAGACGGCGTGTCGCACCCCGCTGTCAACTTCGCGGTTGTCGACGAGACAAGCGGCGCGATTCTCTACGCCGGCAACCCGTCGAACAGCGTGACTCCCAGTGACAACTACGTCCGCGCGATTACCAGCCTGAACGGCGTCATTTACGTCGGTGGCGACTTCGACGGCTGGGACGGCGCGGCTCGTTTCCACACTGCGATGCTGTCGCCCACCGGCAACCCCGCCCCAGCGGCGTGGGCGGTAACACCGGGCTGGAATCCGTCACCTAGCGGATTCATTCGTGCCCTCCAGGTCGACGGCGCCGCCGTGTACATGGGCGGCGACTCGGGCTTCGTCACCGCTGTTAACCCGACAAGTGGCGCCACCATCTGGACCCACCCGGTCACGGGTGGTGCGGTGCATGCACTTCTGTTAGATCAGGGAGCGCTGTTCGTCGGCGGCTTGTTCGAGACCTACAACGGCTACACCCAGCACGGCTTGGTCAAGGTCGCCACGGCCGATGGCTCCGTGATCACCGCGTTCCACTCCGATTTGCGAGCCGACAGCGGCGCCTCGACTGAATACGGCCAGTACGACGGCGAAGACACTCTTACGCTGTCGGTCGCCCCCAACAGCACGACCCAGATTCTCATCGGCGTCGGAGGCCACGCTCCGGCCGGCCTTTCGTCGAACGAGACGATCACCTTCAACATCACCACCGGCCAGCGCATTTTGCGCTACGGCACCACCGGCGACTCACAGGCGGTCGGTACCGTCGGGGACACCGTCGTCGCCGGGTATCACAACAGCACGACCCAGAGCGTGACGTCCGCGAACTACTTCGGCATACAGCTGGAGGCCAGCAACTTCACCCCGACGACGTGGGACCCCGCGATCAACGGCATCCAGGGCAACGCCGACGGCGGCAACAACGGCGTGCAGACGATATACGTCGATTCCGTCAACGACATCGTTTTCTTCGGCGGGGGGTTCTTGCACTGGAACGGCACCACCGGCCTGACCCACGCTTCGTTGATCGCCTTCTCTTACACCCCGTCGACGGCAACGGTTTCTGGTTCGCCGACCGGCGTCACCGCGGCTGCCGGCAACGGGAACGCTTATGTGTCGTGGACCGCGCCGGTCTCTAACGGTGGCAGTCCGATCAGCAGTTACACCGTGAAGTCGTCTCCGGGCGGTTTCACCGCGACGTCATCGACCGTGACGCCCCTGACGGTCTCTGGCCTGACGAACGGCGTGTCGTACACCTTCACCGTCACGGCTACCAACACTGTCGGCGCGTCAGCGCCGTCCACGCCATCGACTCCGGTGACTCCCGCGAGTGGTGGCGGGTCGTCCAACACCGCTGAGGGCGGCACCGTGGGCGCCTCGGTGACAGCCGCAAACTCCGGCGGCGGCTCGGGTGACCCGTTCGGAGTGGTGAACAAGGGTGCCGGTGCTGCTCTGGTCTATTCGACCACTGCCGATGCGCACGGTGTGTTGGGGTACTCCCTCACGGGCTCGTCTGGCACGGCGACCGACGTGGGCTGGACCGGATACAACGCCACATCGATGGCGGTGCGGTTCTATTACAACCCGGGTTCGACGCTGCCTTCGACAGCGCTGCGCCTGGCGGACATCCGCAATGCAACAGGTACCGCGGCGCGGGTCGTGTTGACTGCGACCAACCAACTATCGGTTCAAAACAACGCAGGCTCGACGATCACCACGTTCGCCCACACGCTGACCGCGAACACCTGGTACCGGGTGGAGATGGCAATCTCGGTGTCGTCGACCAACGCGACGATCAACGCTGCCTATTACCCGTTCGACTCGACGACGCCGGTGGACCCGGTGTTCTCGACGACGACCGGCAACACAGGGACGGCGAACCTCACGAACGTCTTGATCGGTTCCGCGTCCAGCCCGACATGGACAGGGACCAGCTTCTTCGACGACCTCGCGGTCCAGCCCTCGGCTACGTCGTTTATCGGCGTGTACGTGCCGCCGGGATCGACGGCGCCGGGTGCGCCCACGGCGGTAACCGCTGCTCCTGGTGACGGGCAAGCAACAGTGTCGTGGACTCCTCCAACGTCCAACGGCGGCAGTGGGATCACGGGCTACACCGTGACTTCGTCGCCTGGCAACTTCACCATCCCCAGCACTGGTACCTCGGCGATCATGTCCGGCCTGACTGACGGGACGGCTTACACGTTTACCGTGACGGCGACCAACGCGGTCGGCACCAGCGTTCAGTCTGTTGCTTCCACGCCGGTAACGCCGGCGACGGTTCCTGGCGCGCCGACCGGTGTGAGCGGTGTCGCTGGTGACGGGCAAGTAACAGTGTCGTGGGTTGCTCCGACATCCAATGGCGGCAGCGCGATCACCGGTTACTCGGTGACGTCCTCGCCTGGTGGGCTTACTGGATCGAGCACGGGTGCGACGTCGGCGGTAGTGGGCGGGCTGACCGACGGCACTCCGTACACCTTCATCGTGACGGCAACCAATGCCATCGGTACCGGTGCGGCTTCGACGGCGTCGTCGTCGGTGACCCCCGTCCCGGCCCCGACGGCTCCTGGCGCGCCGTCCGCCGTGAGCGCCACGCCGGGTAACAACCAGGCGACCGTGTCGTGGGCCGCGGCCTCGAACGGCGGTAGCGCGATCACTAGCTACACGGTGACGTCGTCGGGTGGGCAGACGCAGAGCACAACTGGTGCGACGTCCGCGGTAGTGGGCGGCCTGACAAACGGCACGCCTTACACGTTCACGGTGACCGCCACCAACAGCGTCGGCACCGGCCCGTCGTCCGTCGCTTCGTCGCCGGTGACTCCACTTAGCGGCAGCGTGAAGTCCAACTCGGCTGAGGGCGGTACGTCTGGTACGTCGGTGACCGCCGCGAACTCCGGCGGTGCCTCGGGTAACGCGTTCACGGTGTTCACCAAGGGCAGCGGTGCTGCAGTGGTCTACTCGACGGCTGCTGACGCGCATGGTCTGTTGGGGTACTCCATCACCGGTGCATCGGGCACGGCAACGAGCATGGGCTGGAACGGCTACACCTCCCCGTCGATCGCGCTGCGGTTCTACTACAACCCAGGCCCGACGCTGCCTTCGACCGTGATCCGCCTCGCAGACATTCGCAACGCCTCAGGTACTGCTGCGCGGATTGAGTTGTCGGCAGCAAACCAAATCTTCATCCAGAACAACGCCGGCACGACCGTGACCACCTTCGCGCACGCGCTCCACGCGAACACCTGGTACCGGATCGAACTCGCGATGTCGGTCTCGTCGTCCGCTGCGACAATCAATGCGGCGTACTACCTGCTCGACTCGACCAGCCCGGTCGACCCGGCTTACGCGACCACGACTGGCAACACCGGCGCCGCGAACATCACTCAGGTAACGATTGGGTCTACTGCTAGCGCGACCTGGACAGGGACGAGCTACTTCGACGACGTCGCGACGCTCACGCCGTCGACCGCCTTCATCGGTCCGGTCACCTCGGCGCCGACTGCGCCTAGCGCGCCTAGCGCAGTGTCGGCAGTTCCAGCTGACGGGCAGGCGACCGTTTCGTGGACCGCACCCGCCAATGGTGGCAGCGCGATCACCGGCTACACGGTGACGACATCACCTGGTGGTGCGACCACGCCGGCCAGCGGTACCTCGGTTCTGGTGATGGGGCTCACCGACGGCACGCCGTACACGTTCACGGTGAGCGCCACCAACGGTGTCGGCACGAGTCCGGCGTCCGCACCGTCCTCGCCGGTGACGCCGGCGACCGCGCCCGGTGCACCCAGTGCAGTGTCGGCCGTTGCGGGTGACGGACAAGCGACCGTTTCGTGGACCGCACCATCCAATGGTGGAAGCGCGATCACCGGCTACACGGTGACGACGTCACCGGGTGGTGCGACGACGCCGGCCAGCGGTACCTCGGTGCTGGTCACCGGGCTCACCGACGGCACGCCGTACACATTCACGGTCAGCGCCACCAACGGTGTAGGCACGAGTCCGGCGTCCGCATCATCGACGCCGGTCACGCCGGCTGCTCCGATGACGGCGCCCGGCGCACCGACCAACGTGACCGCGGTTGCGGGTGACGGACAGGCGACCGTTTCGTGGGCAGCACCGGCAGCCAACGGCAGCCCGATCACGAGCTACACGGTGACCTCGTCACCCGGCACGATCGTCGTGACCAGCGGAACGACCTCAGCGCTCGTGACCGGCCTGACCGACGGCACGCCGTACACGTTCACAGTGACCGCTACTAATGGCGTCGGACCCGGGCCGTCGTCATCACCTTCGTCGCCGGTGACCCCGCAGCCGGCCCCGACCGCGCCCGACGCACCGACCATTGTCAGCGCAACTTCAGGCAACACCGAGGTGATCGTGACGTGGACTGCTCCGGCGGACGGCGGTAGCGCGATCACTGGCTACACGGTCACGGCATCGCCTGGCCCTGGAACCGCCACGACGGCTGGTGCGACGTCCGCGGCAGTGGCCGGCCTGACAAACGGCACGCCTTACACGTTCACGGTGACCGCCACCAACAGCATCGGTACCTCGGTGCCATCGGACCCGTCAGCAGCTGTCATGCCCGCCCCGACGGTGCCAGCTGCGCCGACCGGTGCAAATGCGGTTGCCGGTGATGGTCAGGCGACGGTCTCGTGGACCGATCCCAACAACGACGGCGGTAGCGCGATTACCGGTTACACGGTGACGACGTCCCCAGGCGGAACCACCACCCACGCTACCGATACTCCGGTGCTCATCGCCGGGCTCACCGACGGCACCTCCTACACGTTCACGATCACGGCGACCAACAGTGTCGGCCCGAGCGCAGAGTCGGCGGCGTCGGCGGCCGTGATTCCGGCAGGTGCGGCGACCGCACCGGATGCGCCGACAGGTGTCAGCGCGGTCGCAGGTGAGGGCCAGGCGACGGTGTCGTGGGTAGCACCGAACTCGAACGGGAGTGGGATCACCAGTTACACGGTGACGACGTTGCCGGACAACACAACGACGCTTTCCAACGGCACCGGCACCTCCGTCGTGGTCCCGGGCCTCACTGATGGTGACAGCTACACCTTTACTGTCACGGCGACGAACGGCATCGGCACGAGTGGACAGTCGGCTGCGTCTACGCCGGTGACTCCGACGGCGTCGTCGGCTGCTCCTGATGCGCCGACAGCTGTAACTGCGGTCGCTGGCGACGGACAGGCGACGGTGTCATGGGCAGCACCGAACTCGAACGGGAGTGGGATCACCAGTTACACGGTGACGACGTTGCCGGACAACACAACGACGCCGTCTCCGGGTGTCGGAACGTCTGTGGTGGTGTCCGGTCTCGTTGATGGTCACAGCTACACCTTCACAGTCACGGCGACGAACGGCGTCGGCACGAGCGGACAGTCGGCTGCGTCTACGCCGGTGACCCCGACTGCCGCTGCGACAGCGCCGGGTGCGCCGACCAACGTCGTCGCAGTGCCCGGCAACGGGCAGGCGACGGTGTCGTGGAATGCAGCCAGCCCGAACGGGAGTCCGATCACGGGCTACACCGTGACGTCGTCACCCGGCAGCGTGCACGGGAGCACGGCTGGCGCGACATCCGCAGCGGTGATCACGCTGGTCAACGGCACGACGTACACCTTCACCGTCACCGCAACGAATAGTGCGGGTACCGGGCCGGCATCGGCCGCGTCCAACGCCGTGACTCCGACTGCGGGCACCTTCGTCAAGAACTCGGCCGAAGGCGGGACGTCGGGGGCAGCGGTCACCGTCGCCAACTCGGGCGGTGCTTCGGGGAACGCACTTACCGTCGTCAGTAAGGGCAGTGGCGCCACACTGAACTACTCGACCGCGGCGGCTGCACATGGATCGCTCGGTTACGCACTGACCGGCACGTCGGGCACTGCGACGCTGATGGGTTGGAACGGATACAGCGTTCCGTCGATGGCGATCCGGTTCTACTACAACCCCGGGACGTCGTTGCCGAACCAGGTGCTGCGGTTGGCTGACATCCGCAACTCGTCGGCCACTGCCGCACGAGTCGAGCTGTCGGCGTCCAACCAGATCTTCATCCAGAACGCCGCCGGCACGACCGTGACGACGTTCCCGCACGCGTTGTCGGCGAACACCTGGTACCGCGTCGAACTGACAATCTCGGTGTCGGCGTCAACGGCGACCATCAAGGCCGCCTACTACCTCGGCACGTCGACGACCCCGGTCGATACCGCGTACTCGACGACGACGGGCAACACCGGAACCGCGAACATCACGCAAGTCTCGATCGGTTCGGCAGCGAGTGCGACGTGGGCTGGTACCAGTTTCTTCGACGACCTGGCAGCCGAGTCGCAGTCGACCGCGTTCATCGGGTCGTGAGTCAGCAGCACTGATCTAGAGGAACAACGACTGACGGCTACCGCCCTAAGGGCAGTAGCCGTCAGTTTGTGTCTGGGTGACTGCGATCAGATGCCTCGCTGCAGCGGGATGAGCAGGTTGTTGTTCCCTGGCTGCCGCGTCAGGTCGATCTGGCGGCTGCCTGACTCAAGCGCGCGGTAGATGAGGTCGGCTACGTCGGCGATCGCATCGACGAGGCGGTAGTCGCGCTGCCCGTTGCTCGACCAGCCGTTCGCGGCGCCGTTGCCGTAGGTGCCGTTCGCGTAGGGGTCGTTGTCGGCCATGACACCGATGTACCGGTTCTGCATCGGCCGGGGGGCGTCCTCTGCAGCCGAGACGCCAATGACGTCGGCCTCGGGATTGAGCGTGTCGATTTCGGCTCGGTCGAAGATCGGGGTGTCACTTGCCACTGACACCAGCGGCCGCCCATCGAATCGGATGCCGTAGTAGACCCGTTGGCCGGCGCGCACCGGGACCGGGCGCTCGAGCGCGAACGTCTGGCCGCGCGATCCGATGACACTTCGCACGGTCATATCGCGCGTCGACAGCATTTCAGTCATGACTTCGCCCCCACCTAAGAGTTTTCCCGACGTAAAAGTAGTCACGCAGCTCGTACAGCGTTCCTACGTCGATCAAACAGTTGTGGAACAGCGGGCAAATGACGGCTATTCGTCGGGGCGGTGGTAACCGAAGAAGCCACGCTTCTTGATGAGCTCGCCAACCTCGGCGGGCACCATGGTCTCCCAGCTCGCGTCGCCGCTGGCGATTCTGCGCAACACGTCTCGGCTGAGGATCGGCAAGTAGTCCGGCTTGTAGTTGTCGAGCGCGACGAAACTGCCGCGTCTGGCCAGGTAGTCATAGAGCGGCTGAAGGTCTTCGCCCACCGAGATGTCGTCGACAGTCGTGATCCGCTCGTCGCGCAGCATCGGGTAGACGAAGAGTTTGAGGTCGTTCTTGAACAGCCGGCCAAAGCTCTCGAGAATCCCGCCGGGCAACGAAGCGTGGTTGCTCTCGTGGAACAGGTCCATCAGGCTCGGCACCCCCATGACCATGCCGATGCGCCCGTCCGTGCGCCAAGCGAGGTAGGCCGCCAGCCGGTGGTATTCGACGTAGTCGGAGATCAATACGGTCATGCCACACGCCGCCAGCAAATCGGCGCGGGCCAAGAAGTCGCGCCGGTCGACCTCACCCCCGCCGGCGAGCAGGTTGGCCATGGTCAGCTCGGTCAGCATCAGGATTTCGCGGCTCGCGACGTCGGGGTCGGCGATGAACTTCGCCAGCGCCGACTCGAGCATGTCGATGTTGACGACCGTGGGCGGCCGGAAGCTCCCGCGTTCGACCAGGATTGCCTTCTTCCGCAGCACCTCGCTCGGCTGCAGCACCTCGCGGTCGGGTCCGAACATCGCAGCGCCGCTGAGACCGACCTGCACGAGCTTCAGCGCCATGAGCCGGTTGTCGACCGAGCGGAACTCAATGCCCTTCAACTCGATCATGTCGATCTCGATCCGGCCCGTCGTCAACCGGTCGAGCAGGCTTTCGACGAGCAGTTCAGGCTCGTGGTGCTCGAAGAACGCGGCGTGCAGCAGGTTGACGCCGACGATGCCGAGCGCCTCCTGCTGCAGACCTGCTTCGACGTCGAGCATGCGGACATGCATGATGATCTGGCTCGGCTCGTCATGCGGGTGCGCCTGGAACTTCACGCCCATCCAGCCATGGCACTCGTTGCCGCCGCTGAAACTGCGTGCGGTGACGGTATCGGCGAACGCGAAGAAGGCGTTGGAGTCGCCACGCTCGGCGTCGAGCCGCTCGATGTTCAGGTGGAACTCGAGATCGAGCATGGCCTGCAGTCGTGGCATCGAGACGTATCTGCCGGACTTGCCATAGACGGCGTCGCTGACGGCCATGTCGTAGGCCGAGATGGACTTCGCCACGGTTCCTGCGGCGCCGCCGGCGCGGAAGAACCACCGAGCGACTTCTTGACCGGCGCCGATCTCGGCGATCGTCCCGTACCAGCGCGGATCGAGGTTGATCCGCAGGGCCTTTTGAAGGGTGTCAGCGGTGGCGTCCACGCACCCGCTCCTCTCGGCGTCCGATCGGATCCGACGGCCGGAGACTACCGGAGCTAAGCGCTCACGACGCTATTCGACAGCAGCAGGCTACTGCGGGCTGACCCGCTCTGCGGCGACCTTCTCAATGGCAGCGGCGATCTCCGGGTGCTGCTGCTGCAATTCACGAAAGCGCGTCCCGAACATCGTCCAGACCGTCGAAGGCGTCGTAATCGTCACCGTCGCGGTTTGCCGACCGTCGCCGAGCATCGAGAGTTCGCCGAAGAAGTCGCCCGCGCCCAGCGTCCGCACGGCCTTGCCGCCGACGATCACGTCCGCCGTCCCGGCATGCAAAACGAAGAAGGCGTAACCCGAGGCACCCTCATGCGTCAGCTTGTAGCCAGGGTCGAACTCCCCGACGTCCAGCCAAGTAGCAACGACGCGTTGATCCGCATCGTCGAGACCCGCGAACAGCGCGATGCGCGAGAGATCGCTCGGGTTGACGGCTGACATCTGCACCTCCGGGGGCACGCTCGTCGGACGCAGGAAACAGTAATGGACGGCGTTCACTGCAGGGCACCTCGGACCGGTCGTTCACCCAGCAGTCACCATCCGTTCACCGCGTCCCCGTGCAGACGGGTTACGGTCCCGAGGTGGCCGGGGGCGAATATTCGAGCGGAGGCTCGTCGCGCATAGGCCCTCGACGTCTGCGGCTCGACGTCGCGCTCGCACTCGCGTCGGTGGCGAACCGGGCCTACAGCGTTGCCTTGGTCGTCTACGTCTACAACGCAACCCACTCGTCGGCGTGGGTTGCGGCGGCTGCCGCTGCTCGCTACCTCCCCGGCATCGTGACGAGCGTCTTCGCGGTGCGAATACTCGATCGCTTCCCGCCCCGCAGGCTGCTCGTTCTGTCCGACATCTGTTGCGCTATAGCGATTGCTGCGATGGCCGCTGCCATGTTCGCGAACGCGCCGTCGGCCGTCGCGATTGCACTTGCCGCCGTCGTGCGAATCGCGGCCAGCGGGCAGGCACCTGCAGCGGCGCTCCTGCTGCCCATCGTCGCGGGCGGCGGGGATCTCTCCAGAGTCGCCTCAAGGCAGGCCACGACTGACAAGCTTTTGCTGCTCGCCGGCCCCGCGGTCGGTGGCCTGCTGCTGATCGTGATCAGCGCCGCGGTGGAAATGCTGGTGCTTGCCGTGCTCGTGACTGTTGCCGCAGTGGTGAGCCTGGGGCTTCCCTCGCCCGGGCAGGTGCGTCCACTGACGCCCGACCCGGCGATCGGCGGGCGCCGGAAGATGCGCGCAAACACCACCTCGGGCATCAGCATCTTCGTGGCCCTGATGGGTCTGTCGGGCCTCGTGTATGGGACCGACACCGTCTTGCTGGCCGTTCTCGCCACCACCCGACTGCATCTTGGCGATGCCGGCTACGGCGAGTTGTTCGCCGGCCTTGGCACCGGCGGTGTGCTGGCTGCGCCCGTCGTCAACCGCATCGTGCGGCAACACCGCCTCGCGGGCTGGCTGTTGCTGTGCATGGTCGTTTACTGCGTGCCGTCGGTGCTGATTGCTCATAGCCACAACGCGGGGGCGGTGGTCGCCCTCGAGGCATTGCGTGGCGCCGGCGCACTCGCCGTCGACGTGGTTGCCCTGACCGAACTTCAACGCTTCGTTCTACCGCAAGGACTGCCGCTGCTGACCGCACGCCTGACGTCCGTCGTGTTCGGGGCGGTCGCGATCGGTGCGCTGGCAACTCCGCTTTGCCTCCATGCGTTCGGGACGACGGGGACACTGACGCTACTGGGGGTGGTGCCGCCGATCGTCGTGATTGGTGTGTATCCGGTGCTGCGCCGATCCGACACCGCGTCGACGAGCCGGTTCGAGGAGCTCGAACCGCGCATCGTCGTGCTCCAACACCTCGGGCTTCTGCAAGCCACCTCGCGGCCGGTGCTTGAGCGGCTTGCGGCCGACATCTCCGAACTCGGCATTTCAGCCGGGACGACGATCATCCGCGAGCACGATGTCGCCGACGCCTTCTATGTGGTGCGGGCAGGTGAGCTCGAGGTCTTCGTCGGAGATCGGCACGTGAACGACCTGCACCCAGGCGACTGGTTCGGTGAGATCGGACTCCTTGAGGGGGTGCCCCGGACCGCGACCGTCATCACCGTGGTGCCGAGCGTCATCTACCGGATCGGTGGCGAGGCGTTCCTTGAGGCGTTCGCCCAGCTGCCGCCGTCGCCGAGCCTGCTCGACAGCGTCGCCGCGCGCCTCGCCGTGAGCCGGCTGGACGCCGCTGCGTCAGCCCAGAACTGACCCGACCGCCAGACACCTGGGCTCGCGGCGTGCAACCATGAAGACCCGCCACCCTGAGGACACCGGCTTTGTCCATCAGCACCGCTGATCGCCCGGCGAGCCACTCGACCGACCTCGAGCCGTTCGTATCCGAGCTCGCGCGCACGTGGCTGCATGAGACGCCCGATGTGCGCGCCCGACAGCTGGTCGGCACCCTCGTCTTTGCTGACATCTCCGGTTTCACCCGGCTCACCGAGAGGCTGGCTGCCAGGGGCCGCTTTGGTGCGGAGGAGATGTCCGACCACCTCGACGTCGTGCTCAGTGCGCTGCTGACCGCTGCGTATGACCACGGTGGCTGGTTGGTCAAATGGGGCGGCGACGCGTTGCTGCTCATGTTCGACACCGCCGATCACGCGCTGCGCGCGTGCGATGCGGCCGCCGCGATGCAGTCGACGATGCGGCGCGTTGGCACGCTGGAGACGTCAGTCGGCCGGGTTCGCCTAAGGATGTCCATCGGGATCCACACCGGCATGTTCTCGTTCCACTTCCTCGGCCAACGTCATCGCGAGCTGCTCATTACCGGTGAGGCCGCCACCGTGACGGCGGCCCTCGAGGCGACGGCTGAGGCCGGCGACATTCTGGTGAGCCCGACGACGGCTGAGCTCTTGCCGCCAACGTGCCTTGGCGATGCCAAGGGCCCTGGAGTCCTGCTGGTTCACGCCCCGCGATGCGATGTGGTCAACGACGTCGAGCCTTCGCCGTCCGCCCCGGTTAAGGGCCTGATCCCCGAGTTGGTGCTCGACCACCTCGTCAGCGGCGGTGGTATCGGCGAGCACCGCCAGGTGACGATTGCCTTCCTCGAGTTCTCCGGCATCTCGAAACTGCGGGCCGACTCAGGCGATGAAGCCGTCGACGACGCGTTACAGCACCTGGTCGAGGTGGCGCAGGAGTCGTGTCACCGTAACCTCGTGTCGTTCCACGAGACAGACATCTCCGCTGACGGCGGCAAGATCATGCTGGTAGCGGGCGCGCCCAGGGGGCTGGAAGATCCGGCCGAAGCCATGCTCTGCGCGCTGCGACAGATCTTCGAGGATCCCGGTCCGCTGTCGGTTCGCGCGGGTGTCACGGCGGGGCGCGCGTTCACCGGCGCTGTCGGCCCGGCCCGCCGCCGGTCGTACTCCGTGAAGGGCGACGTCGTGAACCTTGCGGCGCGCATCATGGGTAAGACACCGATCGGACAGATCTGGGCGCTGCCGCTGGTCGCGGAGTCATCGCGGACGCAATTCGACCTCGGCGAAGTGCCGAGCTTCACCGTCAAGGGCAAGGTGGCCCCCGTCACGGTGCGATCGGTCGGGCTGCCGCTTGCTCGCATCGACGTCAGCGGTGAGCTGCCGTTGATCGGTCGGGCCGACGAGATGAACATCCTCGACGCGGCGTTGGTGCGGGCCCGCGAGGGCACTGGCGAACAGATTGATCTCCTCGGTGCGCCAGGCATCGGGAAGACCCGCCTGCTTGCTGAGCTCCAGCGCATGGCGTTCGACATGCGGGTCGTGGCCGCGGCCGCCGAGCCTTACCGCGCATCGTCTCCATACGCTCTCGCAGCGCCGCTGCTGCTTGACGCGATCGGCGCGGGCGACGTTGCTACCGCTGAGCTGCCTGACTGGCTCGACCAATGGTGTTCTCAGCACGCGCCCGAGCTCGCGAATTCGATGGCGCTGCTCGGCCCGCTGGTCGGCGTCTCAATGCCCGACACGGCCCACACTCGCGACCTTGCGCCGGAGTTTCGTGTCGACGGCCTGCATGCCCTCGTGCTCGACATGCTGAAGGTGGCGATGCCAGGCCCGACGCTGATCGTGGTTGACGATTTGCAGTTCGCCGACGAAGCGTCGGAGGCGTTGCTGCGCCACCTTGCTCAGCAAGTCGCCAGCCAGCCGTGGCTCATCGTGTTGGCGGGTCGAGGCGATGGCCCTCGACTCGACTCCGACGACTCGGTCACCTTGGTCATCGAACCGCTCGGACCGGTCGACGCCGAGGTCTTCATCTACGCCGACACCGACGACGCACCGCTGGCCCCGCACATCGCCGGTGCGGTCGTGGCCCGAGGCGGCGGCAACCCGTTGTTTCTTCGCCACCTCGCTGCAACGGCACGCACAGCTCGCGGCACGCTCGACCTTCCCGACACCATCGAGACAGTCGTTGCCGCGCGCATCGACCGGCTTGCTCCTGCTGCCCGAGAGGTGCTGCGGGCCGCCGCGGTCGTCGGCATGTCGGTCGACGCCGACCTCCTTGGTGAGTTGCTCGATGAGGATGCCGCGCGCGCTCTCGAGTACCTCGGTGAGTTTCTTTCATCGGACGGCGGGGAGCTACGGTTTCGGCAGGCCGTGATCCGAGACACGGCCTACGAAGGACTCGCGTTTCGGCGGCGGGCGGCCTTGCACGGCCGGCTTGCGCAGTTGCTGACCGATCGACACCTTGACGATCCAGAATCGATCGACGCGATTTTGTCTCTTCACTACTTCGAAGCTGGCAACCACGCAGACGCACTGCGCACCGGTCGGGCTGCGGCCGATCGAGCTGCAGATGCCCACACGAATACCGAAGCGGCGGCGCTGTACCGAAGGGCCATCGCTGCTGCGGACCGGCAGCCCGGTGTAGATGTCGCCATCCGTGCGGAGCTGTTCGAGCGGTTAGGTGACGTGCAAGTGCGGCTCGGCGAGTACGACCGTGGCGACCTTTCGCACTCGACTGCCTCACGGTTGCTGCGCGCCTACCCACTTGCCGTCGCCAGGATCGGGCTGAAGCGAGCTCGAAGCGCCGCGCGTACTGGGGCCTACGGTGCATCGCTGCGCCGCCTTCGACGAGTGGCTGAAGCGCTGGAGGGTGTGACGGGACCTGCCGCAGCGGACTTGCGGGCGGAGATGCAGGTGAGCGTCGGGTTTACTCAGTTCCAGCAAGGGCGGCTCGCCGCAGCTCGAGTGAGTCTCCAGTACGTCATCGAGCACGCATATGCCCGGCGAACGCCGGAGGTCGTCGCTGACGCACTCGCGATTCTCGACATCGTCGATGTGAACTTGGGACATCCGATTGACGGACGTCGAGCGCGCAGAGCTCTGCGCCTGCACGAGCGGACAGGCGACCTGGCGGGCCAGGCCCGGGTACTCACCCAGATCGGATACCGCGCGTACTTCGATGGGCGCTGGGACGACGCGGTCGGTTTCTACACCGAGGCCAGGGGCCTGGTCGAGCGGTTGGGCGACTCGTCGAACGTGGCGGTCGCGAATGGCAACATTGCGGAGATCCTGCTCGACCAAGGCCGCATCGAAGAGGCCGAAGTCGCGCTGCGCGAAGCGATCCGCGTGTGGCGAGCGTCGGGCTCGGAAAACGATGTCGCGTTCGGCCGCGCGCTGCTCGGGCGGGTACTGGCGCGGCAAGGCCGGTACGACGACGCCGACGCCCTCTTCCAGCAGGCCCGCGATCGCTTTGTCGAGCAGGGCGCGCGCATGGACGTAGTCGATGCAGACGTCTTCCAGGCCGAATGCATGCTCCTTCGCGGCGAGCACGCTGCGGCATCGGCTCTGGCCGAGGCGTCATTGCTGGCCGCCAGTCGGCTCTCAGAGCAGCCGGCACAGGCCCCGCTGCTCTACCGGGTGATGGGAGCGTGCCACGACGCGCTCGGCGAAGTGCCGGAGGCCGACCTCGCGTACGAGCGCGCGCTGACCGTAGCCAGGCAGCGAGGCGCTGCCCATGAGATCGCGTTCACGGTCGCTGCCATGGCGGAGCGCAGGCGCAAGGCAGGGCTACGCGTCGACGAAGCATTGCTCGCGGAGGTGCGCCCGCTTCAACGGCGCCTTGGGCTGTCGCTTGACCTCACGACGGTCGAATCCGTCGACCGAAGGTTCGGCGCCGTGCCCGTCACCGCATAGCGCGCGGGTCCGCCGCGTTGCTAAGGATGACCACTTTCTCCGTTGTCTTCGTAAAGGTGATCGACTTCACGCACGGACCGGTGAAGTTCTTGAAACAGACCGGAAGTATTCCCTCGTACTCGTGATTCACCGTGCTGAAGTACGTGGTCTTGTGCAAGAAGATGTCGAGGAACGGCGTCGGTTGGCCGTAGCAGAACAACAGCGATCCCTGCTTGATCGGAATCGTGAGGGTGATGGTCTTCTGCCGGTTGCCGCTGAAGGTGAGAATGCCGGCCGTCGCGCCAGTGCACGGGTGGATCGGCGCGACGTTGCCGCCGAAGGTCGCTGTCACGATCGAGTTGCCCGAACCCGCGCCGGCCTGAATCGAAGCGGAGATTCCGGTCGACGGGCTGGTTGTCGTGACAGTGCAGGTCTTGCCCGACGGGCAGCTCGTCGCGGCAGCCGCTACATCGAACGCGTTGCTTGTCGCCGAGGTCAACCCGGCCGCAGACGCCCCGAGGGTGTAGTTGAAGCCAACGGCGTTCACGATGATCGGCGAGAAATCTGCGACTCCGTTCACCGCCGCAACGGTGATAGACGACACGGCACTACCGCCAACCACGAACTTCGCCGAACTCGGGTTGTTCGCGAACGCCAACGTCACGTTGCCTGTGTAGGCGGAGTCGACCGCGCCGCCTGGGGTGACGTCCGCTGCGACTTGAATGTGGGTCGTCGACGAGTCAGCGTTTTTCATTGCGGTGTTGACCTGCGCGTCGACCGGCTGCGTGACGAAGCCCAACACCGTCGCCGTCGGTGCGACCGGCGCGGGCGAGTACGTCTGAGTGTCGGTGTCGCTTCCTTGCGTCGCGTCAGGGGCACCGGCGGTTGCGGTGTCCGCGAGAGATACAGATCCCCCACCAGCCGGTACTTGCACCACCACCGGTATCGAAAGGTCGGGCAGGGAGCCGGTTGGGGTCCCAGTCGCCGGCTGTGGCGGATAAGTGCAGGTCACGGTCTGCCCGTTCGCCGCACAATTCCACCCGTTGCCGTTGGCGCCGCCGGGCTCCGGAACCGGAACGAGGTCAGCGGGAAATGTGTCGGTCAGCGTGATCGGCCGTGTCTCGTCGGAGCCGCTCAGCGCCGTGACTGCGGTGTAGGTCACCGTCTGACTGGTATGGGCTGTGCCATGGCTGTTGTCCGACAAGGTGACCCCGAGCGTGGGCGGCGTCCCGTTGAGCGTCTGGACGTTGGCCTCCGCAATCGTGTGGTAGTCCTTGGCTGCGCCGGTCGACGCGGCCCAGCCGAAGGTGAACTGGAACGGAACGCCGTTGCTGTCAGTCCATCCCGTAGGCAGACCCAAAGAGTCGTTCGGCAGTGCGCCGGTCTTGACGACAGCTGAGCCACCGACTGGCGTGTACTGGATTGCGTAGTCGCCAGCGGGGACGTTGAAGCCGCCTGCCGCCGTGAGGTCGCCGCCCGTCGGGTTCACCGCAACCTCGACGGGCACGGCCACGTCTGCCGAACTGTCGAGCGTGCTGGGGGCCACCGTGTTCGACTGTAGGAAGCAGTAACCGCTCGTGCCGTTACCTGGACCGCGTACTGCGACCGATTCCGGGGCTTGCCCTTGTCCCTCGTCGCAATCCGTCCCTGCGTACGCAGCGTTGCTGTAGTTGCCGTACACGTCGAGCCCAAATCCTAGGTACCCATTTGTAAGGCCATCGGCCGGTGTCGTCCCCTCCACCTCGTTTGCGGAGTAGCCGAGGTGTCCGCCGAATGGGCCCAAGGTGACGGGCGACGCGCTGGCGTTGTCGGGATCGGACGCGGCAAGGAAGAACAAGATGCCGTCGGCGCCGTGGTTCGTGTCGGCGGAGTCGGTGGAGTACTGGTAGCTGTTGAAACTGACGTCGAGGCCGAGCGAAGACGGGACGCTAGAGCTGTACGCCAAGCCACCCTCTCGACTGAAGTCGTCATTGGTCAGCTGGAGGCCGCCCACTGGGCCAGGGTTCGCGCACGCCGGGATCGGGCCTGACCCCTTACCGCCGGTGAGGCACGCGTCGTTGACGGCGCCAGTCGACGGAGCGGGAAGGACCCAGTTGGGCGAGTTTGTCATCGACCCAGCGAACGACTCGTTCACCAAGGTTGCCGTGTCGGCGGCAGCGGGCCCCGCCGCCGTCCAGACCAGCGCAATGCCGCTCAGTGTCGATCCGACAGCAAGCCAAACCCGACGACGTCCCCGCATGACAATCCCCTAAGCCCCGGATGACGCCATCGCCCACAATCGGTGACGCCGCCACAAAGATAGGGGTCAGCGAGCAATCTTGGAATATCGAGTTTCGCCCCGCTGGGTGAACAGTTGCTTTGAAGAACTTAGAGCGGGCGTATTTCTGCCGTTGGGTCACCATTTTGAGCAGCGGGCGCAACTTCGACCACTTGCTCATGGATCGGCTCCTGACGTGGCGTCGGGACCGGTACTGGCTCGGGCGCGGTTGCGGTCGCTTCGGCTGACTCGGCCAGTTCGAGCCGCTTGTCTCGGCGCACGAAGTAATCGCGGAACAGCAGCGAGCCCCCACCGAAGACGACGAACAACACGATGATCGTGATAATCGGTGCGTGGCCGGCGTGGTTGTGGCGCGAGGGGAACAGCACGATCTCGGTCATGCCGAACGCCGCGACGCCGAACACCGCCATCCACGCGCCGCGGTGCCAACTCGCCAGCGTGTGACCCGGCATGAAGCGCACCGGGATCAAGTTGATGACGCTGCCCACGAGCCCACCCACGAACAGCGACGCGAGCAGGTCATCGAGGATCACCAGCGGGAACACCCCTGGGTGATGCAGTGCCGTGTGGTTGACCGGCACCCACACGAACCAGGCGATGACGGCGACGGCGATCGTCGCGAGGTGACCGAGCGCGACGAGGTGCCCGCTCTCGTTCTTGGCCAAAGTGCCCGCGAACGCAACGCCGCAGACCACGCCGTAGAGGTAGCCGGGCTGGAAATCCGAAATCCGAGACAGGACGACGCAAAGAGCCGCGATGGCGAGGCCGGCGGGCAGCGCCTCGAAGTGGCGGGTCACGTCGTACTTCTTGCGCCGCCGGTAGAGGAACCCAACCACGGTGCCGACGAGCGTGCCGACGATGACCGACAGCAGCGTTGCCACGAAGCTGTTCACAGACGCGCTGTTCGCACCGAACTTCGGATTGAGCAACCCGCCGAAAATGGCGCCCGCGATCACCACCAGCCAGAACTTCAGCCGGTCGTTGTTCGTCTCGGCCGGCCCCTCGGCGTCCGGCTTCGTGTTCGTGTTCGAAGGCTTGCGCCGCCAGCGTCGTAGCCGCGGCTCCCACCAGGCGACGATGACGTCGTAGTTCTCCTCGAACGTCTTGTTGAACAAGTTCGCCGGGAACGTGATGAACAGCAGCGCGGCGATGCTGATGGCGGCGCTGACCACGATGCGGCCGGGTGAGGAGAACGCCTCGGACGGCGTGGGCAGCGCGTTGATCGGGGCCGGACCCGACGTCACGCCCTTGCCGCTGGTCAGTGCACTCGTCGCGTCGTGACGGAACAGCACGAAGGAGCCGGCGGCAGTCGGATCGGTGATCCCGTTCGCAACCCACTCCTTGCCGTTGGCCGAGAGAATCCAAGTCACCGGCTGGTTGTAGCCGCTCGACGGTTGGGAGATCGTCAGGTTGATCGTGCGGCCGGAGATGTTGCCGCTGACCGTGGCCGCTCCGTCGGTGCCGTTGTCGGTGCCGGCGAGGGCGCCGGTGCTGAAGTTCTCGGTAAGGATCTCGACCGGGTTGTGAAACTTCGCACCGCCGGGCTGGACGTAATAGCCGTCCCACAAGCCACGGACGTCGAGCACAGTGCTGCTCTTTCCGGAGATTTCGCTGGCGTCCGCGACTGCGTAGGCCTGAGACGAGGTCCACGGACCCTGCACCGAACCGCCGTCGATCGTGCCGAGCACGTAACGCGCGCCTGGCGTGCCGGTCAGCGACGTCGCTTGGTAGTTGCAAGTCACGGCGCTCGGCGCGCAGTTCTGCGCAGTGAGGCCTCCCAGGTTGGTCCAGCTCCAGCTGTTTCCGACGCCCGCGGGCGACACCATCTTCGCGACGATCGTGTCGCCGACCTTCGCGGTGGTCGGTGTGAACGTCAGCGCGCCGTCGCGGGAGTTGTAGCTGCAGTTCGTCGTAATGGTTGTCGTGCACGCCGGAGGAATAGGTCCGAGGCCGGACGTCGATGGGCTGGCGCTAGTAGCACCAGCAGGGCCGATGAACGTCGAGGTGAAGGTGCCGTCCTGGTGGCCGGAGCTGTCCGTGAACGTGCCGCTCCAAGTCAGCTTGTTATGGGCGTTGTCGATAATGCCCACCGAATCGGATGTGTAAGCGGCGCCGACTTCGACCAGGTGTGTGGTGATTTTCGAGCCAGTAATGGTTCCGGTTTCGTTGAACGTCGCGCCGCCGCCGACGTCGGTTCCGACCAACGCTCCAGTCGAGAAGTTCTCACTCGTCCAGGTCACGGTCTGCGGATAGTTCGCGCCTTGCGTGGTTGCGACCTGCGCCCACGAGCCACGGACGTCGATGGTGGTGCTCGCCGCTGCCGCGGGGGCCAGCGACAGCAGCGCGAATCCGAGACCGGCGACCCCGGCGCTGAGCGCCGCGCCGATAGCTACTACTCGCCGACCCATTGACGACCTCACCTAGAGAAAGTTCACCTGGAGATCACGAGTTCACCCGGAAGGAGGTCCGATAGGTGGGCCGGTGAGTGATCCACAACGATGATGCCGCCAAGTTGGAGGCCCTGTCAGTGTTTTGTGCAGGTCGACGTAACGTGGTTTCGCGCCGCCGGGCCCACCTCCAGCGCACTCAACGATGAGGAGCGTCGATGTACGACGGAATCTTGGCGGAGACCACCACCATCAGTGGCCACGGTGGCGAGCTCATCGAGGCCTACTTCGCGCGACCCCTCGGGCCGGGACCGTTCGGTTCGGTGGTCGTGATCCATCACCTTCCTGGCTACGACGCGGCGACGAAGGAGATCGCTCGCCACTTTGCGACGCTCGGTTTCGTGGCCCTCATGCCGAATCTGTACTCGCGCGATGCTCCCGGCGCCCTGCCCGATGACGCCGCCGCGCTGGTGCGCGCGCAGGGCGGCGTTCCTGACGACCGTTTGGTAGGCGACGTCGCTGGTGCCGCGGCTTACCTGCGGTCGCTGCCGAACACGAACGGGAAAATCGGTGTCATCGGCTACTGCTCGGGTGGCCGACAGTCGTTCCTCGCTGCCACGAGTCTGAAGCTGGATGCCGCAGTCGACTGTTACGGCGCGTTCATCGTCGGTGCGGTACCCGAGGGCATGCCACTCAAGGCCGGACCGATCGTCGACCGCACGCCGCTACTGAGCTGCCCGCTGCTCGGCTTGTTCGGTTTGGAAGACAAGTACCCATCGCCAGAACATGTTCTTGAGTTGCAGCAGGCGTTGGAGGCGGCCGGAAAGACCTATGAGTTCAACAGTTACCCCGACACTGGCCACGGGTTCTTTGCCAGTGACCGGCCGAGTTACCGTCCAGCTGCTGCGACCGAGGGCTGGAAGCGCATCGAGGATTTCTTCACCCGCTACTTGGGAGATTGACATGTGCACCTACATCACCAAGACGCTGGCGGCGAGCGGCAGCGCCAAGGGACAGCCGGACTGGTTTAACGTCACCGACGTCAGCGTGTACTTCGATCACCCCGTGCACGCGCAGGCCGGTCACACCGTCAACATCGATCTGCGCAATCCGATGCTTGGTCCAAGTGCCAGAGTCGCTGCCGAGCTGACCGCCGACTCCGCGCGCGCACTTGCGCACGCGATCCTCGAGATTCTCGACGAAGCTCCAGCCGGCCTTACCTAAGCGGGCTCGGCGACGC
Organism: Acidothermaceae bacterium; assembly: GCA_036501485.1. Lineage (GTDB taxonomy): Bacteria > Actinomycetota > Actinomycetes > Acidothermales > Acidothermaceae > PALSA-607. The sequence continues at coordinate 2,261 of DASYAG010000066.1, read as the reverse complement.
GTAGCTTTCGACGTCCCCACCAATTGACGGCGGCGAACACGAGCAGCACCAACCCTGCTGCCGCAACGCAGTCGAGCCAGAAATGGTTCGCCGTCGCGACAACGGCATAGACCGTCAGGATCGGCTGCGCGAGTACTAACCAGCGCCACCGGCTGGTGCTGGTCGAGATGACCGCCATCGCGATCGCGATCGCCCAACCGACATGGATCGACGGCATCGACGAGAGCTGACCGGTCAGCCCTTGGCCAAGGTGCGCATAGGCAGACTCGTGGTAGCGCACAGCCGTGTCGACGAATCCGAACTGCGGGAGCAGCCGCGGCGGGGCGACGGCGATGAGCTGGATCAACAACGCGACACCGGTGAACATCGCGATGATGTTGCGCCAGCGGCGGTACTGCTCACGGTGCCAGATGAACATCCACGGCAGGAAAATGACGAGGCTGCCGAAGTGGGCGACCAGGTAGTAGACATTCACGACGCGCACAACGTCGGGATGCGCGAGTAGTCCCGCCTGCACACGGACTTCGCTGGGTAGCCGCAGGGTTTGCTCGAGATGCCAGATCCACCGGCCGCGCGCGAAGGCAGCGGCCGTATCGCCGAGTGAGACTGCACTCGCCAGCTTCCACAACAGGAGCAGCCCGAGGACAACGCCGATTTCGAGAACGGCGGTCAGGCCCTTGCCAAGTAGCGGAGGCGCCGAGGTAGCGGTCCGCGGTCGGGAAGTTCCGGGCGACAGGTCGGCGGCGGCCTTCGGCCCGCGCAGTAGCGACGTGAAGCTGACCCCGCAGCCATCGCACAGGTCGGCTTCCACCGGGTTCGGGTGCCGGCACGTGGGACATACCCAGCGCTGGGTCGTCGCGGCCGTCATGTGTTCACCATCGAACCGCCGCCCTCGGCACTGAAGCGCTGGAGCCTGTCCGTAGCCCGACCGTGCCTACATGGCCGAATAGGCTCGCAGCCATGACGGTCCGGCGCATGGTGAACCCCGTGATGACGTACGCATGGGGCTCCCACGACGCGATCGCGAACCTTCAGGGGCGCCCGGCCACCGGCGTGGCCGAGGCGGAACTCTGGATGGGCGCCCATCCGCAGGCGCCGTCGGAGCTACTGGATGGCTCGGATCGAGAGAGCCTCGACGCCGTGATCGCAACCGACCCGGTCGGCGTCCTGGGTGAGGTCTGTTTCGAGCGGTTCGGACCCAGGCTGCCGTTCCTGCTCAAGGTGCTGGCGGCCGAGCATCCCCTTTCTTTGCAGGTCCACCCCGACGACGAGCAGGCCCGGCGCGGCTTCGCAGCCGAAGAGGCCGCGGGCATCGACCGGCTCGCACCTGACCGCAACTACCGTGACCCTTTCGGCAAGCCCGAACTGCTCGTCGCACTGACGGATTTCCATGTATTGCAGGGTTTTCGGCCCGCTGATGAGGCCGCGGCAACGCTGTCGGCGCTGCGGGTCGACGGTCTCGCGCCGTTGATCGAAGCACTTCAAGACGGGACGACGACGGGCGAGGTTTTCCTTCGGCTGATCGAGTGGGCTGCGGACGACGGCACTCGGATCGTCTCGGAGGTGGCCGCGGCATGCAGTACTTTCGCCGCCGACGGTGTCGGCCCGTGGATCGCTGGGCTCGCCGCGAACTATCCCAGCGACCCAGGCGTCATCGGTGTGCTGCTCCTGAACTACCTGACGCTGCACCCGCTGGAGGGTCTGTATGTTCGACCGGGACAGATCCACGCGTATCTGCACGGCACCGGCATCGAGGTACTCGGAGGATCAGACAACGTGATACGAGGCGGTCTGACCCCCAAGCACGTGTCCGCCGTCGAGTTGCGCGCGATTCTGAGCGTTCAGCCCATCGCGCCTGCCGTGGTCACCCCGGTCGCATCGGCCGAAGGCGGCCAGACATGGCCCACGCCGCAGCCGGAGTTCGAGATATGGCGGCAGCAGATCAACGCCATGACACGTCTCGCGCCCAGCGGACCTTCGGTGCTGTTGTGTCTGGAGGGCGAGCTTGAGATCGGCGATCGCGACGGCAGCGTGACGCTTGGTCCTGGCGAGTCGGCCTTCGCGTTCGCGGGCGCTGACCTCGCCGTCGCCGGCTACGGCGTGTTGGTGCGCGCTGATCCGGGGATTGGCTGACGTGCGCACGTTCTGCAGCCGCGAAATAGCGTGGTGACCGAGGAGTCAGCGCCGACGAGTGAGTCAGCGCCGAAAAAAGTTCACTGGGGACGCGAGTGGATCATCCTCATCGTGTTGACCGTCGTCGG
>DASYAG010000065.1:0-17574 GCA_036501485.1 Acidothermaceae bacterium | reverse complement strand
CACGGCGCGGTTAACTACGCGCTGCATAAGACGGGTTTGCCGAGCGTCAATATTCTCGGCACGACGACGGCCGTACTTATCGGTGAGTGTTACGTGATGTTGCCGTTCATGATCTTGCCGCTGTACACCGTCATGAGTGGCATCAACCGCCGCCTTCTTGACGCGGCCGGCTCTCTAGGCGCCAACGGCCGGACGTCGTTCTTCAACGTCTACTTGCCGCTCTCGGTTAGCGGGGTTGCGGGCGGCGTCCTCATCGTTTTCCTGCAGGCGTTGGGTTTCTACCTGACACCGGCCATCTTGGGCTCCGTTGGCAACAGTCTGATGTTGCCGCAACTGATCGTGACCCAGGTCGACACGCTTCTCGACTGGGGCAAGGGCGGTGCGTTGTCGCTGTTGTTGATCGGCACGGTGCTCGTCGTGCTCGGTCTGGCTGCCTTGACCGGCCGGCGAATCGGCGTTTCGGCGTCCGCAGGCGGCGAGCTCTCGCTGTCGACCGTCGACCGCGCGAAGGCAGTGCCCGGCCGTTGGGTACTCAAGACATTCAGCTGGATCCTCGGCATCGCGATGGTGGTGCCGACGCTGATCGTGTTTCCGATGGCTCTGACCAACGTCAGCTCGTTCCAGTTCCCGCCGCCAGGGTGGTCGCTGCAGTGGTACCGCTCGTTCTTCGCCTCGCATATGTGGTTATCGGCGCTGTCGAACTCGCTCGTCATATCGGTCGCGACAGCTGTGTTCGCCACCGTCATCGGCACGGCGGCCGCACTCGGCGTCGCACGCGGACGCCTGGGCCGCAAGATTGCGTTGCCAGTGTTGATCGCGCCGATGATCGTGCCGACAGTGATCACAGCGGTTGGCGTCTACCTCGTCGCCCTGAAGTTCCACCTGGTGTCCAGCTTCACCGGCTTCATCATCGTCTACACGTGTCTCGCGATTCCGTTCGTGCTGATCCCGGTCTACGCGCGGCTGAACTCCTACGACAACCGCCTCGACTGGGCCGCCGCGAGTCTGGGTTCGAACAGGTGGCAGACGTTCTGGCACATCACGCTGCCGCTCATCATGCCCGGCGTTCTCAGCGGCGCGTTGTTCGCGTTCATCACCGCGTTCGACGAGACGGTGATCGCGATCTTCCTGGTCGGTCCCTCATTGCATACCTTCCCGATCGTCATCTTCGAAGGCGTGACCGACACGATCGACCCGACGGTTGCTGCGGCGTCCAGCATGCTCTTGATTTTCACCAGCGTGCTGTTCGTGCTCGCTGGCGTCGCGACGGTGAGGAGAGCCAACCGTGGCAAATGACCAGTTCGGCAGCGCACTCGAATTGCGCGAGCTGTCGAAGTACTACGACGACGTCGTCGCCGTGCGCGATGTCTCGTTGCACATCGACTCGGGCGAGTTCGTCACGCTGCTCGGGCCGAGCGGATCGGGCAAGACCACCACGCTCAACCTCGTCGCCGGCCTCGCCGAACCGACGTCCGGTGAAATCTTGCTCGGCGGCCGCGACATCTCGCGGATCCCGCCGCACCAACGCGACATCGGCGTCGTCTTCCAGGGCTACTTGCTGTTCCCGCACATGAACGTCTTCAAGAACGTGGCCTACCCGTTGGTGCGGCGCGGTGTGCCGAAGGAAGAGCGTCGTCGTCGGGTCATGGAAGCACTCGAGCTCGTGCATCTCGAGCGTCTCGCCGATCGCTTTCCGCGTCAGCTCTCAGGCGGTGAGCAGCAGCGCGTTGCGCTGGCCCGTGCGATTGTCTTCCGGCCGCCGGTGTTGCTCATGGACGAGCCGATGGGTGCACTCGACCGCAAGTTGCGGGAGAACCTGCAATGGGAGCTCAAGCGGATCCAGCGCGAAACGAAGATCACCTGCCTCTACGTGACGCACGATCAAGAGGAAGCGCTGGTTCTGTCTGATCGCATCGCCATCTTCAGCAACGGCGAGATCGAGCAGGTCGGCACGGCTGACGATCTCTACGAACGGCCGGTGTCGATGTTCGTCGCACGCTTCGTCGGTGACTCCAACTGCTTCGCCGGCCGGGTCGAAAGCGACAGCGCCTCGACGCGGATTGTCGCCGACACGTTTTCGCTGAAGGTGCCGTCTCCTTCGGGTGTCACGCTCGGCGCGACGGCAACCGTTTTGGTTCGGCCAGAACGGATGCGGGTGCACCCGCTCGACGCCGGTACGGGTGACAACGTGCTGCAAGGCCGAGTCAGGAGCGTCACCTACCTAGGCCCAGCTCGGCGCATTGAGGTCTCGGTTCCCGGCATCAACGACGTGATCGTCCGCGAGCCGACCAATCTTGGTCCGCCGCTGCGCGTTGGTGATGGTGCCGACGTGGTGTGGAGCGTGCGCGACTCGTGGTTGATCCCGGCCGCTCCATCGGACGCAGCCGCAGTTGACGTCGAGCCGCCGGTCAGCGGCGGTCAACCGGCCTTCGCCGCGACGCCGGACGAACCCGCGCGGGTGCCAGACCTTGGTGACGGTCGCGCATGAGGCTCACTGCGTATCGTGACGGACGTCGAACGATCGTCGCGCGCCGGACGTCGAGTGGCGAGGTCGCGCCGCTCGCTGAGGCGGACGAATTCTGGTCTGACCCCTACGGGTGGCTGGCGCATCCGAACGCGAAGGCGGCGCCGCGTTCTGCTTCAGACTTGGAGATCGTGCCTGCCGTTCGAGGGTCGGCGCGCATCCTGTGTGTGGGCCTCAATTACCAAGCGCACGCCGACGAAGGGCCGTTCACTGCGCCGAGCCACCCGACCGTTTTCGGCCGCTGGGCGGCGTCGTTGGCAACCAGCGGAGCTGAGGTTCGGGTGCCGCCCGACGAGCCGGGTCTTGACTGGGAAGGCGAGCTCGCGGTGGTCGTCGGCCGTCCGCTCTCGCGCGCGTCGGTTGAGGAAGCCCGCAGTGCGGTGTTCGGGTATGCCGCGTTCAATGACATCACCGCGCGCACCGCGCAGCGACTCTCGACCCAGTGGACGCTCGGCAAGAACGTCGATGGCAGCGGGCCACTCAGCGACATCGTGACCGCTGACGAGGTCGGCGATGTGACGGATGGTCTGCTGCTGACGACTCACGTGAACGGCGAGATCGTGCAGTCTGCGCGAACCAACGAAGTGATCTTCTCGATCGACTACCTCCTGACTTTCATCAGCCGCACGATGACGCTGCATCCCGGTGACATCGTCGCGACCGGCACGCCGTCCGGTGTGGGCTATGCGCGGAACCCGCCGTGGTTCCTCAACACGGGCGACACCGTCGTCGTTGACATTGAGCGCGTCGGGTCGGTCACGACCAATGTCGTCGCGAGCACCTCGGCGTCCGATGTGAATGAGCTTGCAGCCGTTAACGATGGCGTCACTGGCTGATCGATGGTTAGCGGCGGAGTTTCGACGTCGATCACCGGCGCCGCTGCGTACTTGTCGCTCGGTGCCGGCTACCGGCACAACGCGATGCGTGGGAGTGACTGGGTAGCGCTTCGCGACGCTGCTATTGCAGTCGGGGCCGACGAGTCGGTCAGCGTCGTCGTGATCAGGGGCGGCGGCGGGACGTTTAGCGCGGGCTCCGACATCAGAGAATGGGCGGGCGCCGATCCCGACGACATCGACGCAAGCTTCGTGTTGATGGAACAGGCGTTGAGTGCGGTCGAGCGGATTCCGATCCCGACGGTTTCGCTCGTCGAGGGAGTCGCGGCCGGCGCGGGCTGCCAACTGGCCCTGAGCTGTGACATGTGCGCGATGGTCGACACCGCACGCATCGGGATGCCCGTGCTTCGCCTTGGCATCTTGCCGAGCCCGGAGTTCGCGTGGCGCCTCACGGCTCTCGCTGGCCCGGCACGCGCTCGCGAGTTGCTCTACACGGGGCGGCTGATTTCCGCGGAGGACGCTTCGCTCTATGGACTCATCACGAGCGTGTTCGCGTCCGGCTCGGTGGACCTCCAGCTCGCCGAGTTGGTGGCCTCGATCACGGCACAGCCGCGCAGCGGGCTCGTGGCGGCGAAGGCGGCGACCGATGTGGCGCTCGAGTGGATGCGCGAGCGGAACAGCGCGCCCGGTTGGCGGTTCAGCGACCCGAACGAATTCCCGGGCCGGATATCCAGCTTCGTCAACGATCGCACCGAGGCCTAGGCGAGTTCACGGAAGTAGGCAACTGTCCGCGCAAGCCCCTCCGCCAGATCAATCGTCGGGCTCCAACCAAGCGATTTCTGCGCCCGGTCGATGTTCGGTTGGCGTTGCGTCGGATCGTCTTGGGGAAGTGGCTGATATTCGATGGTGCTGCTTCCGCCCACCATGGCGACGACTTGCTCGGCTAACTCGAGCATGCTGAACTCGCCGGGGTTGCCCAAGTTGATGGGACCGATCACCTCACGCGGACTTTCCATCAACTTGATGAGTCCGTCGACCAGATCATCGACGTAGCAGAACGATCGTGTCTGGGAGCCGTCCCCGTAAATCGTCAACGGCTCCCCGCGGAGCGCCTGCATGATGAAGTTGGAGACAACACGCCCGTCGTCTGGGCGCATCCGCGGTCCGTAGGTGTTGAAAATGCGTGCGACCTTGATCGCCATATTGTGCTGGCGGTAGTAATCGAAGAACAGGGTCTCGGCGCACCGTTTGCCTTCGTCGTAGCACGAGCGAATGCCGATCGGATTAACGTTCCCCCAGTAGTCCTCGGTCTGTGGATGCACGGTTGGATCGCCGTAAACCTCAGATGTCGATGCGAGCAGGATCCGGGCCTTCGTGCGCTTGGCTAACCCCAGCATGTTGACGGAACCCACGACCGAGGTCTTGGTCGTCTGCACCGGATCGCGCTGATAAAAAGGCGGCGACGCTGGACACGCGAGATGGTAAATCTCGTCCACCTCGACGTAGAGCGGAAACGTAACGTCGTGCCGCATTAGTTCGAAGTTACGCTCGCCCTGCAGGTCCGCGACATTGCCGCGTGAACCCGAGTAAAAGTTGTCGACCACGAGAACGTCATGACCGAGAGACATTAGCCGCCTCGTCAGGTGCGAGCCGATGAAACCTGCACCTCCCGTAACCAGTACCCGACGCTGTGGCAAGTGAGGGTCTCCTATCTGGACGCAGGGAAAGCCGTTTTTACGATCGCGACATTACCGTCTCCGGGCCCGCTCCTTACCGCATTGCCGAGGCGGTTGCGTACTCTGAGCGCGGACACCGATCCCTAGTCGTCTAATGGCAGGACAGTGGGTTTTGGCCAGCCGAAGGAGCCGCGTGAACGACGCAGCGGAGCCCCCCGTCGTCGCGGCGATCGTCCTTGCCGCCGGCGAGGGCACCCGGATGAAGTCGGCCACGCCCAAGGTTCTGCACGAACTGTGCGGCCGCAGCATGCTGGGCCACGTCATCGCCGCCCTGCGCGCCGCGAACCCTGAGCAGCTCGTCGTCGTCACCGGTCAGGGCCGCGACCAGGTCGAGGACTATCTCAAGCGGCTCGACCCCGACGCGGTCGCGGTCTTTCAGCCGTCGCAAGACGGCACCGGGCACGCCGTCCGCCTGGCATTGCAGGCACTCGACGGCGCAGCAGGTCAACCGATCGAGGGCACGGTTCTGGTCGCCCCGGGCGACACGCCGCTGCTCTCAGTCGAGACGATGCGCACGCTCGCCGCCCACCGCGCGAAGACCAAGGTGGCTGCGGTCGTGCTGACCGCGATGGTCCCCAGCCCGGCGGGCTACGGCCGCATCGTCCGCGATGAGTCTGGCAATCTCGCGCGGATCGTCGAGCACGCCGACGCGACCGAGGCGGAGCGCGCCATCACTGAGATCAACTCGAGCGTGTACGCATTCGACGCGGCCAAGCTGCGCCACGCGCTCGCAGAGTTGACCCCTCACAACGCGCAGTCCGAGGAGTACCTGCCCGACGTCGTCCGCATCTTGGTGAAAGGCGGCGACCCCGTCGGCACCGTCGTGATCGACGACTGGCGCGAGATCGCCGGAGTCAACGACCGCGTGCAACTCGCGCAGGCCCGCGCTCACCTGCGCGATCGCCTCGTCACCAATTCCATGCGCGACGGCGTGACGGTGATCGACCCGGCGACAACCTGGATCGACGTCGACGTGGTTCTCGAGCCAGACGCCGTGGTGCTGCCGAACACGATGCTGCTCGGGCGCACCACGATCGCCTCGACCGCGCGGATCGGCCCGAACTGCTCGCTGCTCGACACAGTTGTCGGCGTCGGCGCGGTGGTGCGTGATGCCACTTGCGAAGGCGCCTGGATCGGCCCGCAGGCGACCGTCGGGCCGTATACGTATCTGCGGCCAGGCACCCGGCTCTTACGCGGCGCCAAGGCCGGCGGCTTCGTCGAGATGAAGAACGCCGTGGTCGGCGAGGATTCCAAAGTCCCGCACCTCTCTTATGTGGGCGACGCGACGATCGGGGAGCGGTCGAACATCGGGGCCGCAACGATCTTCGCCAACTACGACGGCGAGGAGAAGCACGCGACGGTCGTCGGCGACGACGTGCGTATCGGCAGCGACACCGTGCTTGTCGCCCCCGTGACCGTCGGCGACGGTGCCTACACCGCGGCCGGTTCGGTGATCACCGACGACGTCCCGCCAGGCGCGCTCGGGGTTGCCCGCGGCCGCCAGCACAACTCATTCGGATGGGTCGAAGAGAAACGGCCAGGGTCGGCGTCCGCCCGTTCTGCTGCACGTTCTGCCACACCCGTCACAGCTTCGGGGGCCGACCTGTCATCGGGTGCGACGACCGACGACAATGGGTCCCCTGACGAACCCCAGGGAGACGACTCGTGACCGGCATCAAGCGGACGGGCGAGAAAACCCTCATGCTCTTCGCCGGGCGGGCGTTCCCGGAGCTCGCACTTGAGGTGGCTCACCACCTCGGCATCGAGCCGACGCCGACGATGGCGTACGAGTTCGCGAACGGCGAGATCTTCGTGCGCTTCGAGGAGTCGGTGCGTGGTTGCGACGCGTTCGTGCTGCAGAGCCACACCGCGCCGATCAACAAGTGGATCATGGAACAGCTGATCATGGTCGACGCGCTCAAGCGGGCGTCGGCGAAGCGCATCACCGTGGTCGCCCCGTTCTACGGATACGCCCGTCAAGACAAGAAGCACCGCGGCCGCGAACCGATCTCGGCGCGGTTGCTGGCCGATCTGTACAAGGCGGCGGGCGCCGACCGGCTCATGTCGGTCGACCTGCACACCGCGCAGATCCAGGGCTTCTTCGACGGCCCAGTCGACCACCTGTTCGCGCTGCCGATCTTGGCGGACTACCTCGAGAGCAAGCTCGACACGTCGCACATCACAGTCGTTTCGCCGGACGCCGGGCGGGTGCGGGTCGCGGAACGCTGGACAGATCGTCTGAACTGCGGGCTGGCCATCATCCACAAGCGCCGCGACTCGATGCTGGCCAATGAGGTCAAGGTGCATGAGGTGGTCGGTGATGTGGCCGGGCGCACCTGCATCTTGGTCGACGACATGATCGACACGGCCGGCACGATCACGAAGGCGGCCGAGGCTTTGATGGAGAACGGCGCCCTCGAGGTGGTAGTCGCGGCTACGCACGCCGTTCTGTCTGGGCCTGCGGTCGATCGGCTGAAGAACTCCCCGATTTCTGAGGTAGTCGTGACCGACACGCTGCCGGTGCCTGACGAGCTGCGGTTCGACAAGCTGACAGTGCTGACGATCGCTCCGCTGTTGGCGCGCGCGATCAGTGAGGTTTTCGAGGACGGCTCGGTGACTTCGCTGTTCGACGGCGCCAGCTAGGTACCACCCGCTCCATTCCTCACAGATACACGTCGGCTCCAGCTGACGCGGCCCACGACCCGCTCCATTCCTCACAAATGCAGGTTCCGGGCTCCACCACCCGCTCCATTCCTCACAAATGCAGGTTCCGGGCGCGGAAAGCGTGAATATGTGAGGAGTGGGCGGGCCCGGAGGGTGGAAAGCCGGTATCTGTGGGGAGCGACAGCGCGCGAGTTGATGAGGGACTGCGACCTGATGAGGTTCGGCGCCCGTTGATCAGGCACGGCGCCAGCTGACGCGGCTCGAGCGTCTCGATCGCTTCCAGCGCCGACACCCTTGGGTGGGCTTCCCGCTTGCGGTCATCTACAAGTACATCGATGACTCGGGCGGGTATCTCGCTGCGCTGATCGCCTACTACGGCTTCGTGTCGTTCTTCCCGCTGTTGCTGTTGTCGACGACCCTCCTCGGCTTCGCGCTGGCCGGCGATCAGCATCTCCAGCAGCAGGTTCTGACGTCGGCGCTGCATCAATTTCCGGTGGTGGGCAAGCAGCTCAGCGACCCAACGCGCATCGGCGGCGGAGCAGTCGGCCTGATCGTCGGCATCATCGGCTCCTTGTATGGCGGGTTGGGCGTTGCGCAGGCGATGCAGTACGCGATGAACACCGCCTGGAGGGTGCCGCGCAATCGGCGACTGAATCCGTTGCGTGGACGCCTGCGGAGCTTGTTGCTGTTGGCGAGCGCGGGAGTCGCTGTGCTCGCCACGACGTTTCTGTCGATCGTCGGAAGCAGCGGAGCCGGGTCGCTCGGGGTCGTGCTGCAGGTCTTTGCGTTGGCCGCGTCGGTGGCGCTGAACGCGGTGGTATTCGTGTTCGTCTTCCGGAAGGCCACCGCGCGGGTGCTTTCGGTGTCGGACGTTTTTCGTGGAGCCGTCGCGGCAGCCCTTGTGTGGCAGATGCTGCAGTCGTTCGGAGTGATCTACGTCGCGTCAGTCGTGAAGAACGCAAGTGACACCAACGGGGTGTTCGCCTTCGTTCTCGGACTGATCGCATTTCTGTATCTCGCGGCATTGGCGCTCGTGTTGTGCGTCGAGGCCGACGCCGTGCGCCTCGACCGGCTGTGGCCGCGGTCGCTGATGACGCCGTTTACCGACCGGGTCGTGCTGACGGAGGGCGATCGACGCGCATACACCAGCCAGGTAGCCGTGCAGCAGATGAAGGGGTTCGAGCGGATCGACGTCTCCTTCACCGAACCCCCCGCCCCGGAACTCGAGCGCCCCGGCCGCGCGCCCGAGTCCATCCCGCACGACCGCAGCTAGGCCACCACCCCGCCGTCCGCTTCGAGTCCTCACGAATTCAGCTTCTATGGCCCAAGAACCTGTATTCGTGAGGAGTGGTTGGGTGTGCGGTTCGCTAGGGCGTGCGATCCACAATGAGTTGCCGTATGACGTCGTAGAGGTCGTGCGCCCACGGTTGCGTATCCCGAAACGTTGCACGTAGGTGTACCCAACCGTTGGCGACGTACAGGCGGTCGCGGAGTGAATCGGATCTTTGCTGGTCGACAGTGAGATGGTGGGCGCCGTCGTAGTCGACCAAGATCTTCGGCTTTCTGAGTGTGAGATCAGGGCACCCGATGAACGTCCCGAGAGCGTCGTGGATATCTACGTTGCATTCCGGCCGCGGCAGCCCTTCGTCCTCAAAGCGTAAGCGCGTCAAGGATTCCGGCCCGGACGCTGACCCCCCGTCCAACCTCGCGAGTGCGAGTCGCGCAACCTTCAGCCCTCGTCGTCCGGAGAAGCGTTCGATCGTCGCGGCCAGCTCGTCGGTCGTCATGAATCGGCGGCGAAGGAACCTGTCGCCCACCATGACGAGTTCGCGCATAGTCATCTCCTCGGCGAGATCGACGAAGGTTCGCGCTGCCGTAGTGATGCGCAGCCCGCGCCAGATCTGGACATCGATCGGGAGCAACTCGCGCTCGTAGCCCTTGACTCCTTTGTGCCTAGGTGGATTCTTGGGCGGGTCAACTGTGATCTGCATCCGGTTGTGGGTGCCGAACATCGGCGCGTCCATGAGCCGTGCCGCCGTGCGATGGCTGAACCCACCCTCGGGCACCACGCGAGCCAGTGCTGCGCAACTGAGCCGCAGGCGCTCGAGCGAACCGGGCTCAAGACTCTCGGCCACATGTGTCGGCACGTGGATGCCGTGCACCACCCGGGTGAAACGGGGTCCGGCGACGACGCCGCGGGTAACGCCGTCCGCCATCAGTTCACTTCTTGTACTCAGCACCAGATCACGGTGCTGCGATCACCTCGCCCGCAAGGTGTCGCGTACTCGAGTTGTGGACGACCTCGAGCCCTGTGGATTTCGCAGTTCGAGGCCGCAACCGGCTCTCGATTCCTCACAAGTTCAGGTCGCGGAGCTCAGGAACCTGAATTCGTGAGGAGTCGAGGGCGAAGGGCGGTCGGGCGGCGGCCGGAAACCTGAATTCGTGAGGAGTCGACGGGCTGAGGGCGGTAGGTGGGCGCCCGCATGCACCGGTTCGCTTCGCCCACGTGGGAGCGGTTAGACTGACCCACCGCCAACAACGCTTGTTTTCGAGGAGTCCTGTCGTGGCCGAGGTCAGTATTGCCGCCGAGGCGCGGTCCGAGTTCGGCAAAGGTGCCGCTCGCCGCGTACGCCGGGCGCACAAGGTGCCCGCCGTCCTCTATGGCCACGGCACGCCGCCGCGCCACGTCAGCCTCCCGGGCCATGAGCTCAACCGGGCACTCAAGTCAGCCAACGTGCTGCTCCGCCTCGAAGGTCTCGAAGGCGGCAACGAACTGGCGCTTCCGAAGGCCGTTCAGCGCGACGCGGTCAGTGGCGCAGTCGAGCACGTCGACCTGATCTTGGTCCGCCGCGGTGAGCGCGTCACGATCGACGTCCCGCTGATCATCACAGGCAACCTGATCCCCGACGGCTTCCTCGACCAGCAGCTGGTGTCGCTGTCGGTTGCCGCCGAGGCCACACACATCCCGCAGAGCATCGAGATCTCCATCCAGGATCTCCAGATCGGCCAGTCGATCCACGCCGGCCAGGTCAAGTTGCCCGAGGGCACCACGCTCGAGACCGACGCCGAGGCTGTCGTCGTCCACATCACCGGCGCACAGAGTGCTGAGTCGTTCGACGCTGAGCTTGCCGAGGCGGAGTCTGAGCTCGCACCCGTCGCTGCCGAGCCCGAGCCCGAGGTGCCGGAAGAGGGCGCACCGGACGATCCCGGCCCGGCTGCAGAGTAGTCAGCAGCCATGGCTCAGGAACCATGGCTCATCGTCGGGCTCGGCAATCCCGGCCAGCAGTACGCCGCAAATCGGCACAACGCCGGCTTCATGGTCGTCGATATGCTCGCGGCTCGCATGGGTGGTCGTTTCAAGGCCCACAAGCATCGGGCCGACGCGGTCGAGGGCCGTCTTGGTGAAACGCGGGCAATCCTGATCAAACCGAAGACGTACATGAACGAATCAGGCGGACCGGTTGCTGCACTGCGAAGCTTTTTCAGCGTCCCGATTGCGCAAGTGATCGTCGTCCACGATGAGCTTGATCTTGAAGCTGGCGTCGTACGCGTGAAGCTCGGTGGCGGCGACAACGGGCACAACGGCCTGCGGTCGGTCACGAAATCGCTTGGCAGTAAGGATTATCTGCGGGTTCGACTCGGTGTTGGGCGGCCGCCGGGGCAGATGGATCCAGCTGATTACGTGCTGCGAGACGTTCCTGCAGCGGGGCGCGAAGACCTTCGAGTTCAGGTCGAGTTAGCCGCAGATGTAGTGGAAAGTCTCGTAAGTCGCGGCCTCGAAGCGACCCAGAATCTTTTTCACCAATCACCCTGACAGCAAGGCGTTCATAGTCGACACTTACGTATCACGCAGGGCTCGGGGGAGCCCATGCGGATGTAGTGCGTTGGGGTGAACGCAGGGGTGTGTGTAGGGGTGTAGTGGGTGGGGCAGTAGGCCACGGTAGGCCAGCGAAATTCTGCGTTGCGGTGTCGCATCAGCCGAACGGCTAGGTCGGCATTCGGCCATTTGGGTGGTTCTGGCCGACGTCCGTTCACAAAGCGTTCACGGCATCGACATCGAATGTTCTAGGTGGCTAGGTTCTCCTAGAAGCACCTGGTCAGCCTATTAAGGCCAGGAACGCCAAGCCAGCCTGGGAACTGGCTTGCACAGGAGGTACGGCAGAGCAAGGCGAACCGCAGGGTTGCGGTTCGGCAGTAATCGCGCGGGGGGGCCCGCCGCGATCGTGATTTTGTGGTGGGGGGCACTGCGCTGTGACTGACCTTATCGACAAGCCGGCAGCAAACCTTGAGCCTCGGCTGTACCGCGACCGCCTCAGTGTCATTGAGAGCGGCCAGCAGACGTGGCCAATGGTCGAACGCCGGATGGCTCCCCGCAGGCGTGAAGAATCCGCCCGCAACGACGACCGCCGGGTAACTCAGCTGCCGACGCAGCCGAACCTGAAGCTGGTTGTCCCCGAAACCGACGGTCGTGCGGACGGTCGGCGCCGCCCGCACGACCGCCATATTCGCCGGTACCGCACCACCGCTGTCGTGATCGACCTTGTCGCTGCCTCTACTGGCGCCGTCGTCGCACAGATCGGCCGGTTCGGCATCGCGTCGTCCGACAAGGCGCTCGTCTACTGGTGGGGCAGCTTGGCGTTGCCGATCCTGTGGGTACTCGCCGTACTGATCAGCAGGGCGTATGAGAACCGGTTCCTTGCCTCAAGTGCTGAGGAGTATCGCCGGGTGATCAACGCGGCAGTCGGCCTCATCGCCGGTATCGCCGTCGTCTCCTACTTGATGAAGACCGAGTTCGCTCGCGGGTACGTCGTGCTCGCGCTGCCCATCACGATGGGGATCTCGCTGCTCGGCCGCTATAGCGCACGCCGCCGGCTGCGGCGCGCCCGTCTTCAGGGCAAGTACCTCCAGGACGTCTTGGTCGTCGGTCACGAGTGGGCCGTGCTCGACCTGGTCGCTGAGCTGCGCCGCAACCCTGACAGTGGCCTGAACGTCGTCGGTGCGTGCGTGCCCGGCGGTCGCGGATCACGTCAGATGGCAGACATGGAGGTGCCGGTCATCGGTGACCTCAACCAGGTCGTCGAGTCGGTCAAGCGCGTTGGCGCCGACGTTCTGGCCGTCACCACCTGCGTCGAGTTCGGTGGCCCTGAACTGCGCCGCGTGTGCTGGGCGCTGGAGAACAGCGACGTCGAGATCGTCGTTGCGCCGGCCTTGATCGAGGTCGCCGGCCCGCGCTTGCACATCCGGCCGGTTGCGAAGCTCCCGTTGCTGCACGTCGAGAAGCCTGAGCTGACCGGTGCCCGTCGGGTGATCAAGAACGTATTCGACCGCGGCTCCGCTGCGGCCGCGCTGCTGCTGTTCGCCCCGCTCATGATCGGCGTTGCGATCGTGATCCGGTTGACGTCTCGCGGACCAGCGCTGTTCCGTCAGACGCGTGTTGGTTCGCAGGGCAAGGAGTTCACGATCTACAAGTTCCGGTCGATGTACTCCGACGCCGAGGCTCGCCTGAACGAGCTGCAGGCGCAGAACGAGCGTCGCGAGGGCCTGCTCTTCAAGATCAAGAATGACCCGCGCATCACGCCCATCGGTCGGATCCTGCGCCGCTACTCAATCGATGAGCTGCCGCAGCTGATCAACGTGCTCAAGGGCGACATGTCGCTCGTCGGTCCGCGGCCGCCGCTGCCCGTCGAAGTCGCGCAGTACAGCGACGACGTCCGGCGTCGGCTCCTCGTACGGCCCGGCGTCACGGGCCTCTGGCAGATCAGCGGCCGCTCAGATCTTGAATGGGTCGAATCCGTGCGGCTCGATCTGCGCTACGTCGAGAACTGGTCCCTGATCTACGACTTCGAGATCCTCTGGAAGACCTTTAACGCGGTCCTGAGGGGCGCGGGTGCTTACTAAAGGCGCACATGGCGCGCACCGAAACGTTGGTGGCGAGGTTCGGATCGATGCATTCGCGGAGCGGGGACGTATGAGCGGCAGGGTTGGCAGGGTTGGTTACGCCCCGGGCGTCTACGACCTCTTCCACGTCGGGCACCTCAACATCCTCAAGCAGGCTCGTAGCGAGTGCGATTACCTGATCGCGGGCGTCGTCTCTGACGAGATGGCGCTGCTCGCGAAGGGCCGTACTCCGGTAGTCCCACTGCCTGAGCGCCTTGAGATCGTTCGAAGCCTGCGGTACGTCGACGAAGCCGTTCCCGAGGTCGTCCCCGAGAAGCTCGACACCTGGAAGACGGTCGGCTTCGACATCATCTTCAAGGGCGACGACTGGCGCGGCACGCCCAAGGGCGACAAGTTGGAGCGCGACTTTGCGGCGGTCGGTGTCGAGGTCAAGTACTTCCCCTACACGGCCCACACGTCGAGCACTCAGCTTCGGCAAGTGCTGGATATGCTCCTTCAGGAAGTTTCCTGAACTTTTACACCCTGAGGGTGTCACGCTTCCTTCATGTCCGGGGGCGCATGGTCGAGAATGAATCCGGCGCGTTTCTCGACGCCTCCGGCTAGAAAGGGTTGACACATGGAGCGGAGCCGCTATTTCGCGGCCCTCTACCGGCGATGGTTCGTGGTCGTCCTAGTCGGGTTGCTCGGCCTCGGTATGGCCGCTGCACTCACGTCCGTGAACAGCGCGAAGTATCGGGCGAGCACGTCGTTGTTCTTCTCGGTGTCTGGCGCCTCGTCGGTGAGCGACCTCTCACAGGGCGCCACCTACACCCAGAACCTGATGCCGTCGTTCAGCGCGCTCGCGACGACCGCGCAGGTACTTGACCCGGTCGCCCAGCAGCTCGGCCTGCACAAGACCGACTCGCAGCTCGCGAGCATGATTAAGACCAGGTCCGCCACCGGTGCGGTCATTCTCCAGATCTTCGTCACCGACTCGTCGGCTTCGGAGAGCGCGGCGATCGCGAACGCAGTCGCTGCCCAGCTCGCGAAGTCAGTCGGCACGCTGTCGCCCGCGGTCACCCAGGGCGGCCAGAAGCAACTCAACGCCACCGTGGTCGCGCAAGCGCCCGTGCCGCGCGAGAAGGTCGCTTCGTCGGGCAAGAAGACGAAGTATGCCGAGGGTCTGCTCGGCGGCCTCATCATCGGCGTGATCCTGGTGCTCGGACGCGAGGTACTCGACACCCGGGTGCGCAGCGAGGAAGAACTGCAACTGGTCACCGGCGCGCCTTTGGTGGGCCGGGTTATCGCAGCGCGTCGGCCGTTGCTTCTCGGTGACAGCGAGGGGCGTTCGGGTGAGGCATTCCGTGCCTTGCGGGCGAACGTTTCTGCAATCGGCGGCCCTGGTAGGCAGGGCGTGAAATCCGTGGTGGTCGCTGGGTCTGCTCCTGGCGACGGTTCGACGACGACGGCGATCAACCTCGCACTGGTCGCCGCCGAGACCGGCCTTCGGGTGCTGCTCATCGAGGCCGACATGCGTCGTCCATCTGCTGCTCGTTACTTGAACCTGCGCGAAACCCCTGGCCTCGTTGCGGTGCTGGCTAACCGCGGCTCGCTCGTGGGCGCCGTCCAGACGTTGACCGGTTACGGCGTTGATGTCGTGCCTGCGGGTGGTACTCCCGCGAACCCTGGTGAGCTCATCGGATCGACCGAGATGGCCGAGCTGATCGCGACCGTCACCAGCGACTACGACTTCGTGGTCATTGATGCTGCCGGTTTGTTGACGTCGACCGACGCGGCCGTGCTCGCGCGCTACACCGACGGCGCGATCGTCGTGGTCGACACCCGCAGCACGACTCGTCGCCAGCTTGCCGACGCGACCGCGTCGCTGCACCGGGCCGGCGCGACGCTGCTCGGCATCGTCTTGAACAAGGCTGACATCAGCGCTGCTGTTCGGTCGGCGCGCAGCTTGCGCCGCGCTCGGCCGCCGGTGGTGCAGCCGGGTCACCCGAAGGTGCCTCTGAACAGCCGGGCGACTCCGGTCGCTACTCGCACAGGGGCTTCTGGGGGCAGCAGTAGCCAGCCCGGCGATTCACGGCGCGGGCCCGGGTCCTGACTGAAACGGCGGGATCCCTTATGGACGCACGCCGGTTCTGGCACGCCGTTGCACACCGCTGGGTCGTTCTTTTGCTTCTCTTGATCCTCGGGCCGGTGGTCGGCGCGGTCGTCGCACTCGAGTTGCCGGTGCACTACCGAGCCACCACGGCGGTGCTCATTTCCAGCGACCACATCGGGTCGATCGACGATCTCGGCGCCGGTAGCCAGCTTGCGGTCAACGCTGCGCCGTCGTTCGCCGCACTCGTGACCTCACCCGCCGTCCTGTCTCCGGCCATCACCACGCTCGGGCTGAACAGTTCACCCGATCAGCTCGCTCCTGACATTCGAGTCACGGTGGCGCTGGCCAGCAGCACCGTGACCATCAGCGTGACGTCGACCGGTCGCGCCGGTGCCGCGGCGCTCGCGAATGCGGTCGCCGACCAGTTCGCACTGCTCGTGCCGAAGCTGTCGCCGACTATTGAAACTGCTCCGGCATTCGAGGCGACGAAGATCGAGGCGGCTTACCCGCCGGCGTCCGATACCGGCCTTCGGGTCGTTGGCGGTATCGGCATCGGGCTGTTCGCGGCGCTCGCTCTGTGCTGGGCGATCGTTGCGGCTTATGCGTCGAATCCCTTGATTGATCGCCGCGAGGTGGCTGTACGGGCCACCGCCGTGCCGGTGGTGGGCACGATTCCGCCGGCCGGGCGAAAGGCTTCCGGTTCTGCCGACCCTGAGCCCGACAGCGCCCACGCCGTCGTCACTACGGTTGCCGCAGTGGCGCCTCGGGTGCAGTGCCTGATGGTCGTGTCGCCGCGTTCCGGCGATGGCCGTACGCGCACCGCGGTGAACATGGCGATGGGTGCTGCACAGTCGTCGCGCAGCGTGCTCTTGGTCGACGCGGATCTCAGCGAGCCCGACGTCGCACGGCTCCTCGATCTCGCGGAATCTGCTGGCCTGAAAGGGATTCTGGCCGGGACGGCGAGCTTCGCGGACGTCGTGCAGCCGGTCGGCAGTGATGGCCTGCACGTCATCACCGCGGGCAGCACGGGTGCAGGGGGCACGCCACACGGCATGGGACATCCGCTCCTTGCATCGATCGCGATGGCCCGGTTCCTCGCCAATGCTCGAGAACGCTACGACCTCGTCGTGATCGACACCCCGCCGATGTTCTTGTCGAGCGATTCGCTCACCCTCGCCGCGCAGGTCGACGGTATCGTCGTCGTCGTTGATGCGCGCCGCACCCGGCAGCGGATGCTGACCGCGTCGCTTCGCCGCCTGACGATCGCTGGCGGTTCGGTCGTCGGCATCGTGCTGAATCGCGCGGTGCCGCCGGTGCTGCATCGGCACTTCGGCGCCGACTCCGAACTCAACCGGTTGGCGGGCGTGTGAGCGCGCAGCAGGCCGTACAGCGGCCATGGCACGTCGATCTCGACCGGCCTTCGCGCCGGCCGCAGGTCGACCAGATCGTCGTGTTGATGGTGATCACCTGGAGCGCCGTCGTCCTGCCTCGGTTCGTGCAGAGCCTCACCGCGCCCAAGCACGAGGCGTTGGTCAACGACGCCATCCCGTACTCATCGTCGACCGCGTTGTTGAGCCACCTGCTGACACTGGCCGTGATCGGCTGGTGCGTGGTCATCGTCGCGACGAGGTTGGGCGACCTGCCCACCGATCGCCGCCGCGTGCTCGTCATCTTGCTGGCGCCCTGGCTCTATCTGGTCACCCGCGATCTCTATGCCGGCGTCCACCTGCATCTGCAGGATCTTGAGTACCCGGCGATCATCATTGCGGTCTGGGTGTTGCGCCCGCCGCTTCGCAAGCTCGTCGTACTCGGATATCTCGCGGCAGT
>DASYAG010000064.1:0-2084 GCA_036501485.1 Acidothermaceae bacterium | reverse complement strand
CATCTGCGCCGGCAAGGCCAAGGCCACGATCAAGGCCTTCGGCTTCCAGGCGCTTGCCTCGGCCACGACCGGCACCACGAGCTCCGGCACCAACATCACACTTGCCACGCAGTGTCGAGTGAATCCGGTCCCGCTTTAAGTCGGCCCGAATCAGCGTCCGGCACTGCTGGACGGCACGTCTAGGCATAGCCCGGCGCCAGCGCGCCGGGCTATGTCCGCGTGTGCGCGGTGTTGCGCCGCGAGGCACGTGCGCGCCTGTGCGTGACAAGAAAATGGACGCTTGCCGCGGCGACGTTGAATGGTCACGCGTCCTTCACGCGTTCGTTGCTCCGCACGCGGACCGCGTTCAACTCCACTCGCTTTGATGCGTGTGCGCGCCACTCGGGCGGGCATTCGGAGGGAACGTCTGTGAAGTTCAGTTTGAAAAGGATCGGGGCGACGGGGATTCTCCTCGGCGTCGTCGCGGGCCCCGTAGCGGTGCTCGCGGCGCCTCAGGCCGGAGCCATTCCGCCCGTGGCGCACCCCAAGCAGGACCTGGAATCAGCCGGTTCGGACACCATCTACTGGGTGACCAAGGCGATCGACACGCAGTACAACACCAACGGGAATGCCATCAACAGCGACAAGGACCACGCCGGTCCGATCCCGCCGGTGAACATCGCGCCATTCCCGACGTCGTACACGACCGTGGGCGACGCGCATTGCGCCAAGCAGACCTTCAACTCGAGCTCGGCGGCCACCACGCCGCCGAACGGTTCGAGTGCCGGCATCGGCGCGCTCGTGGCTGACGCCGGTAAGGGTTGCATCGACTACGCGCGTTCGTCGCGTGGCACCAAGGCTGGCGACCCGGCCAACATCGACTTCTGGGCCTTCGGCTTGGACGCGCTCGGCGTCGGCCGCTTCCAGGGTGCGGGCAACCCCAAGGCCAGCAACGTGCCGGCGAACCTGACCCAGCAGCAGATCATCCAGATCTACACCTGCAACCCGGCAACCGGTGCTCCGTACATCAGCGACTGGCACCAGGTGAACGCAGCTGCACCGAAGGGCAGCCTGATCAAGAAGTTCTCCCCGCAGACTTCTTCGGGTTCCTATTCGTTCTTCAACTCACAGATCCTCAATGGCACCACGGTCGACGCCGGTTGCAACAGCAGCCACCTGACCACGTTCATCGAGGAGCACGACGCGGCTGAGGTTCCGACGGCGGCCAAGCCGAACGCGATCTTCCCGATGTCGTACGCCCAGTGGGTTGCGGACCGCAACAAGAAGACGCCCGACCTTCGCAACGGCATCGTCGAGATGTCGATCAACGGCATTGCGCCCTCGGCGAAGACCATCAACACGGTCGACGGCGCGGGTCACTTCATCGGCACCCGCTACGTGTACAACGTGACGATGCCGACGCAGCCCGACTACACCGACGTGCTTCGCCTCGTCGGCGCCGACAACAGCGGCGCGGGTTTCATCTGCTCCGGTGCAGAGAAGTCGATCATCACTGCGTTCGGCTTCCAGCCGCTCGCAGCCGCGACGACGGGCACCACGAGCTCCGGTACCAACGTCACGTTGAAGTCGGCCTGCCGGGTGAACCCCACACCGGTGTGATCGAATTCGTGTGACTTCGTCGCCCCGGGCGAACGGGCGACGCGCAACATGCGAGGGCCGGTGCGCAAGCACCGGCCCTCGCCACGATCATCGAGCGGAGGGACACACATGGGATCGCGCGGGAAGCGCTTGCGGGTCGTGGGCACACTCGTGATCGCGTCGGCGCTCGCAGTCGCGGCATGCGGTTCATCGACGAGCAAGGGCGCGTCGAACCCAACGGCCACCACCGACCCGACGCCGACTACGAGTGTCAACGTCGTGCCGACGCCGTTCCAGATCCATCAGCGCTTCGCCACGGGCGAACGCTGGGAGATGACGACCGTCGCCGCGCGTCGCAGCGGTACGGACTTCACGATCACGCTCGACGTGACGAACGCCGGACCCACTCCGGCAACGTTCGACGCGGCGACGCACGGCCTGTTCACGCTGCTCGACGAGTACCCGAGTTCGGGCGCGCCCGATCCGCCGCAGCACTCGCTGTCGTC
>DASYAG010000063.1:0-11304 GCA_036501485.1 Acidothermaceae bacterium | reverse complement strand
TACACCGGATGCGATGCCGTCGATCCAGCCGCGGTAGTCGGCGGCGCTCCCCAACCCACCCGCAGCGAAGCTGCCGCAGTCGCGGTGCGGGATCCCATAGAGCGCCAGAACCGGAATGGCACCGGCGGCCTGCGCGTCGCCGGTGTACTTGCCAACCGTCGCTGCAGAAGAGCCGGGGACGATCCAGTACGCCTGTGGCGTGTTGGCGACGGCCGTCAGCTCAGGACTCGGCGGATCAGCATGCTGCGCTGCGCGCATAGCCGCCGACGTGGGATTGACGTAGAACGGCATGCCGGCCAGCGGGTTGGCCTCATCGGCCAAGCGCATCGCTGGGGCGGAAACCGCATGCTCCGGGTCGGCGGGAAAACCCACGCCGGTTACGGCGGCAACCGTTAGCAAGGGGGTCATCCACCGCACGACTGCACCAGCAGCTGAGAAGATCACCCCAGGGAAATTAGTGCTCCAGGGCAGCGAGCGCCAATCGTCGACGTCAGGTGGTGGCTTTCAGTGGATGGCGCTGCCGCTGCGCCACTGATCCCACGGGAGGGTCCAATCGCCGCCCTGCGACAGTTGTAACGGCGGCCCGCCGGTGTTGCGAATCTCGACGACATCGCCGGGCACGGAGAATCCGAAGTACCACTTGGCGTTGTCCGCGTTGAGGTTTAGGCAGCCGTGGGAAGTGTCGGTGTTGCCTTGGGCCCACACGGTGGTGTCAAGCTCATGCAGGTAGATGCCATCGGTACTGATCCGGGTCGCGTAGTTGATGGTTTCGCGGTAGCCCAGACGGGAGTTTTTAGGCAGCCCGAACGTCGAGGAATCCATCACCACAGGGTTGCCCCTGTCCAGCACGGTGTAGACGCCCGGAGGTGTCCAGAACGACAGGGTGCGACCGTCAATCTGCTGGGTCCCACCCATGCCCATCGACGTCGGCATGGTGCGCACCAGGTGTCCGTTGTCGAAGACGGTGACTTGTTTGGTCTTGTCGTCGGCGATCGATATGTGGGCGTCACCGATTTTGAATGACACCTTCGTGTCTTCTTGACCGAACAGACCGTTGCCCAAGCCGATTCCGTAGATTTTCGCCTCCGCGGTGACAGTCGTATGCGGGGCGTAGTAGTGCTCGGGGCGCCAGTGAGCGGTCTGGGCGTCAACCCAATGCCACGAGCCGGACACTGGCGGTGACGTCGTCACGGTCAACCGTCGTTCCGCGGTGGCGCGATCCGCGATCGACTCGTCGAAGTGCGCAACGACGATCGTTCCGACGCCGTAGGTGCCGCCGTCTTGCAGACTCACCTCCGAGGGATTGGTAAACGACACCTTGGTCTGGTTCGGCGGGGTTAGCGTGGCGAAGTCCGAGACCTGTGTCGCAGGGACGCCTCCTGTTCCGCGGCTGGTCACCGTCAGGGTGTAGGTGCGCCCATAGCCGAGCGGCTGCACGGGATGCCAGACCTCATGGTCTGGAGTCAACACGCCAGCGACGGGCTTATCGGCGTCGTTGACCATCCGTACATCGATCAGCGTTCCGGATGCAGCGCTCACCGACACCGGCTCAAGGGGATCGACGTCGCGCGCATGGGGGGCTGGATGACAAGTCACCTGCGCCGGTGACCGCGACGCCGCAGCGCCGGCTGAGGGGGAGCAACCGCCTCGGCAACCGAACTCCCGACCCACGGCGGCCACTCCCAGAGCGCCGGTGATCACCAGAGCGACGGCGAGCGTGCGCCGGAACCACTTTCGCCGGCGGCGATCTGGACTCGTCACGTCGGTATGGGCCCTTTTCTGCGATGAGACGGCGCTGTGAACCGGGAATGGTGGTGACTGTCCGTACCCCGCGTGCGGGTAGACGCAAACGTCACAGCGGCGACACTAGAGTTTGCTCAGTTTGCTGATCGTCTGAATTTCGGCGTCGCGGTACGCCCGTCCATCGGGTTGGAGCAGGTCTGCAAACCAGAGCTTCGGAACTGTCGTGTAGGGGTGATCCCAGGAGTCCCACGGTAAGTAGGTCTGCGTCTTACCGGCGACCAAACCCCAATTGATCGCACCAATGTTGTGTCGCTTCGCGATTGGCAGGACTCCGTCAACTGTACTGCCCAGAGACCGAGCCAGGTACTCGGTGCAGAGGATCGGCCGCCCCAACGGCGACAGTTCGGCGATCCGGGCCTCGAAGCCTGCTGGTTTGTCGTAGCAGTGGAAGGTGACCACGTCGGAGTTATCCAGTTGGATGTCTGCGATTTCGCTACGCCCCAGGGGGTCTCCCCACACGCCGTCCCACACGGCACTTGTTAACGGTTGACTGGGATCAACTGAACGCGCCCACCCGAAGGCTAGCTGCAGCAGGTCGGCCACGCGCTCCAGCTTGTCTTTTCTCTCGACCTTCCGATACGCATGGTTGGGATTGTCGGGCTCGTTCCACAGGTCCCAACCCAAAACACGATCATCGGAGCGGAATTGGTGCAATACACCCTTGACATAGTCGAGCAGAGTTCGGCGGTAGTCGAGGTCATCGAGGCGTTCGGCGCCCGGGCTTTGCACCCAACCGGAGTTGTGAATCCCAGGTTTGGGTGCACGCTGCCGTCCCGTTTTGGGGAACGGATCCCAGCAGGAGTCGAAGAGGACAAACAGTGGCTTGATCTTGTGGCGGGCCGCGATGGTGACAAACTCCGCCAGACGTTTTTGGAAGCCTCGGGAATCTTGAGCCCAGAGCTGGTCGTGGAGGAAGACCCGCACAGCGTTGAAGCCGTGTAATTGCGCCCACCCGAGTTCGGTATCGATGCGCCGAGGGTCGAAGGTGTCGGCCTGGAACATCTCGAGCTGGTTGATGGCGTTCGAGGTGATGTAGTTGGCGCCGACGAGCCACCCTTGCGCGCGATACCAGCTGTTGGCTCGATCAGGCGACCACGGGCTTTGCTCCGCGGCGGCGCAGGGCACCGGGGTCAGCGCAGGGCCGGCCGCCAGCAGCACTGGGAGCGTTAGTACCGTTCGACGCCTCACGCCGTGACCCTAGGGGATCGGCGGTCACACCGCTGTGGAAATTGATCCAGAGCTGCCCTTACGACTGTATGAGCCGCTGCTGATCCAGCTCGTCGAACCTGGCGAGCGCGGCCTCGAGGTCTGTTTCATCGAATAACTCGGAGCGGCTGATGAGTTCGCCTTCCACGGTCGAAACCGTGATCTCTCGCCACTCGGCGTCGAATCCTTCTGACGAGGTCGCAGCGGCCGTATGCGTGACGACAGCTCCGAGACTGGTGAGCCGATGCACCGCCTCGATGTGCGTGGTGACACCTGGTGTCACATCCCACACGGCGTGAAGATATGGCTCCAGTTGGCCCGGCGTGAACGCTCTCCCGCGCCGATGGTCAACGGTGACCCAGTCCTTTGTCGTCGCCGGTAGGTGCTGTTGGTTGACAGCCGTATAGGCCTGTAAGACAGCGGACCACGTTTGTGCGTGGGCGGCGGCGTCGCTGGCGAGATATCGAGCTTCGAGTTCCTTGAAGGCAGCGTCGATGTCGTCGGGGTCGAAGCTCACGGTTTGGTGGATAAGGCCGTCGTCGTCGACTTCCATCACTGTCAAGAGCTCGACGGTGATCGGTTGCTGTGGCGCATCGGTGTCACGGCAACATTCACGGGTCATTGAGAGGCGAGATCCCCTGATTGCGATGGGTTCCATGCTCAATCGCCAGCTCTCGGGTGGCTCCTCGAACAGGGCGTGCACGGCCTTCCGCCGCGACGGCCCATTGAATAAGCCGCCCAGGCCTTTTCGCCGATCTTCCATTCGGCCGTCCGTAGTCATCAGGGCAAGATAATCGGCCATGTCACGGCGGTTGAACGCATCGATTGAAAGCGCCCAGGTTCGGGTCGCAGCGTTCTCAAGCCGCGGCGCTGGCCGATCGAGTTCGTCGAATCTCGCGAGCGCGCTGTCGAGGTTTTCCTCATCGAAGATTTCACCGCGGTTGATGAGGTCGCCGTCGACCGTCAGCAGTAGAACCATCCGCCACTCGGCGTGGAAGCCGTCTGGGGAGGTCCCTTCCGCGGCGTGGGTTAGAACGGCTCCAACGTCGCTAAGTTGATGCACCGCCTCGACGTACATCTTGATATCGGGCGTAACGTCCCATGTCGCACGGAGGTACGCGGCAAGGTCACCCGCCTCGAAGCTGGCGAGCAGCCGACGGTCAATGTGTATCCAGTCCGGCGTCGTCCCGAAAACTTCATGCCGGTTAAGCGCCGCGAAGGCCCCCATGATGGCAGACCACGTATGCGCATGCCCCGCCGCTTCACCGGCGAGGTAGCGGGCGTCAAGCTCGGCGAAGGCAGCCTCGATGTCGTCAGGGTCGAACGCGACACGTGTCGCGAGCTGATTTTCGGCGTTGATCTCAGAGACGCATAGCGCCTTGGACCCCGACCAGCCGTCCGCGATGGAGTAACAGCCCAGGACGAGGCGTCTCCCACGGATCGCAATCACCGTTTGCGCCATTTCCGTGACTCCGACGCCGGCGATCGCCCGTTGGCTTGCGATCTCGGCATCGCGACCGTGCTGCACTCCGGCGTTCACGACGCGACGACGATCAACCATCAAAAAATCATCAGATAGTAACGCCGCCAAGGCATCCCAATCACGGGCTGCGAAGCAGACCCCAACGCGTTGCTCCACTTCGCTTGCCAAGTTTTCTAGACGTGGTGCCAGCGGCTGCAGCTCCTCAAAGCGGGCCAGCGCGGCGTCGAGGTCTGTCTCGTCGAAGACCTCGGCGCGGCTGATTAGGTCGCCTTCGACTGTGAATACGCCGATCATCGATAATTCCGCGTCGGAGCCCTCTTGCCAGGTCCCCTTCAGCACCTGGGTGATGACGGCTCCACGCTCGCTCAGCCGATGCACGGCTTCGATGTAGGCGTTGACCTCCGAAGTGAGGCCCCACAAGGCACGAAAAGATGCGGCCAGATCAACCCCCTCGATCGATACGAGCGGACGATGATCGATGTAAACAGGCTCCGGCGTCGTCGCGGGAAGTTCCCGACGATTGAACCGGGTATAAGCCCCTGCAATCACCGACCATATCGGCGCGTGCGCGACCGCTTCGCCGGCGAGGTAGCGGGCGTCGAGCTCGGCGAAGGCGGCGTCAATGTCGTCTACGTCGAACAACACGTGCGCTGCCAACCGACCGTTGGTGTCGAGCTCGGCGATGCCGAGCATTTCTAGGCCGAAATCCCCGTGCTGTGGGTCGCGGTTCGGGGCAGAGATACGTGTGAGGACCAGGCGCTCACCGCGCGTCGCAATGGCGGTGGACGTTACGTCCGCCAGAGCGTCGGCCAGAGCTCGAAAATTCGCGATCAAAACATCGCGTCCGTCCCAGACGCCGATGTTCACCACCCGACGGCGGTCGTGGACAGAACTGTTGTCGTCAAGGATTCCGGCCATCGGCGCCCAGTTGCGCGCCCGGGCGCAGGCAAAGAAGCGGTCATGGGCTCGGCTTGCGGCGTTTTCGACCCGCCGCTGCCGTGGTTGCAGTTCGTCGAAACGGGCGAGCGCGGCATCGAGGTCTTCCTCGTCGAAGATCTCGCAGCGGTTTATCCGATGATCATCGACGGTCAAAAGCTCGATTCCTCGCCACTCGGCGTCGAAGCCATCTCGCGAAACGCCATGTGCAACATGGGAACAGACGGATCCGAGGTGAGTCAACCGGTGCACGGCCTCGATGCGGAAAGTGAGGTCCGTGGTCAGTTGCCACAGCGAACGCAGGGAATCGTGCAAGTCGCCGCCGTCCATGATCCCGGGTCGTCGATGATCGACGTTCACCCAATCCGGCGTCGTCGGGAAAAGCTCGCGCCGGTTCATCGCGGCGTAGGTGCCCGAAATGATCGACCATGTCTGTGCATACGGTGCCGCTTCGCCAGCGACGTAACGGGCATCGAGTTCAGCGAAGGCAGCGTCCATCTCGTTAACGTCGAAGACGATGAAACCTTGAATCTGCTCATCAGCGTCGATCCCCTGGAGGCAGAACGCGTCAGTGTGGAACATCTCGGGCCCATGGTTATTGGCCGACCAACGGAAACGACCGAGGAAGAGGTGCTGCCCGCGCGTAGCGATAGGCCCCAAGTTTTCGAGCCCGAAATCAGCAGTGGCGCGCAGGTTTTCGACGAAGACATCGCGGCCAGACCAAATTCCGGCATCCACCGCACGACGGCGATCGTCGAGGAAACCATTGTCACTCAGAGTCTTCGCCAATGCCGCCCAGTCCTGGGACGCATAGGACGCAAAGAAATGCTCGTACACCTTGGAGGCGGTGTTTTCCAGCCGGCGCGTTTGTGGACTCCATTCCGCAAACGTTGAAAGCGCGGCGTCGAAGTCTTCCTCGTCGAACAACTCACAGCGGCTCACCCGATCACCCGCGGCCTTCAGAACATTGATTTCCCCCCACTCGGCATCGAAGCCCTCACGGGTTCTGCCATGCACAACCTGGCGAACGACCGCTCCGACGTTGCTCAGCTGGTGCACAGCGGCGATGTAGAGCGAAGCATCTGGCATGAGCTCCCAGGAGGCATCGAGATATGCGGGCAGATCGCCGGGCGGAAAGGCTCGTCCTCGCCGGTGGTCGACGTTCACCCAATCTGTTGTCGTCGCTGGATGCTCGTGCCGGTTGAGTGCGGCATAGCCCTGCGTGATGACCGACCACACGTCCGAGTACAGTGCCGCTTCGCCAGCAAGATAGCGAGAGTCGAGTTCTGCCAAGGCGACTTCGAGGTCATCGGAGTCGAACGATATCGCCGCTACTAGCCGCTCGTCGGTGTTGATCTCGCCGATGCCCAGTACCTCACTAACGAACGCCTCGGATCCGTGGTCACGGCTTGAGAAGCCGATGCGCATCAGGGCAAGGCGCTGGCCGCGGGTTGCGATGACCGTCGTCGTAACGTTTCCGATCCAGAGATCGGCGATCACCCGCATGTCAGCGATGACGGCCTTCGAACCCTCTTGGCTTCCCGCGCCTACCACCCGACGACGATCGTCATTGACGAAGTCTTCTGTCACAATCTGGGCCAGCGCAGCCCAGTCCCGCGCGCAGAAGCACTTCCAGTAGCGCTCGGCCACTTGGCTTGCCATGTTCTCAAGCGGCGCCGGCCGACTGAGTTCGTCGAAGCGGGCGAGCGCGGCGTCGAGATCTTCCTCGTCGAAGATCTCGCAACGGTTTATCAGGTCGCCGTCGACGGTCAGAAGCGCGATCTCGCGCCACTCGGCGTCGAATCCCTCCTGGGAGGTCCCGTATGTCCCTTGAGTGACGAGGACTCCGAGATTGCTCAGCCGATGCACGACGTCAATATGGTGCTTAGCGTACGGCGCGACGTCGAGCGTGGCCTGCACGTACGGGACGAACTCGCCCGGCGCGAATGCAACCACTCGTCGGTGGTCGATACTCGCGAGATCTGGTGCCATCGTGAATATCTCGTGGCGGTTAAACGCGGCGTGGGCTTCTGCGATAACCGACCACGTGTGCGCATAGGCTGCTGCTTCTCCAGCGAGGTAGCGGGTGTCGAGTTCGGCGAATGCGGCGTCGACGTCGTGGAGGTCGAACACCACGACCGCCGCGGTCTGACTGTCGGCGTTGATCTCGAAGACATGAAGGACTTCGACTTGAAATGCCTGAGGTCGCTGCTCCCGCTCCGAGACGTGAAACCGCGTAAGGGCGAGGCGCTCGCCCCGGGTCGCTATGACGGTCACGGTTGCGTTCGCAAACCCAGCATCGACGCTCGCTCGCAGATCTTCGATCGCAGCTTCCCAGCCGCGTCGGACGCCGGCGTTTATCCCGCGCCGGCGATCGTCGACGGAAATATCGGCGGCCAGTATCTGTGCCATGGCATCCCAATCGCGTGCCGCGAAGGTTGCCGAAAAGCGTCTGGCTACTTGACTTACCAGTGTTTCCGGTCTTCGTGCCGGCGGGCTGATTTCGTCGAAGCAGGCGAGGGCGGCGTCGAGATCTGCCTCGTCAAAGATTTCGCAGCGGTCGATCCGGCCCTCTTCAACAATCAAAAGGTCGATCGCCCGCCACTCCGCGTCGAAGCCGTCTTTGGAGGTTCCACGGCCATGATGGGTGATCAGCACTGCGGAATCGTTGAGCCGATGTACCGCCTCGATGTGGATGCTGAGATCTGGCGTTAGGTCCCAGATGGTTCGAATGGACGGGGTCATGTTGCTGGGCTCGAACGGTGTACCTCGCCGGTGGTCGACGGTGACCCAGTCCGTCGCAGGAACTACGTGCCGGTTGAAGGCGGCGTAGGAGGATGCGATGACCGACCAGATGTGTGAGTGGGCGGCCGCCTCCCCGGCTAAGTACCGCGCGTCGAGTTCCGCGAAAGCGGCGTCGACGTCGTCGATGTCGATGTCGACGCGCGACACGATCAGCCAATCGGAGTTGACCTCAACGATGCCCAGCACCTCGACGAGGAACGGCTGCGCCTGCTGGCCGAGGCCCGAGAATCGGGTATGAGTGAGAGCAAGATTTTCCCCGCGGGTCGCAATGATGTCAGCCGTCGTGTCGACCCCGATGTCGGCGATCGCCTGCAGATCTTGGATTTCGGCATCTCGCCCATGTCGGATCCCGGCGTTGACGCCGCGCCGACGATCGTCGAGGACGAAATCTTCCACCACTTTCTCGGTTATTGATTTCCAGTCGCGAGCCGCGAAGTACTCCAACATGCGTTGGTACGTTTGGCTGGCCGCGTTTTTCAGCTGAGGTGCCGGCGGGCTGAGCTGATCAAAACGGGCGAGCGCCGCGTCGATGTCTGCCTCGTCGAATACCTCGCCGCCGCTGATCGCGTCGCCGTCGACGGTCAGGATGGCGATCTCTCGCCACTCCGCGTCGAAGCCCTCTTGCGAGCTGCCATGCGCCCTGTGGGTAACGACCGCTCCGACCGTGTCCAGCCGATGCACACATTCGACGTGAGTGCTGAAATGCTGGCCGAGGTCCCAACCAGCACGGAGGTAGGCGAAGGCGTCGCCGGGCGCGAACCCGGCCCCTCGCCGGTGGTCGATATTGAGCCAGTCCGGCGTCGTCAGAGGGAATTCCTGCCGGTTGAGTGCGGCATAACCCTGCGTGATGATCGACCACGTGTGCGCATGGGCCGCCACTTCACCGGCGAGGTAACGCCGGTCGAGTTCCTCGAAGGCAGCGTCGAAGTCGTCAGGATCGAATGCTATGCGCGCCAAAATCCGTTCGTCGGCGGCGATTTCTATAACGCTGAGAAACTCGATACGGATTTCCCCGGCTTGCTGGTCTTCGCGATAGATACAGCTCCGGCAAAGAACAAGGCGCTCGCCTCGAGTCGCGATGATCGTCGCGGTACTCTCCTTGACCCCAATGTCGGCGAAGGCCTGCGCGTCCGCGAGCTGGGCATCCCGACCACGTCGGAGTCCCGCGCCTACCACCCGACGGCGATCGTCTTGGGAGAAGTTGTCTGCCAACATATCCGCCAGGGCGTCCCAGTTGCCCGCGGCGAAGCACCTCTGGAAGCGCTCGTACGCTTGGCTCGCCGCGGTTTGTAACCGAGGTGACGGGCGGCTGAGCTCATCAAACCTCATAAGCGCCGCTTCCAGGTCCGCCTCGTCGAAAACTTCAGTGCCGTTGACCATTTCGCCCGCAACCGTGAAAACCGCGATCCCTCGCCACTCGGCTTTCAAGCCGTCTTGCGAGGTTTCATGTGCCGAGTAAGTGACGACTGCTCCGACGCCGCTCAGCCGATGTATCTGTTCGACATAGATACTGATGTCTTGATCAACATCCCATGCCCCGGCTTCGATGTACGCGGTCACGTCACCGGGCCCGAACGCTGTCTCATGCCGATGATCTACGTTGACGCAGTCCGGCGTGGTCAACGGCACCTGGTGCCGGTTGAGCGCGGCATAACTACCCGCCACGACCGACCAAACGTTGCAGTACGGCGCCGCTTCGCCGGTGAGATACCGAGCGTCGAGTTCAACGATGGCAGAGTCGAAGTCGTCAAGGTCAAATATGACAATCGCCGCGATCTGATTGTCGAAGTTGATTTCAACGACGGCCAGCATGTCCGTGAGAAACTCCTCGGACCGATAGAGGCCCGAGGCATGCGCGAGGATCAGGCGCTCCCCACGGACGGCGATGATGCTGAAGGTCATGTATATGGCCCCCGCGTCAGCGACCATCCGCATGTTTGCGACCTCGGCATCGCGACCGTGTCGGACCCCCTCGTTGACGATGCGCCGGCGATCATCCTTAACGATGTCGTTGGCCAATACGTTCGCTAGCGCATCCCAATCGCGGGCCGCAAAGCCGGCCAGGTAGCGCTCGACCGCTTGGCTTGCCGCGTTTTCCAGCCGCGGTGCCGATTGGCTCAGCTGTTCGAACTTGGCGACCGCGGCGTCCAGGTCCGCCTCGTCGAAGATTTCACATCGGTTGACCATGTCGCCGTTGACCGTCAACAGGTCGACTCCCCGCCATTCGGCGTCTAATCCTTCGCGCGAAACACCATGTCCCGCGTGCGTGTAGACCGCTCCGAGGTCGGTTAGCCGATGAACAACCTCGACGTAGGTTCGAACGTCTTGGCCAAGCTCCCATCCGGCGCGGAGGTATTCGATACCTTCGCCGGGTCCAAACGCTGCGACCCGGCGGTGGTCGATGCTCACGCAGTCCGGCGACATCGGCGGTAACTCGTGCCGATTGACCGTGGCGATTCCGCTCGCAATCACCGACCAGGTGCGCGCGTACGCTGCCGCTTCGCCGGTGAGATACCGAGCGTCGAGTTCTGCTATGGCAGAGTCGAAGTCGTCGAGGTCGAACAAAATGACCGCCGCCATCTGATTGTCGGAGTTGGTTTCAACGACGGCCAGCATGTCCGTGAAAAACTCCTCGGACCGATAGAAGCCCGAGGCATGCGTGAGGATGAGGCGCTCCCCACGGACGGCGATGACGCCGGATGTCATGTGCGTGACTCCGGCGTCAGCGGACTCCC
This sequence comes from Acidothermaceae bacterium, assembly GCA_036501485.1. GTDB lineage: Bacteria > Actinomycetota > Actinomycetes > Acidothermales > Acidothermaceae > PALSA-607. The sequence goes on along the minus strand of DASYAG010000063.1, from coordinate 336 downwards.
GCAGGTTTACGACTTCGGCATCACGACCATGTCGAATACCTGCATTTGCGGCTCGTCGGCGATCATCGGTAATGACGTTGTCGGCCAATACCTTCGCGAGTGCGTCCCAGTCGCGCGCTGAGAAGTCGGCGACATAGCGCTCGACCGCTTGGCTTGCCGCGTTTTCCAGTCGCGGTGCCGGGCGACTGAGTTGATTGAATCTCGCGATCGCCGTTTCCAGGTCGGCGTCGTCGAACAGCTCACCGCGGTTGACTAACTTGCCTTCGACCGCGAGAAGGAAGACATCCCGCCACTCGGCGTCAAACCCGCCTTGGGAGATCCCATGGGCCACGTGAG
>DASYAG010000062.1:0-58112 GCA_036501485.1 Acidothermaceae bacterium | reverse complement strand
TTCTGGTCAGTTATTGGATCCAGAACTGATCGAGCAGCGCCTCGAGGTCGGTATTCGGGGTTACCTCAGGATTACCGACTCTGGGTGAGACGAGCAGGTTGACGCCAGGCGGAACGTCCAGGGGTACAAGTCGCGCGTCGGCGTCCATCAGTGAATACACGTGCTGCCAGTCGAGTTGGGCGACGCTCGGGTTGGAGGCTTGCGCGGCGAAGGCGGCCTCAGCAGCGGCGTCGACCGCCGGGTTGCAACCGCCAAGTGCAGTTAGATAGCTCGGTGGGCTGCAGGTGACATTGAGCCAGAATTGCGATTCGGATGGAAAGTCTGGGAACCAGGTCTCGCCCTCCACGTTTACCGGCCGCGTATGCGGGTCGTAGACGGCGGAATCGTAGTTATCTTGCAGCGTAAGGGTGGCGTGATACCCGATCTGGTTGAGGACGTCCGTGACGTACGCGCCGATCTGCGCGTACGGCGCTCGGTTGGCGAAGTAGACGTGCACGGTGGCGCCCTCGGTGCCGGACGCTTGGACGGCGGCCACCGCTTTTGCGCGGTTTTGGGTGTACGCGCATGAGCCTGGCTGGCCGGGAAAGCCCGCCGGCACGATCGTGCACGACGCCGTTCCGTCGTCGATCGCCGCAAGCGTTGGGTCAGCGGTGAGCGCCAGCGCTACGGCTTGGCGCGCCTGCGGGTTGTCGAACGGCGGTGCGTCCGAATTGAGTACCAGGAAGTGACTGGCGTAGGACTTAGTGTCGATCAGTTGCTGCGGATACGCCTGCAGCAGTTGGCTGATGCTGGCGTTGCGGTCCCCGAGACGGTCGATATAGATCACGTCGGCCCCACTGCCCACCCCGACCGCCCCGATCGCCGCTTCTTGGGTCGCGTATCCCTTCCAGACGATCTGATCCGGGTAGCCGTCGGGCTGGGCGGCGGATGACCAGCGCACAAAGTGTGGGTTGCGGACCAGCGCGAGCGACCGATCGGGGGTGAATTGTTCGATCTCGTAGGGACCGGTGCCCGGGACCGGGGTGGTGCCGACGTCGTGGGTCATCGGGGTGTTCGGCGGTACCGGTGTCGAGAACCCGGTGATGCTCAGGGCCCCGAGGAAGTCCGGATCGGCTTTGGTCAGATGGAAGGTGACGGTGCCGGCCGAGTCGTCGGTGATGATGCCCTTGGACAGATCGCAGTGGGCTGGCTTTTGGGTGCATTCGCCGGCACCACTGATGTCGTTGAAGTAGCCCAACGCTGATGACGGCTCGACCAGCAGCGTGCGTTCGATTCCGCGGCGAAAGTCGCTGGCGTGCAGCGCTTGCCCGGTCGAATACTCGATGCCCGGCCGGAGTTGAAAGACGTAGGTCAGGCCGCTGTCGGTGGCGGTCGGTAGCTGCTCGGCCAGGTCGGGCACTAGGTCCAGCCCGGTGAGTCCGGCGGACTTGCGCACGGTGACGAGCGTGTCGTAGACGTCGGCCATTCCGTCGTAGAGGTCGCCGTCGTAGGCGAGGGCCGGATCGATACTGGCCATTCCGTCGTCGGGAGTGATGGTGGCAACCGTCAATGTTCCGCCGCGATGTGCCGCCGGCGCATATGCCGTGCTGCTGACCCACAATGTCGATCCGGCAACGGACAGGCCGGTAGGTGAGCTGCCGAAGGCATAGGTCTTGGTGACTCGTCCAGTCGCTTCGTTAAGTCGGCTGATCGTTGCGTTGCCGGCGTTGCTGGTCCAGATCGAGCCGTTGAATACGACCACCGACGTTGGGCTGTCACCGGTTTCGACTTTCGTCACCGTGTCGTCGTGCTCAAGATCGATACGGGCGACTGTCAGGTCGAGGTTGTCGGCCACCCAGACCGCGGTGCTAGTGACGGCGATGCCGTCGGGACCGGCGCCGACGGAGATCGTTGTGGCGCCTAGTGATGTGGGGTCGATCCGGGTCACTGTGTTGTCGAATTCGTTGGCGACCCAGATCGCGTTGTCGCCGACCGCAATGCCGTCGGGCTCGCTGCCGACCGCGATCGTGCGCGCGGGCGCCCGCCCGCTCGGATCGATGCGGCTGACAGTGCCGTCGCCGCGATTGGCAACCCACAGGTAGCCGAGGCCGCCGGCCAGCGCCGAGGGATCGTGCCCGACGGCGACCGTGCGCATCGCGGTGTTCGTCTGGGTGCTGATTTCGTCGATCTTGCCGTCGGATCCGTCGGCAACCCACAGTTCATCTCCGTATAGGGCGAGAGCAACGGGGGCCGTGCCGACCGGGATCGTGGCTGTGCGGCGGCGGGTCTTTGCATCCAACCGAAGGATCGAGGAGCTCTGCGGCTGGGCAATCCACACCGAGCTTGGCGTCGCCGCGATGGCGCCCGGCGGCTGTCCGATCGGGACCGACACGCGGACGTCGCCGCTCGTCCCGACTTCAACTGCGCTGTCAGCTGCGGCCGTTCGACCGGATCTTGGCTGGTTAATCCAGACAACCGCCGTTCCGGCCACAAGAACAAGGGCCGCCACCGCGACGAGCAGGGACGAGCGGCGATTCAGACGGTGTCGTCTCGAGGGCGGCCCCGGCTCGACCGCAGTGGCACGTGGACTGTTGCTGGGCGATGACACCGCGGTAGGAGCGTGCGGTTGGTCGATCGGGTGCCAGTCGAGTGCCGGATGCTGCTCGAGGATTTGGCGGTGCAGATCCTGGATTTGCTGGTTCGGCTCGATCGCCAGCTCATCCACGAGCATGTCCCGCAGCGCTTTATAGCTGGCCAATGCGTCGGCTTGGCGCCCGCACCGATAAAGCGCGAGCATCCGCTGGGCATGGAAGCGCTCGCGCAGCGGATGTGCCGCGATCGCGGCTGCTATGGCATCGACGATCCCTGTGTGGTTGCCGAGGGCGAGCTCGGCGTCGAAGCTGCACTCCTGCGCGTCGACCAGCTGTTGTGTCAACCGGTCGGCGTAGGGCTGCACGAATTCGAAGTCCCGCAGGTCGGCCATCACGTCGCCATGCCAAAGCCCGATCGCCGCGTGCAGCTGACCGACCGCTGCGCCCGGATCGCCGGCGGCTAGCTGAGCCCGCCCAGCGGCAAACAACGCGTCGAACTGGCTGGCGTCGAGTGTCGCCCCGTTCGCGTCGAGGTCGAGCCGGTAGCCACCCGCCTCGGTCCGCAAAACGGTCGATGCTCTCCCAGCCGAGCGATTCGGGTCGAGCGCCGCACGCAAGTGGAAAACATACGTCTGCAACGTAGATACATATCCAGACGGACGAGCTTCGCCCCACACGGCAGACGCGAGCTGATCGACCGTAACGACTCGCCCCGAGCTGCAAATCAGTCGGCCTAACACTGCCCGCTGACGAAGCCCACCGAGGCCGAACTGCCGGCCTTCGCGCAACGCGAAGAGCGGCCCCAGCACCCGAAGATGCAGGGCCGACGAGTCACCACCGAGAACATCGGTCATCGCGACGCTCCACCTACGCCGCGCGAAGCATATCCGAGCCGCGTGTGCCCGGATCCAAGCCGAATCCAAGCGACATCCCGTCGGTTTGACTGGCCCTCAAGGGCGGTCGGCTGCGATGAGCGCGACCGATACCCAGTGCCTGCTCGTCGCAACGAGCAACACAACACAAGGAGCCCCAATGAGCCGAGCTATACCAACGGTTGGCTGCACACTCCCGGCAGTGATGACCGTTTGTGTCCGAGAGAGGAGCAGTCATGAATAGGCTGAGTCGTCGGTGGATCGCGGTCGGCGCGGCTCTGGCGGCGACCACTGGCATTCTGGTGGCAAGCTCGCCGGTGCAGGCCACCCCGAGTACGTCAACGTCGAAGGTGCTGGTCCAAGCGCCTATCCGGCCGTTGCACGTTGTCGCATTCAACAAAACGGTCAGCGGACAACCTTGGGCTGCGCTACTGGCGACGTACGGACTTACTGACGGCTATGTCGTCGAGAACGATTTCCAGCCCGGCCAAACGACCGGGTGGCATTCGCACCCGGGACCAAGCTTGATCTTCGTAGTCACGGGATCTGTCACCAACTATGAGAGTGACCAGCCGCATTGCAAAGGCGTCACATATTCGGCTGGCACGACCCTCGTCGACGCTGGCGGGACGGACGTTCACGAGCTTGTGAACAACGGCACGACCCCCGCCGAGACAATCGCCGTGCAGTTCATTCCTCAAGGTCAACCGCGACGCATCGACGAACCCGAGCCGTCCAGCTGTCACATTTGACGACGCCCGCGGCCCGGCTGGCCTGCCCTACGCGGCGGGTCAGCCGGGTCAGTCCTGTCGCTCCAAGCTGCCTGTCGCTATGAGCTGACGGCCTCGCTGCGCTTCGGTAGCTTCCAGTTAGGCCGAGGGAAGTGGCAGGTGTATCCGTTGGGGTACTTCACCAAATAGTCCTGGTGCTCCGGCTCGGCCTCCCAGAACGGCCCAACAGGCTCGACCTCGGTGACCACGTCGCCCGGCCAGAGGCCCGAGGCGTTCACGTCGGCAATGGTGTCGAGCACGACCCGCTTCTGCTCGTCGTCCGTGTAATAGATCGCGGATCGATAGCTCGCGCCGACGTCGTTGCCCTGGCGATTGCGCGTCGTCGGATCGTGCACCTGGAAGAAGAACTCGAGGATGTCGCGGTACGAAGTCACCGTGGGATCGAAGATGATCTCGACCGCCTCGGCATGTGATCCGTGGTTGCGGTAGGTCGCGTTCGGCACGTCGCCGCCGCTGTATCCGACCCGCGTCGAGATCACACCCGGCTGCCGGCGAATCAGGTCCTGAACTCCCCAGAAACATCCGCCCGCAAGGACCGCTCGCTCTGTCGTCTCAGCCATCGTCATGCTCCTCGTCGTCCGCTTACTCGAAAGTATTTTCACGCGCAAATCACAACGCTACCCGGCGCTGTTTATGCCCGCGAGGTTCAATCGCTTACGGTCCGAGGACGGCCACGCTTGGGCAGCGGCGACGCCTGCTTGGGCATCCGCCCGGCGTCCGACAACGCCCGACGCAGCAGGATCTCCACCTGGGCGTTGACACTGCGCAGCTCATCGTTGGCCCACCGAATCAGCGCGTCGTGGACGGCGGGGTCGACGCGCAGCAGGACCTGCCGGCGCTCGCTCACGAATACAACGAACCGACGTTCACGATCGGCGACGGTGGCTGATCGCCGCAGAGCACCACCATCAGGTTGCTCACCATGCTTGCGGTTCGCTCCTCGTCCAACGCCACAACGCCGTTCTCGGTCAGTCTCGCTAGCGCGAGCTCGACCATACCGACCGCACCTTCCACGATCCGCGACCGCGCCGCGACAACCGCGTTGGCCTGCTGGCGGCGCAACATCGCTTGCGCGATCTCCGGCGAGTACGCCAGGTGGGAGATCCGGACCTCGACGATCTCGACTCCCGCGATCGCCACTCGCTCGGCGACCTCATGCGCGAGTTGCGCCGCGACGATGTCGGTCGAGCCACGCAGCGATGTGCCTGTACCACTCGTGTCGTCGTAGGGGTGCGTCGTGGCAACATGCCGCAGCGCCGACTCCGCCTGCACCGACACGAAGCTGCGGAAGTTGTCGACGGCGTACGTTGACTTGGCTGTGTCCGCGACCTGCCAGACCACGATGGCGGCCACCTCGACAGGGTTGCCGTCGGCGTCGTTGACCTTCAGGTGATTCGTCTCGAAATTGCGCACCCGGATGCTGACTTTGCGCTTCAGGGTCAGCGGCAACACCCACCAGAAGCCCGGACGACGCACCGTGCCGACGTAGCGGCCGAAGAACTGCACAACGGAGGTCTGCCCCGGCGTGACGATCACCAGTGAGCTGATAACAAGCGCAATCAGCACGAACGGCAGCCACAGCAAGCCGCGGTCGTGGTGAGCGAACTCGACCGCCCACCAGATACACCCGCCGATCGCAACGAGCCCAAGCCATCCGCTGATGGCGAGGGCAGGCCGCTGCGCGATGTCGACGCGAGCCCCTTGGTGCCCGACTGGTTCGGGGACGATCGGTGAGTCCGTACTCATGTCGTGCTCCTCGGTGAGAAAGTGATATCTAATAGCTATCACTTTTTGCAACTCCCCGCTAGCCCCATCTACGATCCAGGAACACGCCAGGGAACACGCCAGGGAACGCGCCAGGAACACGCAGCGCCACGGAATGAGAGGCGACCGATGCAGGCTTCGGTGGGCTACCTGGTAATCGATGCGACCGACCCGGAGCGGATGACCACGTTTTGGTGCGCGATGCTCGGCGTCGAGGTCGACAGTTCCATCGGAGACGGCCAATTCATCGTGCTCTCACCGACCAAGGACGGCCTGACCGTCGGTTTCCAGAAGGTGCCGGAGCACAAGACCAGCAAGAACCGGGTGCATCTCGACCTGGTCGTCGAAGATCTCGACGCGGCCACCGCGGAGATCGAAGAGCTTGGCGGTAGCTGGCTCGAGCCCGGCACGACGCGCGATCTCGAAGGTTTCGAGTGGCGAACCATGGCCGACCCCGAGGGCAACGAGTTCGACATCGACCTACTGCCACCCGACTGACGAACGCCAGTAAAGGTCAGCCCCGGATAGCCGCGATCGTGCTCACGACACCGAGCGCCGCCAGGATCAGCCCAGTAATACGACGCACCATCGCCAGCGGCACGTGTTCGACCAGCTTCGAGCCGGCCACGACACCGAGGGCCACGACCGTCCAGAGGCCCAGCAGTGCGCCGACGCCGACGCCGATCGGGTCGTGGTACTTCGCCGCCAGGTTCGCCGTCGCGATCTGAGTGATGTCGCCCCACTCGCCGACGAAGATCACCGCGAAACTCAAGGCGGCCACGCGACGAAATGTCGGAGCAGCGGTTTCGACCTCGTTGCCGCTCTCGTCGACGCCGGCTTCGTCCTCCTGGCCTTCTTTGCCGAACAGCAGCAACGCTGCGCCTGCGAAGAACAAGACGGCCACGATGGCCTGCACCAACCGGTGTGGGAGCAGTGCCAACGCACCACCAGCGGCGACGGCGATCACGACATGGACGGCGAAGGCGGCCGCCGCGCCCACCCAGACATAGAGCGGCCTGTACCGGGTGCCGAGCACCAGCGAGGCGATCATGCTCTTGTCGGGCAACTCGGCGAGAAAGACCACACCGAAGGCGATCGCGGCGACGGCCAGGCTCATGACGAGTCTCTCCGGGTGCTGTCAGCCATTAGCGCAAGCGTAGTCGCGGGCCGCAGGCGCCTGAGTGTGCTGATCACCACACTTCGCCACTGCGCCGATCACCACAGCCCCGGCAGACCTGAGCCTGCGGCATGATGAAGCATGAGCGATTCCCCTGCCGACCCCGGCAAGTCACGCAGCGGGCGGCCGAGCGGCGCCGGCTACACCGTGACCATGCGAGTGCTCGCCCCGCACGATCCGACGCTGCTGCCCCGCCTCGCCGAGATCGTCAGCGACGCGAGAGGTGTCGTCACCGGCATGGACCTTGTCGACGTGACAACCACGGGAGCGACCGTCGACCTCACGATGCTCGCCCTCGACGAGCACCATGTCGATGAGGTCGCTGCCGCACTCGAGACGCAGGCCGGCATCAAGGTCAGGCACACGTCCGACCCGACGTTCCTGTACCACCTCGGCGGGAAGATCCAGGTCACCGCACGCACTCAGCTGCGCACCCGCCAGGACATGTCCATGGCGTACACACCGGGCGTGGCAAGAATTGCGTCAGCAATCGCCGTCCGGCCTGAATCCGCTTGGACACTGACCGCGAAAGGCACGTCGGTCGCGATCGTGACCGACGGCACCGCTGTCCTTGGCTTGGGCAATATCGGGCCCCTGGGCGCACTGCCCGTCATGGAGGGCAAGTCGCTGATCTTCAAGGAGTTCGGCGGCGTCAACGCCTATCCGCTCTGCCTGAATGCGAAGAGCCCGCAGGCCGTCATCGATGCGACGCTGGCGATCGCGCCAGGATTCGGTGGCATCAATCTCGAAGACATCGCGGCGCCGGCCTGCTTCCAGGTCGAGACCGAACTGCAGCGCCAGCTCGACATCCCGGTGTTCCATGACGACCAGCACGGCACCGCGGTTGTGGTGTCGGCGGCCCTCGTCAACGCCTGCCGCATCACCGGACGCACATTTCCCGACGTCCGCATCGTGCATGTCGGATGCGGTGCAGCGGGGACGGCGATCTGTTCGGCGCTGCTCGATGCGGGCGTCGAAGACCTGATCATTTTCGACAAGGACGGCGTGCTGAAAGAGGGGCCGGAAACACCGTCGCATCATCGTGAACTCGCGGCTCGGTCGAACCCGCGCGGCGTCACCACGATGGAAGAAGCTCTGCGCGACGCCGACGTCTTCATCGGCACTGCCCGGCGGGGATCGGTGGATCCCGACCTGCTACTTGCGATGGCGCCGAACCCAATCGTTTTCGCGCTCTCGAACCCGGAACCAGAACTGTTGCCCGAGGAGGCGCGCAAGGACGCGCTGCTGGCGACCGGGCGCTCCGACATGCCCAACCAGATCAACAACGCGCTGTGTTTCCCGGGCTTCTTCCGTGGCGCCCTCGACGCGCGCGCGACCACGGTGACCCTCGCCATGAAACAGGCCGCGACACGCGCGATCGCCGACATCGTCACCGACGACCAGCGCGGGCTCGGCGTGATCATTCCGACGATGTTCCAGACCAGGCTGCACCAGGCCGTCGCACGCGCGGTCAGCGATGCATGGCTTGCCGAGCATCCCGACGGGCGCAAGCGCGATGCGAACATGCTCGCCGAACCCGGCTCGGCGTTCGGGATGCCCGACCTGCCGACCCTGATCCCGAGCGACGACCGCGCATCGTGACCGAACCCGTCCCCACCGCACAACCGCTCGACACTCGCGGTCGCCCGTTGCGCGATCTGCGCGTCTCGGTCACCGACCGTTGCAACCTGCGCTGCCGCTACTGCATGCCGCGCGAGGTGTTCGGTCCCGGATTCAACTTCCTGCCACACCCTGAGCTGCTGCGCTTCGAGGAGATCGTCCGAGTCGTCAGCGCGTTCGCTCGCGCCGGGGTCACCAAGGTTCGACTGACGGGCGGCGAGCCGCTGTTGCGTGCCGGTCTGCCCGATCTGGTCGCGATGGTCGCGGCAGTCCCGGGCGTCGATGACATCGCGCTGACCACGAACGGCTCGTTGCTCGCGCGCCACGCCGACAGCCTGCGAGCCGCCGGACTCACTCGCATCACGGTCAGCCTCGACACCCTCGACGAGGAGACGTTCGCGCGGGTCGCCGACAGCGACGTGAAGCTGGGCGCAGTGCTCGAAGGCATCAACACGGCGACGGCAGCTGGATTCGCGCCGCTGAAGTTGAACGCGGTGATCCGCCGCAACTGGAACGAGGCGGACGTCGAGGGGCTCGCATCGTTTGCCCGCGATGGCGGTCACACCATGCGCTTCATCGAATACATGGACGTCGGTGACACCAACGGCTGGCGCCTGGACGACGTGGTGCCGGCCGCCGAGATCATCGACCGTGTTGCGACCGTCTGGCCGCTCGAGCCGATGCCGCGCGGCTATGCCGGCGAGGTCGCAAACCGCTACCGGTACCTCGACGGCTTCGGAGAAGTTGGCGTCATCTCCTCGATCAGCCAGCCGTTCTGTGGCGCCTGCACCCGCGCCCGTCTCAGCGCGATCGGTGAGGTCTACACCTGTCTGTTCGCCTCGACGGGCCACGACCTGCGGACCCTGCTGCGCTCAGGTGCCTCACCTGCCGCCCTCGATGCGGCCATCGCCGGCGTCTGGACCGCCCGAACCGACCGCTACTCCGAACTGCGCGCCGCCCACGCCTCGCACGAGGGCCCGCGCAAGGTCGAGATGTCCTACATCGGAGGCTGATCAGTGCCCGGGCGGCCGGTGCCACGACTCTGAAGATCTAGAGTGGGGCTGTGAGCGACTATCTGGTCTGGATCGACTGTGAGATGACCGGCCTCGACCTGCGCACCGACGCTCTCATCGAGGTCGCGCTGCTGATGACCGACGCTGAGCTGAACGTGGTCGGGGACGGCGTCGACCTCGTCATCAAGCCGCCGCAGGAGGCCCTCGACACCATGCCTGACGTGGTGCGCACGATGCACACGACGTCAGGCCTTCTCGATGAGCTCGCAGCCGGGATCACGCTTGCGGAGGCGGAGGAACAGCTGCTCGCCGCGGTGCGCCAGTACGTGCCCGAAGTGCGCAAGGCGCCACTGTGCGGCAACTCGATCGCGACCGACCGCGGCTTCATCGCACGGGATTTGCCGGTACTCGATGACCATCTCCACTACCGCATGATCGACGTGTCGAGCATCAAGGAGCTCGCCCGCCGCTGGTATCCGCGGGTCTATTTCGCCAGCCCTGCCAAGAAGGGCGGCCACCGGGCGCTCGCCGACATCCAGGAGAGCATCGACGAGCTCCGCTATTACAGGGAAGCACTGTTCGTGCCGCAGCCCGGGCCTGACACGGCCACCGCACGCAGCATCGCCGCCTCGATCGGCGCGGAGCCGATCGGCGACGAGGCTGCTGGGGCCGAGGCTGCTGGGGCCGACGCGGGCGAGCCGCAGTCTTGATCCGGCTACACTGACCGAGCCGTGGTGGGCGTAGCTCAGCTGGTAGAGCACCGGGTTGTGGTCCCGGGGGTCGCGGGTTCGAGCCCCGTCGCTCACCCCACCGTATTTCTGAAACGGCGGAGTCACCATGAAGGGCAGCGCGAAGATGCGCTGCCCTTCGTCGCATCCCACGACGCAATCGCGCATTGGTAGACAGTTGCGGGTATAGAGACCGGCAGTTGTCATCCACCGACGAAGGGGAGCACTCGGGTGAACGTGGTCGAGCGAGGGCTCCGCCGCTTCGACCAGTACCAGCAGCGGCATCCGGTGCTGGCTATCCCGATCGCGGTCGTGCAGAAGTACGGCAACGACCAGGCCGGTGGCAAGGCTGTGCTCATCGCCTACTACGGACTGTTCGCGCTCTTCCCCCTCCTGCTGTTGATGGCGACGGTGCTCGGTTTCGTGCTGGCCGGCCATCCCGCCGTCCAGCATCGACTGCTTTCGAGTGCGCTCGGCAACTTCCCGATTATCAGCACGCAATTGCAGAGTGACACGCATGCACTGAAAGGCAGCGTGCTTGCTGTCGTCGTCGGTTCGCTCGGCACGATCTATGGCGCGCAAGGTCTTGGACAGTCGGCCGTCAATGCGATGAACACGATCTGGAACGTGCCGTTCAAGTCGTGGCCGAACTTCTTCGGGCGCCGGCTGCGTGGCTACTTTTGGCTTGCTGTGCTTGGACTTGCGACCGTTGGCACCACGACGTTGGCCGGGTTCGGAACGACGTGGCTGCATGGTCCACTCGCCTGGTTCTGGACGACAGGAGTCTCATCGATCGTCAACTTCGGGGTGTTCTTCGTCGTCTTCAAAGTGCTGACAAGTGAGCCCGTCGGGTGGCGCGACATCTGGCTCGGCGTCGTGCTGGCCACCGTGTTCTGGGAGGGTCTGCAGACCGTTGGCGGCTACTACGTGCGCAACTCATTGGCGCATGCGAATGCAACGTACGGTTTCTTCGCCATCGTCATCGGCTTGCTCTCGTGGCTGTTCGTCGCCGCGCAACTGACGCTCTACGCCGCGGAGGTCAATGTCGTTCGCAAACACCATCTGTGGCCACGGTCGCTCACCCAACCTCCGCTGACTCAAGCCGACCGGGCGATGTTCGTGCGGCTGGCGATGATGGAAGAACGCAGGCCCGAGGTGAAGGTGAGCGTCTCTTTCACGACCGAGGCCGACCGGCAACCTCTCGACGAGGGACTCGCGGTCGTGGATCCGGTCGGTCCGAGCGATTCAGCGGAGCCGACCGATCCGGTCGAGCCGGCCGACCCACTAGGCCGTTCGGCCTAACGAACAGGGGTCTTCCGTACCGCCATTTGGGCTAAAGCTTTGGCGGCGGTTGGCCGAACTACATGGATGTAACTCGCCATTGCGGCGGTTCGGGAGGGAGCCCTATGAACGCTCACGACTCGATCAGGTTGCCGGAAGCTGGAAGCCGCCCCGAGCACCCGCTCATGAAGGCTATGCGCCGCGGACTGCCGATCACGTTGCTCGTCGATCTGATCGACCCGAACGGACCGCGATCGCACGAAATGTTCGAGCGTGAAGGCAAGCGAGCGGACGCCGATGTGCTGGTGATCCCGGAAGTCGCGCGCGCTCACACGGCCTAAATCTCGGACCGGTCAAGGCGTCCGAGGTTCGCTGGTAGGCTCGTCGCTCACGCGCCGCTAGCTCAATTGGCAGAGCAGCAGACTCTTAATCTGCGGGTTCGGGGTTCAAGTCCCTGGCGGCGCACCATCCCCGAATTTTTAGGATTTCGCGCACTAAGTCGGCACCGAGCAAGCGGCGGGGCCGTCGGGTCGCGCAGCACGGCGCGAGCGCGAGCGCTGACAAGATCACCCGATCGCCATGGCCCACGCGCACGTCACTGCCGGCAACGACTACCGGGCCGAGCACGCCTATCTCCACGTTGGGAGTGTCGAAGCTGACACCCGACCGGTCAAGGGGCGTGATACCGGCGTGATACCGGCTCGGCGGCGATGTGACACCGCAGGTCTGCAGTGTGGCGACATCAGCTCCCACTAGAGGAGCTCAAACCCGGTGCCTGCTCATCGCAACGAGTGGGACGACGCGAGGAGCCGCAATGAGCCGAGCTAGAGAAACGGTTGGCTGCACAGTCCCAACTGTGATTCCCGTTTGCGTGCGAGGGGTGCAAGCCACCCCGAGTACGGCCCAGCCCTTCAAGACGGCGAGGCCGCGCTCATGAGTCGACCTTCGAGGACCACAAGCATCATCGTTGCTGGCCTCCTCGCGGTGGGGTGCGACGCAAGCCATTCCGCTCGTAGCGCGAGCCAAGTTGCCTCGCACCCGCCCGCGGCCGCAAGCGGCTCGGCTCCTAGCGTGAGCCAGCTTGCCTCGCACCCGCCCGCGGCCGGCGAGGCAAGCAAGTCCGCTCCGAGCGCGAGCCCGTTCCCGGCAGAAGGTGAAGGCACCACCACTCTCGGTGCCGGCCGGTACGTCACCTCCGATCCTTTCCCTCTTCCTGTGTCAGTCACCGTGCCTGCCGGTTGGGTGAGTGAAGAGCCCGGCTCCTACGTTGTCTTCCTCAGCACGGCGGACGGTGTCGGCAACGATGGCCCGGCCACGCTCGCCCTGATGAACTCGGCGCTCGTGTTCACCGATCCGTGCCAAGACGGGGTCGATTCGACGCCGGCGTCGCCCAAAGATTTTGTGGCAGCGGTCGCAGCGCTGCGCGGCGTCACGGTTACCGCACCGAAGGACGTGACGCTCGGGGGATTGCCGGGAAAGCAGGTGACCTTGACGGCTCCGCCGAACAGTTGCGGCGGCGCCGGTGTTCTGTTCATGACGCTCCCGCTGGGACACGAGTTCGGGCTGAATGCTGGCGATACCGTGTCGTTGACCGCGATCGACGACAACGGCGACCTGCTCGTCATCGAGGAGAAGACGACGCCAGCGGCAACGGCACTCGACCGATCCCAGCTCTCCGCGGTGCTGGAGTCGATGAGCATCGGCGGATCTAGCTGAGCGTGCGCCAGATCACGGGGCCAACTACGCGAGCGACCAGTCCCTGGCGGCGCACCATGTCTGTGCACCACGCCCGAATTTTGGAAGGTACTAACGGCACGCGGGTGCGTAAGCGCGACCGGGCAAGAATTGGCTCCATTCCGCGCGCGTCAAAGTGCGCCCAGCCATGCTGCACGCCTGGCTTTCCCAGGTGGATGGATCCATGTCGATCGCAACCAGGCTGGTCTGCGTACCAACGAACAAGCGGCGGTCATCGGTGGCAGCGATCGCAAGGGCATCGGTCGTCGCGAGCTCGACGTCGTCGGATGCGCCGTTCGACGGCAGCGATAGCTTCGAGACCACGAGCTGACTGGTTCGACCGTCCCATACGTAGATCGCCGTCGTATCACTGCCGACCAGCCATTTGCCGTCGACCGTGAACAGGAGGTGGCTGTAGCCGCGCGCCGGGGCGGGAAAGGTCGCGATCGACCGCCCGGTCTGCGGATCGAAGCCGGTGACTTTCCCATTGGAGTCCTGAATGAATAGTTCTTTCCCGTCCGGGCTAAAGACAATGGCGGAGTTGTTCGGGGCGGACTGCGGCGTGATGACCACCTGCCGAGCATGATCGGCAAAATTCGCAAAGACCAGCGTCTCCTCGAAGAATGCCGCCGCGAGCAGTTTCGAGTCGGGTGAGAAAACCACGGCTCTGGGCTTCGGCGTCGCAGAATCGTTACCAGCAACGCGCGGGAGGTTGTCAATGAGCACCGGCTGCTTTGTCGCAAGGTCCCAAACGGTCAGGCTGGTCGACGTCGGTATCGGATACACGTCCGGGTCTTGGTCATTCTGGTCCTGTGTGAACCCCGACGTTGCGAGGTACCTGCCGTTCGGCGAGATCGCGAGGAATGACGTCGGCACATCGTCTCGTAACCACAACAGGCGCCCATCCGGGAGCGACCACATCCGCAGATGGCCGAGGCGATCGGCCGCGATCAGACCGGACCCGTCGGGTGTGATTGCCAACGCACTGACGCGTTCGTGCTCATTAGGTGCCGCAGTTGTGTCCGGCTCGGCATAAGGGCCGAGCGACAAGTGCAGCGGCAGCGCGAGGAGGGTCTTCTGCGAATACAGCGCAACCTTCCCCGCCGTCTCGCCGACAGCCACCAGCGAGCCGGGAGGTCCGGCCGCGATCGAGTTGGCCGAATCGATCGGGGTCTCCCGCATGAGTCCGTTGGTGTCCGCAAGTGACCGCACGGTGATGGCTTGTGAAAAGTCCTGACTGATCAGCCGATCACCACGCAACGCAGCGAGCTGCACCCCATGGCCGCCCGCGGGGTAGCTGACGACGCTGTGAAGTGGGTTGGTGTTGAACACAAAGAGACTGCCGTCGTCGTGTCCGACAACCAGACTGGCGCCGTTAGCCGTCCAGCCGAGTGCCGTTGCAAGGGACGTGCCTGGGATGCGGACAACCGCGGCAGCGCCGGACACCGCGCGCAGCTCGACCGAGCCGTCTTGGTAACCAATCGCAAGCCGGTCGCCAGCCGGCGAGATTGTCATCGCCTCCGGTGTGGCATTTGGCTGCGGAATAACTAACGGCCCCAGCAATTGTGCCGCGTCAGTATCAACCACGATGCCGACATTCGACGGTTGCCCTGGTTCCTCCAGCGACAGCAAGAGCGCCGCCCGCGAACCGTCAGTGCTAAAAGTCGCCGACAGCAAGAGGTCTTCCTCCGGGAGCGACGGCGGCAGGAGAGGCAACGCAAACTGGAAGGGTGCGCCCCACGCACTGGTGCGCGTGCTTCGTTTCCACATCCTCACAGACCGGTCCAGGACGGACACGAGCGTCCGGCCGTCCGGTGAGATACGGAGCCTGTCCATCTCGGTGTAGTAGGCCGACACTGAATCGGGGACGAGTTGCGGCGCACCGATCGGCTGGCCGTCCGAGGCATTGAACGCCTGAATCGACCGGCTGGGCACCGTGGACGATGTCTGCACAGAGACGAGCGCGGTACGTCCGCCGTCGGTGAAGCCCACGGGAAACGGCCAGGCACCGAGGTCGGCGGGTTGGGGCTCCAACGGCCGGCCGCCGACGAATTGACCCGTGCTGGTGTCGATCAGGTCGACACCGTTTCCGCCGTTTATGAGAACGCGAGTGCCGTCGGGGCTCACCAGATCATCGCTTGCCAAATTTCCCCCGCCGAACCCCGGGGCAGCGGGATCGACCACACCGACCAAGCCGCGGTCGCGGCCAAGGGCCTCAAGCAGGCCACCCTCGGTGGTCGGTGTAGCGGCGAGCGCGACGGCCTGGCGGGCGAGCAAGAGAGCCGTGTCGGCCTGCGGCTGCACGAAAGCAGCAGCGACTAACCTCGCGGCCTCTGCGCCTGTCGCGGCCGCCCGCGCATGACGACTGCTTACTGCAGCAACTGTGCCGGCGACGAGAGCGAGTACCAGTAGGCCGATGACGGCCGTGAGGGCTGCCCGCAGTTGTCGGTTCCGGCTTATTTGCTGCCGCAGGGCGCGGTCCTGGTGTCGTCGCTCGTCATCTTCGCGTGTCTCGGATGCGGCAAGGAACGCGATCTCGGCATTGGCGAGCACGGGTCCGACACGTTCGCGCCACTCCAGCGCCGCCTGCAGTCTTGCCCCTCGATAGAGCTCCCCTTCTGGCCGGCCGAGAGCGTTCCATCCATCGGCCGCAACCTGCAGGTGCTGGAAGATCCGCTGGCCCTCGACGTCCTCGTCAAGCCAAGACCGAAGGCGCGGCCACACGCGGGTCAACGACTCGTGCGCGATCGCGACGGTTTCCGCGTCGGTTGTGACGAGTCGTGCACGGACCAGAACGTCGAGCAACCGCGCGGTCTCACCATCCCCAGCAAAGACTCGCGCCGGCACGCGGGCGCCGATGGGGTCGCCGCTTGGAGTCGGAGACACCAGTCTGAGCATCACGGTGCGCAATGCGGCGCGGTCCGGCGCCGGAAGGGAGTCGTAGAGCCGCTCGGCGGACTGCGCCACCGCAGCGCGGATGCCGCCTGTTTGCGTATAGCCCTCGACAGTGAGCACGCGGCCTTCGCGCCGCTCCCACGTCTCCGCGAGCGCGTGGGACAGCAACGGCAATCCCCCCGGCTCGCCAAGGACGTCGCGCACCAGCAAATCGACCAGCCCCGGCGCGAGCAGCAATCCATCGCCCGCAGCCGGCGCCTCGATCGCCCGTTCCAGTTCGGCCTCAGTCATCGGAGTCAGAAGCATCAGACCCCGCTCCGCGAGTCGGGCAAACGCGGGGCATACGGCAAGCTCCGCGACGTAGTCCGCACGCAACGTGACGAGCACGAGAGCACCGGTCTCGGCGTGAGCGACGAGCCGGGACAGGAAGGGTTCCGCGTCGACCTCGGTCCCCGATGCCGTGAACAGTTCCTCGAGTTGGTCAATCACCACGGCAAGTCCTGACGGCTCGCTCGCCATGGCCGCGGTCAACGTCGCTAGCGGCTGCGTCCCGGGGCTGAGTTGCACCACCCGCCGTCCCGCCATTCGCAGCGCGGGCACAAGGCCGGCCGCGACCAACGAAGATTTGCCGCTACCCGATGGGCCCACGACCACGAGGAGCGGCGAGTCAACAAGCCGGGCGAGACATCCCGCTACTGCCTCGTCGCGACCGAAGAATGCGTCTGCGTCGTCGACGCCATACGGCCGAAGCCCTTTGTAAGGACACAATCCGCCAGTGCCAGCGAACGTGTCAGGCACCATGAGCAGGACCGGGTCCTGTTGCAGTACGGCTTGCTCGAGGTCCGCGAGCTCGCGCCCGGGATCAAGACCTAACTCGTCGCGCAACGTCGAGGCGGCCCCTCGTATGACGTCGAGCGCCTCGCGCTGACGGCCAGACCGGTACAGGGCGACAGCCAGCAGAGCCCACCTGTGCTCACGATAGGGCTCGCGGGCCGCAAGGCGACGCGCTTCGGGCACGGCTTCGACCGGCCGACCGGCGGCCAGGCGCGCTTCTACGAGCTCCTCTTCTGTTGATCGACGCACCTCGGTAAGCCGGGCGGCTTCCGCCCGACCCGCATCCCAGCCCTCGAGCTCAGGGAAGGGTGGTCCCCGCCACAACGAAAGCGCTAGCTCGAAGGTCGTGACAGCGCGCGCCGGCTCGCGAACGGCAGCAAACCGCCGCGCGCGGGACACGAGGCGCTCGAAGCGGACGGTGTCAACGTCGTCATCGGGCACCGACAGGCGGTAACCCGTGCTGGTTGTTTCGATTGCGTGCGGACCAAGTGCCCGACGCAACCGCATCATCGAGCCCTGCACCACCTTCGGCCAGGACTTGGGCGGCGCCTCGCCCCAAAGTGCATCGGCCAGACGATCCGGCGACAGCACCTCACCCGGCTCGAGCGCGAGCGCTGACAAGATCACCCGATCGCGATGGCCCAGGCGCACGTCAGAGCCGGCAACGACTACCGGGCCGAGCACGCCTATCTCCACGCTGCGAGTGTCGAAGCTGACACCCGACCGGTCAAGGGGCGTGATACCGGCGTGATACCGGCTCGGCGGCGATGTGACACCGCAGGTCTGCAGTGTGCCGACATCAGCTCCCACTAGAGGAGCGAGAGAGGAGCAATCATGAATAAGCTCAATCGTCGGTGGATCGCGACAGGCGCGGCGCTAGCGGCGACCGCCGGCATCGCGGTGTCAAGCTCGCCGGTGCAAGCGACGCCGAATACGGCCACTTCGAAGATCCTGGTCCAAGCGCCAATCCGACCAACGCGCGTGTTCACAGTCAACAAAACGATCAGCGGACAACCCTGGGCTGCGCTGCTCGCGACGTACGGAACTACGGACGGTTATGTCGTGGAGAACGATTTCCAGCCCGGACAAACGACAGGATGGCATTCGCACCCTGGACCGAGCGAGGTCTTCGTCGTCACGGGATCTATCACCAACTATTCGAGCGACGCGCCGCATTGCAAAGGCGTCACATACGCCGCTGGCACCGCCTTCCTCGACGCTGGCGGGTCGGACGTCCACGAGCTGGTGAACGCCGGCACGACGCCAGCTGAGACCATCGCCGTGCAGTTCATTCCGCAAGGTCAAGCGCGACGCGTCGACAAACCCAAGCCGTCCAACTGTCACGTGTGACGACGCCCGACGCGGCTGGCCTGCCATAGCAGGCCAGCCGGTCGGCGAGCATGCGCGCGAATGGTTCAGCAAAGACCACCAAACGGCGGACAGTGCAACGTGGCAGTGTGGCACGCACGATGGCAGAATTTTCAGGCGGCCCCATGGCCGGCAAGACGGTGGTTGTCACCGGCAGCACCGGAGGGATCGGTCGGGCGACCGCGCTCGGCCTGGCGATGGTTGGCGCGCGCGTCGCCGTCACCGGCCGGGATGCGGAGCGGACCAACGACACTGCGCGGGAGATTCGCGCTGCCAGTGGCGGTCAAGTCGATGCGTTCGTCGCAGACTTGTCGAGTCAATCGCAGGTACGGCGGCTCGCGGGCGAGTTGCTCGAGCGGCTGCCACGAATCGACGTACTACTCAACAACGCCGGTGGGTACTGGAGCACGCGGCGTGTCACCGCCGACGGTCTTGAGCACACCTTCGCACTCAACCATCTTGCTCCGTTCCTGCTGACCAACCTGCTGCTCGACAGGCTGCAACACCGTGCTTCGGAACTCGGTGCCCCGGCGCGCGTGGTCATGGTTTCGTCTTATGTTCACAAGCAGGGGCATATCGATTTCGTCGACATCCAGGGCGAGCAGACCTATACAGGCGCGCGCGCCTACAGCCAGTCGAAGCTGGCTAACATCCTCTTCGCGTACGAGTTGGCACGTAGGTTAGACGCCACATCCGTCGTCGCCAATGCGCTGCACCCTGGCGTGGTGAGCACATCATTGGGGGTCGAAGATCCAAGTCGCACACAACGGTTGATCGTTCCTCTTGTACGGACTCTGATGAAATCCCCGGCGCAAGGCGCAACGACGTCCATTTACCTGGCCGCAGCGCCCCAACTCGACGGAGTAACGGGCCGCTATTTCGTCAACAGCAAACGCAAAAGATCGTCGAAGCTCAGTTACGACGAACCCACCGCTGCGCGGCTGTGGCAAGTGAGCGCCGACCTTGTCGGCCTCGACGTGTCCTGACTCGCACACTAGCGTCTAGTTTGGGGAGATTCTGAATCGACCTGTGTGCAGCTGGCGGAATTTGCGGGACCCGAATTAGACATGGTGCTGTCGCCTCCTCGGTGACAAGGCTGGCCATTGGGCGCTGTCGGTACCGGGCGCCACCGAGGTGACTCGTCGGTATCCCGACCGAACCATGGTGTTGGCGACGACCTTCCGCACGACGACGGGAACCGTCGCCATCACCGATGCGCTAGCCATGGGCACCGGCAACCGAGGGCATCAACTCGGCCACGATGCGCCGCACATTTTGTTGCGGCGGGCGACATGCATCGAAGGCGAGGTCGACCTGCGGCTGGAGTGCGCCATGAGCCCAAACGGGCTGGTGTCTCCAGGACTCAATGCACTGGACGGCGGGGTGCTCGCGGTCGCGGGACCGGACGCGTTCGTCCTGTCTTCGCCCGTGAAACTGACCATCGACGATTCAACCGTCTCGGGTCAGCTCCCGCTCCGCCAGGGCGAGACCGCGGGATTCGCTCTCCAGTACCGGGCACGCTGTGTTTGAACGTGCCACTGCCTTCGTTAACGACGTCGGCCTGCTTTCGGAAGAGGTCGGTCCGGCCAGCGGCGAGCTCTTGGGCAACTTTCCGCAAGCGTTCAGCCACATCGGGCTCGTCAATGCAGCATGGGCCATTTCGGAGGCCTTCCGGTCGTCCGCTGCAAGCGACTAGCGTCTGATCAGGACCGATTCCGTATCAACCTGTGGAGGTGTGCCAGTTGGCCGAGTTCGCCGGACCTGAAGCAGGCATGGTGCTGTGCCATTTCATCGTGTCGAGCGATGTCGAGCGCTCGTGGCGCTTCTATGCCGACGTGCTCGGTGGTGAGTTGGTCTACTCGCACGAAGACCTACGCTACGTCGCGCTGGCGAACAGTTTCATCATCATCAACGTGGGTGGCGGACCGACCGACGACAAGCCAACCGTCACCCTGGAGACACCACCCGATCCCGACAGAGTGAGCAGTTTCCTCAACATTCGGGTGAAAGACATCGCGACCGTATATGCGCAGTGGAGTGCCAAAGGTGCGCAGTTCCTGACGCCGCCCAAGCAGCACGCGTACGAGATCCGGTGCTACATCCGCGATCCAGACGGCCACATCATCGAGGTCGGGCAAACAACCGACCCGAACGGGGACTGGTCGGCGTGGCTACCGTCCGCCCCGCCTTCGTAGATCTGCCTCGACTAAACCGAGCACGTCACTTCGGAAACTGTCCGCGGGGCGACGTAGCGTCCCACCTCTCAGCCATGCACTGACCCGAGAGGTAGTAGCGATCATGACCGAAATGGACGCACCGCCCGCACTTGCCTGCGACGGCCCGCACGCCTTCGACTTCTTCGCTGGAACCTGGAAAGCGGAGAATCGTAAGCGAGCAAAACCGCTTGACCCCGATGACTCCGAGTGGGTGGCGTTCGACGGCGAGATTGTCTCGAAACCGATCCTGCACGGCATGGGCAGCACTGACACTATCCGCATACCGGACATGCCTGGGCGCGGCGATTTCGAGGGCTTCACGCTGCGACTGCTCGACCCCGACACCGGGCTGTGGCGAATCTGGTGGGCTTCGACGGTGAGCAAGGGACAACTCGACACGCCTGTTGTCGGCCGCTTCCACGACGAGCGCAACGGCACCTTCGAATGCGACGACGTCATCGACAACCTGCCGGTGACGGTCCGTTACACGTGGAGGATCGAAAGCGCGACATCAGTTCACTGGGAGCAGGCGTTCTCGTTCGACGAGGGAGCCAATTGGGATACGAATTGGATCACCGACGCCACCCGAATCACCAGTTGATCGGCATGACGGAAGCGTCTCGAACGAATGCCTACCCCGTCGCGCTGCGGTCGACCACCTGAGCAAACAAGGCACTGTCTTGCAAGATGCTCTCGTGAGCCGGCGCAACGGCCACGCGGTCGCGGCCAGCACGCTTGGCCTCATACATGGCACCGTCAGCGGCCGCAAGCAACGCGTCCGATGTTGCGAGCGCGACACAGCTGCGCGCTGCGCCGATCGAAACGCGCACGCCGATCGCCTGACCGGCCACGATGAATGGCGTGCTCGCGATTGCGCGACGGATCTGCTCAGCTCGTTCTGCCAGCACGTTGCCACTTCCGAGATCCGTGAAGAGCACCACGAACTCCTCGCCGCCCCATCGGGCGACGACATCATCTGGCCGGGTCGCATCGCGCAGCCGGCCGGCGAACGCCGTCAGCAGCTGATCGCCGGCGCCGTGGCCATGCCAGTCGTTGATCTGCTTGAAGTAGTCGATGTCGATGAGCAACAACCCGATCGGGCGCTGGTCATACGCGGCACGGGTGAGTTGGCGATCGAGACGTTCGGCGAAATCCCGCCGGTTTCGCAGACCCGTCAAGTCGTCGGTTCGGGCCTGGTGTTCAGCGACCGTATGTGCTTCCGCAAGTTCAAGGTTCGCCGATTGGGCGGCCAACAGCGCCTCATGCAGCGCGTCGGTCGTTTGGTGCAACTCCGTCACATCAGTGACGACCCCGTCATAAATCAGCCGGCCGTCCGGTGATACCGGCCACGGCCACATGCGATCGAGCACCCAGCGGATCACGCCGTCGTAGCCGACTACCCGGTACTCCACCGAGACCGGTCCGCCGTGGCCATGACCCGAGGAAGCAGCAGCCTGGCGCTCATAGTCGTCGGCATGCACGGCGGCGTCCCACGCAGTCGCCGGATCGACGCCGTCGGGAATGGGTCCGCCCAGCAGGGCCTCGAGGCCTGGGCCGGTGAACATCTCGCGGTACCCGCCATCGGGCAAGGTCTCGCCAATGTACACGTGACAGTCGATGCGGCTGAGGACCTCGAGCAACCGGGAGGCGTCGACGCCCGAAGTCCCCTGACTGGCGTCGTCGCTGTCATAGCTTCCGAGGTCCGTGTCCAACTCCACCCCTTCTCAATCGGCAGCGGCCCCGGCGAAACGCACAACTAAACGCCAGTTCAGGACTCATCCGTTCGGCACGGACTCCAGCGTTCGCCACGGCGGTGTGGCCCGTCTGACCGCTCCACTGACCGCCAAATGCAGCATTGACTCAGGCGGGCGTCAGGGCAGGCTGACGTGGCTGGGCTTGAGCTCGGCGACCGACCGAACACCCAGCAGTTGCATGGTCCGGCGGATCTCCAGGGTGAGGATCTCGGCTGCCCGGTCGACCCCTCGCTCGCCCCCGGCCATCAATCCGTAGAGGTACGCGCGTCCCACGAGCACCGTGCGGGCGCCGAGGGCGATCGCCGCGACGATGTCGGCGCCAGTCATGACGCCGGTGTCGACCCACACCTCGGTGCGATCGCCCACCGCGTCAACGACGTCGGGCAGCAGTCGCAAGGGCACCGGAGCACGATCAAGTTGGCGGCCGCCGTGGTTCGACAACACGATGGCGTCGGCGCCGGCATCGACGACGCGTCGCGCATCATCGACCGTCTGGATGCCCTTGATGATCAGTGGGCCATGCCAGATCGACCGCAACCATTCGAGGTCGGCGATCGTCATCGACGCGTCGAACAGCTTGTCTGCCAGCTCGCCAAGCGTGCCGCCGGAAGACGTCAACGACGCAAAGGTCAACGGGCTTGTCGTCAACAAGTTCAGCCACCACGTCGGATGCGTTGCCGCTTCAAGCATCGTGCGCGCGGTGAGCGCCGGTGGCAGCGAGAAGCCGGCGCGCAGCTCACGCAACCGGTTCCCACCCACGGGGACATCAACCGTCAAGATGAGGGCCTCGAAGCCGGCTGCCTGGGCGCGGGTCATCAGGTCTTCGCCGAGCTGCCGATCCTTCCAGACATATAGCTGAAACCACTTTCGAGCGTTCGGTGCAGCCGCCGCGACATCCTCGATCGTCGTCGTTCCCATGGTCGACAGCCCGTACGGGATCCCGCGCAGCTCAGCTACTCGGACAACAGCGCGTTCACCGTCGTGATGCATCATCCGTGAATAGCCGGTCGGTGCGAAGGCAAACGGCACCGCAGCGGGTCTGCCGAGCACAGAAATAGTCGTGTCGACATCAGCAACGTCGCGAAGTATCGATGGATTGAACTGGACGTCGCGAAACAGCTGACGTGCGCGACGCAAGCTGATCTCAGACTCCGCAGCACCATCGGTGTACTCGAACACACCGAGCGGAACTCGTCGTTTGGCGATCGCGCGAAGGTCGCTAATCGTCAGTGCGCTGGAAAGCTGTCGCGTCGTGCGATTGAGCTCGATGGGCTTGACCCGTAGCAGCGGTTTGAAGTCCGCCCACTTCGGAACTTGGCGATCAGACACGCTCGAACTCTAGAGCGACCGCTAGTTGTGCAGCACAGCGGCGCCGCCGAAGCGGCCGTGCTCGAGGTCCGACAACGCGCGCGGTGCGTCAGCCATGTCGTAGGCGACAGTCGTTGATCGGACGCCGAACCGCTGGGCAAGTCGCAGAAACTCCTCGCCGTCCCGCCTTGTGTTGGCAGTGACACTGCGCAGTCGGCGCTCGCGGAACAAGTCTGCCTCGTAGTTCAGGACCGGGATGTCGGACAGCCAGATTCCGGCCACTGCGAGAGTGGCGCCGGCATCGAGAGCGCGCAGCGCGACCGGTACAAGGTCGCCCGCCGGGGCGAAAAGGATCGCACCGTCGAGAGGCTCAGGCGGTGAGTCCGCAGCCTCCCCGACCGAGTCGACGCCGAGCGCACGAGCCAACTCCTGATTGTGTGATCCTCGCGTGAGAACGTGCACGCGCATGCCGAGGTGCAACGCAACCTGCGCAGTCAGATGCGCGCTGCCGCCAAAGCCGTAGATGCCGAGCGCACCACCCGTCGGCACTGCGGCCGCGAGCAGCGAGCGGTAGCCGATGATGCCTGCACACAACAGCGGAGCTGCATGTTCGTCACTGATCTCCGGCGGCAAGACGTACACGTACCGCTCATCGGCAACACACGAGTCGGCATACCCGCCGTCGATGTCCCAACCAGTGAAAGTTGAGGCCTCGCAGAGATTCTCATCACCGCGCCGACAGAATCGGCAGGTTCCATCGGTCGTAGCTAACCATGCGGCACCCACGCGGTCACCAATCGCGAATCGAGATGACCCGGTACCGAGTGCGTCGACATAGCCAACGATCTCGTGGCCCGGAGTGACGGCATCTCGACGCGGCGGAAGATCGCCTTCGGACAAGTGCAGATCGGTGCGGCACACGCCGCAGCAACTGATCCGGATCCGTATCTGGCCGGGCCCTGGTTCGGGCACGTCGCGCGAGATCCGGCGCAGCGGGCCATCGTCAATCGGGGCGGGGTGATCGACAACCCAGGCTTCCACGACACCATCATGCCCATCGATTGGTGGTGGCGCGGCGCCCGGTCTGCCTCCGGGGGGGAATCTCACACAGACCGGGCGCTGCGGGAAAAGAATGCCCTCCTTTGGCGCCGCGCGCCACATCCGGCCCGCGCATTCCTGTCACGACTTTCGCGACTGTGGCGATTTCGGCCTACTCGCTCGCCACAGGCTGTACGGCAGCAACAGCACGACAGCGGCTGGCACCACCCACCACGAAGGGACCGACGCGCGGTGCAACCCGTACGTCGCGCCCAATGCGACGACAACGCCGACCGCGACGCGCCAATCATCACCAATGACGAAGTCGTACCAGAACGCACAGAATTGTCGCAGCCGCGCGATCATCGGGTCACCACCAACTCCGCGGTCGCCTGCGTCGCCGTCCGACCCCGACGAAGCGCCGCGACCAACGCGAAAGCGAACACCGCGACCGCACCGACGACAACTGGCAATGCGGCGTCGGATCCCGGCCAGTGCGCGCCCGCACCCTCGGCGCCCCAGAACGTGCCGAACCCCGTGAGCATCACGCCGACCACGAACTTCATCGAGTTCTCCGGCACCCTCGCCAGCGGCGCCCGAACCGCAATACCGGCCAGCGCCACAACGATCACAGCAGCACCAGCGGCCAGCGCGGCCAACGGCAGATTGTGGTCGTTGGCACCAAAGGTGAGCACGATGAACACGACCTCGAGGCCCTCGAGAACAACGCCCTTGAACGCCAACGTGAAGGCGTACCAGTCGGTGACCGCGCCACGGCGTTCACGCGGCACCGCCTGGGCAGCAGCGAGCTCGTCGGCGTAGATCTGCTCCTCGTCGTGCAGTGCCTTGTAGCCACTCGCACGCAAGATCGCTTTGCGCAACCACTGCAGGCCGAACACGAGCAACAGTCCACCGACAACGAGCCGTAAAGCATGAAGCGGGACGGCGGAAACTGCGGGTCCGAGTGCCCCTATGAGCACCGCGAGGGTGACCAGCCCGGCGAGAAGTCCGTACAGCGCCGACCGCCAGTCACGCGCCGTACCTGCGGCCAAGACGATGGTCGTCGCCTCGACGGCCTCAACCGTGCACGCGAGGAAGACGGCGAGGAAGAGCGCCCCGCCACTCATGCGCTCATCACGACATCAACTTTGTCACGCCACAAGTGTCGTTGAAGCTCGTCACGCTACAAGTGTCGTCGAAACGTTAGCTCTCCGCGCGCAGGTGGTAGATCGCGGCCTGCTCCGGCTGGAGGTTCGGCGCTTCGACGCCGGCACCCATGAGGAGTGCCCCGGGGACGACGATGTCGCTGACGCCGTCGTGGTTTCTGGCTTGCCCGTGCAGCGGAGGTATCTCGCCAGGCATCGATACCCGGCGCACGTGGTAGCGCAGGTCGGGTTCAAGGCCGGCGAACACGACGGGCGCCGTGCCATACCGCGGACCCGTCTGCAGCCGAACGAGGCTGAACAGCGCCTCGTCGCGGCTCGGGCTCACCACGCCGTACAACACCGTCTCGTGGTCGGCTGGGCGATCAATCCGCACAAGCTCGCCGGTGCGCAACAGTTGCCGCACCGACTTTGCGAACGCGACCCAGGTAGCGAGTTGTTCGCGCACCTCCGGCGCCGTGGTCGTGAGGTCCCACTCAAGCCCAGCGTGTCCGAACAACGCCACTGCAAGCCGGAACGACAGCTCGTGCGTGCGGCCTGTCGTGTGGTTGCGGCCAGATGCGACATGCGCGCCGATCAACTCGAACGGCAACAAGGTCGAGATGCCCGACACGATCCGAACTCGCTCGTAAGGATCGATGCAGTCGCTGGCCCACACCCGGTCGGTGTGCTCCAGCACTCCGAAGTCGATGCGCGAGCCGCCGGACGAACACGACTCGATCTCAAGGCCCGGGTGCCGGTCGCGCAGTTGGGCCATGAGCCGGTAAGTGGCAAGCGTCTGATCATGGATGGCCGGCCGGCCGACTCGTGGACCGCCGCGATGCACTGGATCGGCGATGTCGCGATTGTGGTCCCACTTGATGTAGCTGATGCCATACTCGCCGACCAGCGTCGACAGTCGCTCGAGCAGATACGCGAACGCGTCGGGTTGAGAGACGTCGAGCACCTGCTGGCCTCGAAATGGCGGCGGCATCCGACCAGGCGTGCCGATCACCCACTCCGGATGCGCACGAGCCACATCGGAGTCGAGGTTGATCATCTCGGGTTCGAACCAGAGCCCGAACTCCATGCCACGCGATCGCACATGTTCAGCGATCGGGCCGAGTCCGTCGGGCCAAACGTCCGCCGACACGTACCAGTCGCCCAGCCCGGCACGGTCGTCGCGACGTGACCCGAACCAACCGTCGTCGATGACGAACCGCTCGACACCGATCGAGGCCGCGACATCGGCGAGCGCTGCGAGCCGGTCGAACGAATGGTCGAAATACACGGCTTCCCACGTGTTGAGCACGATCGGCCGAGGACTATGCGGGTGGCTCGGTCGCCGTCGCAGCATCGCGTGCAGCCGTCGCGAAGCACCGTCGATACCCGTGCCTGAGTAGACGCCGTAGACCCAGGGCGTCGTGATCGATTCGCCGGGACCAAGGATCACTTCTCCGGCCGCAAGGATCTCCCCCGCACCAAGCAGCACCGCGCCGGTGTTCAGCCGCTGCGCGAGGTAGCGCTGGTCACCCGACCAGCCAAGATGAATGCCCCACACCTGACCATCGCGATAGTCGAAACCCTGCGTGCCGACCATCAATAACAGGGGCGAATCGGGCCCCGTGCGGCCACGCCGTTGTTCGCGCAACCAGGTGCCCTGGTGCAGCGTTTGTCGTTGAGCTTGCGCCTCGTTCGCCCATCTCCCGGCATGATCGAACACCTCAGCTACGTGCTCCGAGACGGGCAACAGCGTCAGCAGATCGTCAACGACATAAGAAGCACGGTCGGACGACGCGGTGCTGGTGAGCGTTTGCCGGTGCCGGAGCACACCCTCTTCTGTCAGGACGAACTCGCCGTCGAGTTGTAGGGCGGCCGCGTCGTCGATACCGCGATAGTGCAGACTCTGCGCCTGCCCGTCGTCAGAGTCGCCGATTTCCACGCCTGCCTGTACAAACAAGGGCTGCGTCGCAGTTCCGTCGCGATGACCAGTCAAGCCGGGCCACCCCGACCAACCTTGTGCGCGAGTCGGTGACACCGTCAGCGGCACATCAGCGTTGTGCGTGCTCTCGTCGATCGGGAAGAACGCTGCGGCTGGCAGCCCAGCGATATCGGCTGCACTCAAAACACCCAGGTCGCCACCCCAGTGCACGATGCGAGGAAGGTGCGGGCCACCAACATCGAAGACAACCATGACGCCGTCGCGGCGAAGTGTGACCCAACTCGGGTCGGTGCTCAGGTCGGTCAAAGATCAGCCCTTAGACGAACCGAGCGAAAGACCCGCGATGAACTGCTTCTGCAATATGACGTACACCAGCAAGGTCGGAACAGCGGTGATGAGCGCACCGGCGGCGAGCAGGTTCTGATTGGTGAAGTACTGGCCCTGCAGGTTGGCCAGCGCCGAGGTGATCGGTCGCTTATTCCCCGACGAGATCAATGTGATGGCCCAGAAGAAGTCGTTGTAGATCCACGTCGTCAACAACGTGGCGAGGGCGGCTAGCGCCGGACGGCACAGCGGCAACGTCAGCTTCCAGTAACGGGTCCACACCGATGCGCCGTCGACCAGAGCGGCTTCGGTGATTTCATTGGGGATCGTCTTCATGTAGTTACTCAGGACGAAAACGCAGAACCCCAATTGGAACGCAGTATTGACGATAATCAAACCGGCGTAGGAGTTGTAGAGCAGCCCGTTGTTGCTGATGAAGTGCGGCACGTGGATTGTCAGGTAGATGCGGTAGAGCGGCGTGATGATCACCTGCGGCGGAAGCAGGTTGGCCGACACGAAAATGATCAGCAGCGGGATGTTGAACCAAAAGCTGAAGCGTGCCAACACGTAGGCGACGCACGACGCAAGGCCCAGTGTGATCACCACGGCCGGCAAAGTGATGATTACCGAGTTCCAGAAGTAATGGAGGATGTCGGCTTGCGACCAGGCGTTCGTGAAGTTCGAGAAGGTCAGGTGGTGCGGCAGCGAAAGGTAACCGTATTTCGCGGTCTCGCCGTACGGCCGCAGCGACGTGTACATCGCCCATAGCAGTGGTGCTGTCCACAGCACCGTAATGATGAGCAGGAAGATGTGCGACCCGACATGCTTGCGCTCGGACGTGCGCCGACGGGCGATGGGAGCCGCAGTTATCAGGTTGTCCACGGACGCGGCGGCGGTCATCGGCGCTTCTCCTCACGCAGCTGCTGGACGAGGAACGTAATGATCGGTACGAGCGCGATGACCAGCAACACGACACCCAAGGACGATCCGAAGCCGATCCGGCTTTGTTGCCCCAGGATGTTGCGGGTAACAAGCACCGACAACAGCTCGAGGCCGTTCGTGCCGCCGTTCGTGATGTAGACGAGGTCGAACGCGCGCAACGACTCGATCACGGTGATGACGACGATGATGACGTTAATCGGGCGCAAGACCGGAAACACGACGCGCCAAAACGTCTGCCACGGAGTCGCGCCGTCGACTGTCGCGGCCTCACGCAGCGTCGGGTCGACCGCCTTCAGGCCGGCCAAATACAGCACCATGACGTAACCGACCTGGCGCCAGGAGGCTTCGACCAAGACAGCCCAGATATTGAGCTTCGGATTTCCGAGCCAGTCGATGAAGTTCGTCTGCCCATTACGGCCGATCAAGCTGTTGATCAATCCGTAGTTGTTCGAGTACATCAGTTCCCAGATGATCCCGATGAGCGCGAGCGACAGCATCACCGGCAAGAAGATCAAGCTCTGGTAGATGCGACTGCCGCGAATCTTCTGGTCGAGCAGGACGGCGATCAGGATCCCGAGCGGAGTGGCGAAGACGATGAACACGACGAGCCACAGAACGTTGTGCTCCAGCGCCGGGACGAATGGCGGGTAGTTCGTCGCGATCTGGTGATAGTTCTGAATGCCGTCGGCATGGATTGCCTTGAGGCCGCCGATGCCGCTCCACGTGGTAAACGACAGGAACACTGTCGCTATCGCCGGGAACCACACGAAGAAGAGCACGATGGCCAACGGGATGAAAACCATCAGCGACAAGACAACCTTGTCGCCGACCGACAACATGCGAACTCCTCGCCGGCGGCGCTTGCGCACCGCCGGCGAGGAGCCGATCGCTTGGGTAGCTGCGACCATTAGCTGGTGAACACCGTCTTTGCCTGCCCCTCAAGGGCCTTGAGCTGCGACGCAACTGCACCTGGGTCGTTGAAGAAGCTCTGGATCATGGCCGCAACCGTGTTGTCCGCAAAGTCGGGGTTCGTGTCACGGTCGAGGAACTGAGCGATGTCCTTGGAGTTCTTAATCAACGCAGCCGACGCGAGTTGGATCGGGTTGTAGTTGCTGGTGTCGGCATTAGTGGCCGCAGCAACGTCGCTCGGGTCGGTCTTACCGTACAGCGCCTCGGCACCGGCGGTGCCGATGTACTCGAGCAATGCAGTGGCACCAGCCTGGTTCTTGACCTTCTTGCTCATCATGAACCCGTCGATCGGGGCGTCAATCGCGTCTTGGGCGTTGGCCGGGTCAATCGCCGGGTACGGGAAGAACGCGAGGTCGGCCAAGTCGGGCGCCGCGGTGAACTGCTGCGCAACAAACGAGCCGAGGAGGTACATACCCGCTTGCTTGTTGAGCAGGGTCTTTGCGGCATCCTGCCAGATGCGGCCGTTGGCGCCGGCCTGCTGGTAGGGCAAGATTTCCGTCCACTGCTTGAACACGGCAAGCACCTTCGGGTCGTCCCAGGTGACCTTGTGCGCCATCAGATCCATGTGGAACTGGAAGCCGTTCAAGCGCATGTTGATGATATCGAAGGTACCGAGAGCTGGCCAGCCATCCTTTTGACCCATAGCCATGGGCACGAGGCCGTCCTTCTGCATCTGCTTTTGCAGCGCAACGAACGCGTCCCACGTCGTGGGCACCTGGTAACCCTTCGCGGCCCACACGCTCTTGCGGTAGAAAACCGCCCATGGGTAGTTGTACAGCGGCACGAAGTAGTAGTGCCCGTCGTCGCCCTTAGCCGCGGACTTGAAGGCGTCGGAGAAGTTGTCGCCGATCTTGTCCCACACGTCGTCGATCGGCGTTGCGAGACCTTGCGATGCGAAGAACCGCATGCGGAAGCCGGCGAACCAGGTGAACAGATCGTCCGGGGTGCCCTGCAGGTAGTTGTTGATGTTGTTCTGGAATGTGTTGTGGTCAACCGTGTTGATCGTGACCTTGGCGTTCGGGTTGGCCGACGTGAAGCCACCGATCATCGCTGCGAAGGCCGCCTTGGGCACCGCGTCGGAGTAGTTCGACCCGAACGTGATCGTTCCGGTCGCCGCTCCGCCGCCAGCAGCCGCTGAGCTGGCCGGTGCAACGGCAGCGCTCGACGACGCAGCTGCAGCAGCGCTCGACGTCGGGGCAGCAGCAGCCGACGTGGTCGCGGCAGGCGCAGCCGAACTAGGCGGACTCGCGGTCTTCTTGCTACTGCTGCACGCTTCGAGAAGCGCGCCCGGGACGACGGCAAGACCGGCAGCTCCGGCCAGACCCTTGAGTACGGAACGACGACTCAGTGGCGACTGCGCGCCGGGAGTACCGGACTCGGAGTCCGACATGGTGCCTCCATCAGTTGTTGAAGCGGGGGATGGGTTGAAACGGGGATGGGTTGGAGCGGGATGGGTGGGAGCGGATGCAGTGAGAGTGGATCAGGACCGAAAATTGTGGGGTGTGGTGGATCGCGAACGCTTGCACAACAGATTCGAGCGGGACCCATCAGAAGCGATCACAGCAAACCGCTCGCTCGGACCGCTGTCAAGCATCGCGAAGGTTGCGATTCGATCTCGCACTCGCGTGCGCAGGGTGGGCCCAAATCGAGTCACTATCGCTGCGAGAGCGTGACTTCAGCGAGACATTGCGGATTCGTACCCGACACATCGGTGCGAAACGCAGAGTCGGCCGACGTACTTGTGGCGACGAGCGTCGATGCCGGCAGCACGCTGGATCTTGTGTGAACATGGCGCGTTCTGTGTAGGGTGACGCCACCATGACCACCTCTGGTAGCAACCGACGCTGGCCCCGCGTGCCAGGTATCGCCTTCGGTGGCGATTACAACCCAGAGCAATGGCCCCAGGACATCTGGGCTGAAGATATCGCACTCATGGGCGAAGCGGGCGTATCGATGGTCACTGTCGGCGTCTTCTCCTGGGCGCTGTTGGAACCAGCCCAAGGCAGCTACGAGTTCGGCTGGCTCGACCGCGTCATGGACCTCCTCGCCGCCGCGGGCATCGGCGTCGATCTCGCTACTGCGACGGCGTCGCCTCCGCCGTGGTTCTCACACCGCTACCCGGAGAGTCTTCCCGTCACTCGCGAGGGTCACCGGCTCTGGCAGGGCGGCCGGCAGGCGTACTGCCCGAGTTCGACTGCGTACCGCGCAGCGTCGACTGCGTTGGCCGGCGCGCTCGCAGATCGCTACGCAACCCATCCCGCGCTGGTGATGTGGCACGTCAACAACGAGTACGGCTGCCACGTCGCCGAATGCTTCTGCGACGTCAGCGCCGTCGCATTTCGCAGGTGGCTACGCGAGCGTTACGGCGATCTCGATGAACTGAACGAGGCGTGGGGCACCGCATTTTGGAGCCAGCACTATTACGACTGGGGCGAGGTCATCCCGCCGCGACTGACGCCGACCTGGGGAAACCCGACGCAGAACCTCGACTGGAAGCGCTTCTGCAGCGACGAGCTACTCGCCTGCTTCATCGCCGAACGCGACGTGCTGCGTGCCGTCACCCCGGATCTCCCGATCACGACCAACTTCATGGGCGCGTTCAAGCCGGTCGACTACTTCAGTTGGGCGCCGTACGAGGACATCGTTTCCGACGACCACTACGTCCTGGGCGCCGACCCGGCCAACCACGTCCGACTCTCGATGTCTGCCGATCTGATGCGCTCTGCTGGCGGGGGCAACCCCTGGATCTTGATGGAGCAGTCGACGAGCGCCGTGAACTGGCAGCCGCGCAATCTCGCCAAGGCCCCTGGGCAGCTGAAGCGCAACAGCCTGCAGCATGTCGCTCGCGGTGCCGACGCGGTCTGCTTCTTCCAGTGGCGAGCATCTGGCCGTGGTGCAGAGAAGTTCCACTCCGGAATGCTTCCGCACGCGGGCACCGACACCAGGGTTTGGCGCGAGGTAACGGAGTTGGGCGCCGCCCTGAAGAGCCTGGCCGAGGTTGCCGGCAGCCGGGTTGAGGCCCACGTCGCGATCGTCTGGGACTGGCCGGCGTGGTGGGCTGTCGAACTCGACTCGCATCCATCGATCGACGTCCGGTATCTCGAGATCGTCCGCGCAACGTACGAGGCGTTCTGGCACCTCGACGTCACCATCGACTTCGTCCGCCCTGACGCCGACCTGTCTGCCTACAAGGTCGTCGCGATCCCCAGCCTTTACCTCGTGAGCGACAGCGCGGCAGCGAACGTAACCCGCTATGTCGAAGCGGGCGGCTACCTGGTGTGCAACTTCTTCAGCGGCATCGTCGACCCCAACGACGCGGTGCGGCTCGGCGGTTATCCCGGCGCCTTCCGCCAGCTGCTCGGCGTCCGCGTTGAAGAGTTCTATCCGCTGCTCGAGCACCAGACCATCAGTCTGGCGGACGGCGGGAGTGGCCGGGTCTGGACGGAGATGCTCACGCCCGTTGAGGCCCAGGTCGTCACGACGTACGTCGACGGTCCGTTGCCCGGGTGGCCTGCGGTCACCCGTCGCGACGTCGGATCAGGCGTCGCCCACTACGTCACGACGCTCCTTGACGCGGTATCGACGCAGCGATTGCTGGATGGGATCTGCCACGCCGCGGGAGTGGCGACGCGAAGCCACAAAACTGAGCCCGGGGCTCATAGCATGAATGTCGACAGCGTCGACGCTGCTGGGGTTGAGACCATTCGACGACGCGGCGACGGCGCGAGCTACCTGTTTGTCATCAATCACACGGATCGGGAGGTGCAGGTGCCCACCACCGGAGTCGAATTGTTGAGCGGCGCGCCCGCAACCGATTCGGTGCACGTCGCCGCTGGCGGAGTCGCCGTCGTGCGTGAAGCAGCTCCTGCCGTGGCCGGGTGAGCGCAGTGCTCGCCAAGCAGCGGCAGTCGATGATCCTCGAGCACGTCAGGCGCTCGGGCGGGGTGCGCGTCAGCGAGCTGACCGAACTCCTCGGGGTGTCGGACATGACGGTCCGCCGCGACCTCGACGTCTTGGCCCGCCACAACCTGATCGAGAAAGTGCACGGCGGCGCGACCGTTGCGTCGGCGCCGAGCATGGACGAGCCCGGGTTCGTGGCGAAGTCGTCGCGCGAACTCTCGGAGAAGGAAGCCATCGCAGCGGCTGCCGCGCGATTGGTCCGCCCTGGCACCGCGATTGCGTTGTCCGGTGGCACCACGACGTTCGCGCTCGCACAACGCATCACGCACGTTCGAGACCTCACGATCGTCACCAACTCGATCCGGGTCATCGATGTGCTGCAACAAGCACCGGGCGCACCGACCGTGATCCTCACCGGTGGGATCCGCACGCCGTCCGACGCGTTGGTGGGACCGGTCGCCGACCTCGCGATCCGATCGCTGCACTTCGACATCTTTTTCCTCGGCTGCCACGGCATGGATCCGCACGCCGGCCTCACCACCCCCAACCTGGCCGAGTCAGAGACCAACCGGGCGTTTATCCGTGGCGCGCGCCAGGTCGTGCTCCTGGCTGACCACACGAAGTGGGGCACGGTGGGGTTGAGTTCGTTTGCCGATCTCGACGAAGCCGACGTCCTGATCACCGATCCCGGCCTGTCAGACGACGCGCGTGCGACGGCTTCGGAGCACATCGACCGCGTCATCGTCGCTGGCACCGGGCCCGACAGCGAAGCAGGCGGGCTCGCCGCCGTCCGTCAGATCTAGCGCAGGCGGGCGCCCCACGATGTGGTGACGGACTCCCCTGGCTCGAGGCGCTGCAAGCCCCAACCAGTCTCGAACGCGTTCGCGGCCGCGGTCATCGGCTCAACCGCGAGGCTGCGGCGCCGCAGCGGTTCCCGTAGGTCCTCGCCCGTGTAGACCTGCCAGAACCCGAAGTTGGCATCCGCCCACACCTCGACGCTGCGACCGTCTGGGCCGGTGACACGCACGAACGAAATCCCATCGGCGTCGGCGGTCACGTCGGTGAATCCCGTGTCAAGAACGCGGCCGGCGAGCGGTACGTCGCCACGGAAGTCGTACGCCGTGCCCTCGACGGACTCATGGCCGACGGGTATCAATCGATCATCGACGAGCAGCCGGCGCGACGCGTCCATGTGCAGCGTGCAGTCGTCGATGGACGCGCCTGGCCCGGCAGACACATATGGATGGAAGCCGAGAGCGTACGGACACGTGTGTTCGCCGACGTTGGTCGAGGTCGTCCTGACAACGAGACCCTCGTCGCGCAGCTCGTAACGCACCACGGTGTCGAGCTGGAAGGGATAGCCAGGGCTGGGCAAGAGCCGGCACCGCAGCGTGACGCCTGTGGGTGCGTGCTCGACCAGCGTCCAGGGCAACCATGCCGCGAGGCCATGGAGTGCGTTGTGGTTTTTCGGCTCGGTGAGTGCGACCTGCTGTGCCTCGCCGTCGAAGTCATACTTCCCGTCGCGCAGCCGATTCGGCCAGGGCACCAGAACCGCGCCGTGGTAGGCCCAGGAGACCGTGCGCTCGGCATAAGACTGGAAGATCTCCCGGTCGCCATCGCGGTACTCGCGCACTGCGGCGCCGACCTCGACGATGGTCGCGTGCTGGTTGCCATGAGCGATGCGGTACTGGGTGCCGCTCGGCGCCGAGCGGTGGGGCGTGCGCTGCTCGGGCATGCTGGTCTGCTCGGGCACGGGCTCAGGGTACACATCCGCTGATCATTCGCTAATCATCAGAGCCGAACGAGTCCGAACAACCTGCGCTATCGTTCTTGTTGACTTCAACAGGTTTCCTGTGCCAGCCTCGGGCCGACCTCGGCTCGTCGTTGCGTCGGATCGCGAAAGGCAGGCAGCTGGTGGTTGCGGAGGCACGGGACGCAGCCCGGTGAGTGCACTGCCTGATCACGAAGCCCGCCGGGGCCATGCTCACAAGACCAGCACCTTGTTAGCTGACGGTCGTGAGTTGATCTACTTCGACGAGCCGGCCACCGACGCCGACCGAACGAAGCTCGTTGACCGCCGAGTGCTGCCGACATCGCACCCCTCCTCGACGCTGCGGCTCGATCGGATCCTCGACGAGTGGGTGGCGATCGCCGGTCATCGGCAGACCCGCACCTACCTGCCGCCCGAGAGCGAATGCCCGCTGTGCCCTTCGAACGCGACCCACTTGTCGGAGATCCCGGCCACCGACTACGACGTCGTGGTGTTCGAGAATCGATTCCCCTCGTTCTCGCTTGGCTCGTGGGTCAGTGACGAGCTCGATCAAAGTGGCGCTAACGCCGACGGCCTGTTCACGTCGGCTCCAGGCTTCGGTCGTTGCGAGGTTGTCTGTTTCACCTCAGACCATGACGCCGCCTTCTCCTCGCTGACGCCGGCCCGAGTACGGACCGTCATTGACGCATGGGTCGACCGCACCGAAGAGCTCTCGCGGAACCCGAAGATCGAGCAGGTCTTCTGTTTCGAAAACCGCGGAGAAGAAATCGGGGTCACTCTCAGCCACCCGCACGGGCAGATCTACGGCTACCCGTACGTCACACCGAAAACCAAGCAGATGCTGGCCAGCGCGCGGGCCCACGCCGATGCGACCGGTCGCAACCTCTTCGCCGACGTCGTCACGGCAGAGACGCGGTCCGGCGAGCGCGTCGTGGTGCAGTCGTCGTGCTGGACAGCCTTCGTCCCCTTCGCCGCACGGTGGCCACTGGAGGTTCATCTCTACCCGAACCGCCAGGTTCCCGATCTCCCGTCACTCACCGAAGAGGAGCGGGCCGATCTGAGCCGGGTCTACCTCGAGGTCCTGCGCCGCATGGAGGCCGTCTACGACGACTCGCTGCCCTACATAGCCGCGTGGCACCAGGCGCCGGTCAGGAGCGACCGCGACCTCGCGTATCTTCACCTTGAGGTGTTCTCGATCAGGAGAGCCCCGGGGAAGCTGAAGTACCTCGCGGGCTCCGAGTCGGCCATGGGGGCCTTCGTGAACGATGTACTGCCCGAAGAGGCGGCCAAACTGCTGCGCTCGGTGACGCCTGACATCGCCGACCTCATCGCCGATGCGGCAGAGTACGGCAACCTTCGGTGAAACTGCTCGTCACCGGCGGCGCAGGCTACATCGGAAGCGTCGTCAGCAGGCTGCTGCTCGATGAAGGGCACGAGGTCACCGTTCTCGATGACCTATCGACCGGACACGCCGATGCTGTTGCCGACGGCGCCGAGTTTGTCGAGACCGACCTCAGCCATGCGACCGACGTCCTTGCGCGTGCGCGCTACGACGGCGTGCTGCACTTCGCAGCGAAGTCGGTGGTCGGCGAGTCGATGGTCGAACCGTCGCGCTATTGGCACAACAATGTGGGCGGTAGCCGCGACCTCCTCGACGCGGTCACCGCACACGGCGTCTCGCGATTCGTTTTTTCTTCTACCGCAGCGGTTTATGGGGAGCCTGACGAGATCCCGATCCGCGAGACCGCGCGCACCCAGCCGACGAGCGCCTACGGCGCGACGAAGCTGGCCGTCGATCTCATGATCCGCGACGAGACAAGTGCGCACGGGCTCGGCGCCGTCAGCTTGCGATACTTCAACGTGGCCGGAGCATCACGCGGCGCGGGTGAACGGCACGCGACCGAGACCCATTTGATCCCGATCGCACTTGACGCCGCCGATGGCTTGCGCCCTGCACTCGACGTATACGGCACCGACTGGCCGACACCCGACGGCACCTGCATTCGCGATTACGTTCACGTCGAAGATCTGGCCCGAGCGCACGTGCTCGCGTTAGACGCAGCACGTGAGGGCACGCACCTGATCTGTAACCTCGGCAACGGCGGCGGGTTCTCGGTTCGCGAGGTCGTCGAAACGGTGCAGACCGTCACCGGTCGCAATGTGCCGACACGCGAAACCGCGAGGCGAGCCGGCGACCCTGCGGAGCTCGTCGCATCGCACGACCTCGCGTCTGTCGAGCTCGGCTGGACACCGACCGCCGACCTAACCCAAATCGTCTCCGATGCCTGGGATTTCCACCTCAGCATGAAGAAGACGGCACGCCCGTGACCGCTGCCGACCTGTTCACGGAGAGCTTCGACCGGCCGCCGACCGGCGTGTGGTCGGCGCCCGGCCGGGTCAATCTCATGGGTGAGCACACTGACTACAACGGCGGTTACGTTCTGCCGTTCGCGATCAATCTGCGAGCACATGCGGCGGTCTCGCGTCGCGACGACGATCGAGTTTCGGTGCAGTCGCTGCAGCGCCCAGGGGAGTTCATCGAGTTGGCGATCGACGACCTGAACCCCGACATTGCGAGCGACTGGGCGAGCTACGCACTCGGCGTGTTATGGGCCTTGCGCGGTGCCGGGCACCGCGTCGGCGGCCTCGACATCGTGCTCGACGGTCAGGTGCCAAGCGGCGCGGGCTTGTCGTCGTCCGCCGCTATTGAATGTGCAGCCGGTCTTGCCGCTGCGGAGCTCTACGAGATCGATATTGCGCGCGCCGAGCTGGCACGGATCGCGCAGTATGCCGAGAACAACTACGTCGGCGTTCCGTGTGGCCTGATGGACCAGATGGCGGCGTGCGTGTGCGAAGCCGATCACGCCCTCTTCTTCGACGTGCGCGACGACGTCAGAGAGCAAGAGCCGTTCGCGCCACACGATGAAGGACTCGCTGTACTGGTGATCGACACCCGAGCACACCACGCCCACGCCGGCGGCGGATACGCCGAACGTCGCAGGGCGTGCGAAGAGGCGGCGCGACAGCTTGGGGTGCCCTACCTGCGCGACATTCCGGGGTCGGCGCTCGAGTCGGCGCTGGCCCAGCTCGACGACGACGCCCTGCGGCGACGCGCGCGGCACATCATCACCGAAAACGACCGCGTGTTGACGATGGTCGACCTGCTGGCCAGCGGTGCATTACGTGACGTTGGTCCGATCCTCACCCAATCCCACCGATCGATGCGCGACGACTTCGAGATCAGCGTGGCTGAGCTCGACACCGCCGTCGATGCGGCTATCAGCGCAGGTGCGCTCGGTGCGCGGATGACCGGCGGCGGTTTCGGTGGGAGCGCGATTGCCCTCATTCACGAGGCAAGCCTCGATGAGGTCAGTCGCACGGTCGAGGCGGCGTTCGACCACAACGGCTTCGCGGCACCTCAGATCTGGTCTGCGCACGCATCAACCGGAGCAAGCCGCGACTCGTGACCGCGTCACCGCTGCCACCTTCATCGCGTGTGCCAGGACTGTCGGTTAGGGTGCCGCGAAGGGATCGTCGGAGTTTCTCGGTGGTCCGCGTACCGGAACAGACGTAGCCGATTTCCAGGGGGATCACGCGATGCGAGTGATCGGTGCGGTCGCAGCGACGCTTGCGGCGCTGGCTTCCGTGACGATTGCGCTGCCAAGCGCGGCTGGATCGGCAATGGCCGCGACGCCCACGCCGACGCCTCCACCGACGACCGGCCAAGGCACGCTGACCCGGGTCGCCGGCGCCGATCGCATCGCCACATCGGTACGGACCTCTCAGATCGGCTTCCCGAACAAGCTTTCGGCGACGGCCGTCGTCCTCGCCCGCGCGGACGATTTCGCGGACGAACTCGCGGGTGGGCCGCTCGCGGCCCGATTCCAGGGTCCATTGCTGCTCACACCGAGCTCGGGACTCACGGACGCGGTACGGCTTGAGATTCAGCGTGTTCTTGCTCTCGGCCACACGGTCTACTTGCTCGGCGGCACGGACGCCATCTCCGCGAATGTCGGCACCAATCTGCAGGCCCTTGGCTACAACCCGGTGCGGGTCGACGGCACCGACAGATATGACACCGCGGTCAAGATCGCGAACATCCTGGGTGACCCGCCGACCGTGTTCGAGGTCGACGGCACCAACTTTCCTGACGGTCTCTCCGCTGGTCCGGCAGCCGCGCTCAGCCACGGAGTGATCCTGCTGACCGCCGGCCACGTCCAAGCTCCCGAGACGGCGACGTACGTCGCGGCCCACCCGAAGGACATCCGCTACGCAATCGGCGGCCCAGCCGCCGCAGCCGACCCGACCGCGCAGCCCCTGGTCGGTGCCGACCGCTACGCGACGTCGATCCTGGTAGCGAACCAGCTGTTCGCATCACCGTCGATCGTGGCGATCGCGAGTGGCGTGGCGTTCCCCGACGCGCTTTCCGGCGGCGCGCTCGCGGGCATCGACGGCGCCCCCATGCTGCTGGTCCCGAGCAACTTGCCACTGCCCGCTTCGATGCAGAGCTACTTCGACCGCTACTCCAATACCGTGCAGTCCGCTTGGCTGTTCGGCGGGACGACAGCCGTCAGTACGCCGGTCGCTAAAGCCATCGCACAGGCGCTCGTGCTGGTGCCGTCCGCGTCGTAAAGGCGCTAGCGACGGGCGCTATTTAACGACGGGCTCGCCGCACGGCCATGATCGCGGCCAGCGCGAGGAGTGCCGCCATCCCGCCGGCGGCCGGCTTCGGCACCCGCTTGACTACCGGCGCTATCTGCGCGAATCGAGCTTGTGCCGTGCCCGACCCGTTTGACTGCGACGGGGGCTGTGACTGCAGCGCCTCTGCAGCCGGTGCTGCGCCTTCCTCCGGCCCCAGATGCAGCTTCACCCGAGCGCCTTCGAGCACCGTTGTGACGCCATCGCGCATCGCATCGACCCCGCGCTTGGCGACCCGCTTCGGGTCGAGGCGGCCTGCGATCGTATCGACCGTGTTCGCGAGCTCCTCGCGAGTGCGTTCGATCGAGCGCAGCAACTCTTCGGGATCACTGGCCACGGTTGGACGCTCCTCGAAAGTCGAACGATCTGGACGGCGGGTGGTTAGTTTCGCAGGTCGATGGC
Organism: Acidothermaceae bacterium; assembly: GCA_036501485.1. Lineage (GTDB taxonomy): Bacteria > Actinomycetota > Actinomycetes > Acidothermales > Acidothermaceae > PALSA-607. The sequence continues at coordinate 17,059 of DASYAG010000062.1, read as the reverse complement.
GACTTTGACATCGTCGTCATTGCGCGCGAGTGCGTCGGCGAAGTCCGTCAGCGGGACCTTGCGGCTCACCAGGCGCGCAAGCCAGCCGAGGTCTGCCTTCGCCAGCGCCTCCGCGGCCTGCTCATAGTGGCGACGCGCGGCGTTCACGCTGCCGAACAACACAATGTTCTCGAGCACGATCTGCTTGTTGATCATGTTTAAACTGGTCGGGACGGCGCTGCTCCCGCCGGCGATTCCGGCAAGGCAGATGACGGCATCCTTCGCGACGACGTCGGTCAACTCGAAGACGAGCGGGCCGTAGCCAGTGCACTCGATCACGATGTCCGGGTTGATTCCGATGGCCGACACATCGCCGCTGTGGTAACTCGCACCGAGGTCACGGACGATCGCGGGCTTCGGCCCGGAATCCATCCGGTCAAGAACATGAACTTCATAGCCGCGCTGGACGCCGAGCAGGGCGGCCAAGAGTCCGATCGGGCCCGCGCCGGTGATCAGAGCGATCTTGCGTTCGAACGGCGCACGTGACGCGATCTTCTCGCTCTGCTCCCACGCCTTCGACACCACCGACGTCGGCTCCATCAACACGCCGCAGTCACCGAGTCGGGGATCGAGCTTGACGGTGAATTCGGGCTCGACGCGCCACTGGCTTGCCGCGTACCCGTTCCGCTCCTTGATGCCGCGCTCGGTGTAGTTGCCGTTGCGGCAGAAATCCCACTGCCCCATTCCGCACGGTTCGCAGGGCAGCGGGTCTGGCCGCCGGACGATGCCCGCCACCAGATCGCCGGCCGCAAAGCCACTGTCTGCAGGCGCCTCGATCACCTGCCCGAGGGACTCATGGCCGATCACGAGACGGTCCTGGCCTGGTGGCACCCATCCGTAACCCTCTTGGATGATCTCGATGTCGGTGCCGCACACCCCGACCAGCAACCCCTGCACGAGGAGCGAGCCCTCTTCGAGCGTCGGATCCGCATGATCCGTGACAGCTGCCGTCTCGGGTTTGCCCGGCACCACAGACAACGCTCTGACACTCATGCCGTCTCCCCGCCAATCGACGTCCCGCCCTCGTTTGGCGAAACTCTTGCGCCCATCATGTCCCAGCGCTCGCCCGACCCTCGAAGTGGCCGGGTAGCGTTGGCGACCATGAGCTCACAGGTCGAACTGAAGGCTGGCGATCCGGCACCGGATTTCGCCTTGCCGGACGCCGATGGCAAGCCCGTCTCCTTGAAAGACTTTCGTGGCCGCCGCGTCATCGTGTACTTCTACCCGGCCGCGATGACCACGGGCTGCACCAAGCAGGCGTGCGACTTTCGCGACAGCCTCGCCCAACTCAACGGGGCAGGCCTCACGGTCATCGGGATCTCGCCCGACCCAGTCGCCAAACTGGCGCGGTTTCGCGACGAGCAAGAGCTCACGTTCCCGCTACTGTCGGACGTCGACAGGGTCGTGCTCGAGGAATATGGCGCGTACGGCGAGAAGAAGCTCTACGGCAAGACCGTTGTCGGTGTCATTCGTTCGACGTTCGTCATCGATGCCGAGGGCCGGGTGGAGGTCGCGCAGTACAACGTGAAAGCGACGGGTCACGTAGCAAAGTTGCGCAGGGAACTCGAGGTCTAGTTCCAGGGGCCGTAGCCCAATGGCAGAGGCACGCGGTTTAGGTCCGCGCCAGTGCGAGTTCGACTCTCGCCGGCCCTACTTGTTCAAGTCCTTACATTTTGCTGGCCCCACGCTGACCGTGCGACCCGTTCAATGATCAGTGCAGGACACCACACCGCAGTAGCTGAAGGAGGATCGCGTGTTCACACCAGTTGTCCGACGCGTCATCGTGGCCGCCACCGCCGGCATCACGGCCATCGGTATCGCCGCTGGGCCGGCATCAGCGGCCACGAAGCCAGTAACGCGGCTCGCTGGTACCGATCGCATCGGTACCAGCATCGCCATCTCCACCCAGGAGTTCCCGACCGCACACACGGCAACGAATGTGATCCTCACCGCGGCGTTCACGTTCGCCGACGCGATGAGCGCCGGCCCACTCGGCAAGAAGTTGAATGCCCCGCTCTTGCTGACTGGGCCGACTTCGCTTGACAGCGCAACCCTGACTGAGATCGAGCGCGTCATGCCGGCGCCATCAACAACGCCAGGCACCACCACCAGCGGATGCGCGACGGCACCTCCTGCCAACGCCGTGTACGTGATCGGCGGCGACGCAGCAATCGCAGCAAGCGTCAACACGACGCTGAATGCCGCTGGCTTTAACGTCGTGCGGCTCGCAGGCACCGACCGTTTCGGTACGTCGGTCGCAGTCGCAGAGTGCGAAGGTTCACCGACAACGGTGTTCTTGGCGACCGGCCTGATCTTCGCTGACGCGCTGTCAGCCGGGCCTGCTGCAGCTTCGAAGGGTGGTTCGGTGCTCTTGACCGCGGGGCCGGTATTGCCGCCATCGGTCAAGACCTACCTTGCCGGTCTCAGCAGCCCGACCGTGTACGCAGTTGGGCAGGGAGCACACCTCGCTGACCCGAGCGCGACGGCCATCGTCGGCGGCGACCGGTTCGCGACAGCAGCACTAGTTGCCACCCAGTTCTTCCCAAGCCCGACCGTTGTCGGCGTCGCCACTGGCGCGAATTTCCCCGATGCGTTGGCCGGCGGCGCGTACATGGGCCTGCTCGGCGGGCCCGTGTTGCTCACCACGCCGAACACGCTGCACTCGGCACCGAGCCTCTACATCGCACAGCACGCGGCCACCCTCACGCAGGCCTACCTGTTCGGCGGGACTGCAACGCTCTTCCCGCTCGTTGCGACCCAAACGAGCACCGTTCTCAACCAGAGCTAAGCAAGCTCGTCCCGCGCGTAGGCCTTCGGGCCTACGCGCGGGACGCGGGGCTGAGCTGGCTAGTGCCGACGCCGACATGGCCGCCGGAGATGGCCTGCCAGGTCCATGCGAGCAGCGGCGGCAGTGCGGCGCGCCATGCCGGCGGAGTGTGCTTGCCACCGGGAAGAACGGCGTACTCGAGCTGCTCACGGGTTTCGACGATCTCGCGGAAGTCTTGCGCGGCTACGGTGTCGATCGCGCTACCGGAGCCGGACATCAGCCAGAACCTCGGCAGGCTCGAATCGACATCGGTGGCCAGCGTCGATGGGTCATTCTTAGCGATCGCCGACGCGCCCGCGCCGAACATCTTGTTCATGACGGCGAGGTCGGAGTACGCGGAGTAGAAGCCATCCATTGACGCGACCGCGCCGTACTCCCCCGGATGCCGCAACGCGAGATTTGCTGCGCAGAAGCCGCCGTCGGACAGCCCGCCGATTGCCCAGTGCGGTCCCTGTGGCAGCACCCGGAAGTCACGCATGACATCAGCGGGGACGTCGGCACTGAGGTAGGTGTCATCGAGCTGACCGTGCGGCGCGTCGACACAGTCCTGGCCGTGCGCGCCATCGAATGTCGCCGGCATCACGATCACCATCGGCCCGATGTCGCCGGTGTCGATCGCTGAGTCCATGAGTTGTGGCAAGTGCAACGCGTAAATCCATCCCGTCGGGTTGCCTGGATCGCCGTGGAAGAGTTCGACGACGGGAAACAAGACGTTCTTGTAAGCGGGCTCGAAATATTGCGGCGGCAAGTAGACGAATCCCTGACGCGTTATCCCACTCCTCGCGCCTGATAACGCCAGCTGCACAACCCGGCCTTTCCCAGTAGTCGGCCGCGCGGTAACACCGATCGGGGAGATGGTGATACTTGCGGCTACGTCCGAGTGTGGCGGTGACGCCAACAATGGCGGGGGCGGCGCCGAAAACGCCGGTGGCTCGTCACGCGGCTGCTGCTCCTGCGGTAATCGCCCGTGTTTCGCAACCGTTCGGCCATGTGCAGGCGGAGGGCTAGCGGCCACCGCACCACTAGAGGCCACCGCACCAACCGCTTGGCTGTAGTCAACGACGCCACTACCGGTCGCGTTCGCGAACAGCGATCCCCACGTGGTGAAGTACGCGTAGTACTGGTTGACCAGTGACGCGCCGAACAGACTCGCCAGCGCGAAGGCGAGCACCCCGGACGTTGCCTTAATCACGAACCGCCGCGAACGTGCCAACCAGTAAAGCAAGCCAGCGAATCCTGCAATGAGCAAGCAAAGAAACGCCCAACTAGTCGGCCCGAACAACGTCAAAGCTCCTTACCTACGCGCGCACACACGACTTGCAACGTGAGGACTTGCACCGTGAGGACGAGCGAGCAGCAAGAATGGTTGCAACTGCGAAGGCCGCAACTACGAAGGGGTGTCGGAACCTCTCCAAGCGGTGAACAACCGTGCGTAGTGCCCATCGGCTTCGACAAGGTCGGCGTGCGGACCGAGCTCAACAAGGTTGCCGTCCTCGACCACCGCGACGCGGTCGGCCCGTTCCGCAGTCGTTAGGCGGTGCGCCACCGTGATCGTCGTGCGGCCGATGGTGAGTGCAGCCAGCGCGCGCTCGAGCGCGATCTCGGTACCGGGATCGATGCTCGACGTCGCCTCGTCCATGACCAGCACGGCCGGGTCGGTCAGGGCCGCGCGCGCCAGCGAAACCAGTTGGCGCTCACCAGCCGACAGATGCGTACCTCGCTCTCCCACGTCGGTGTTGAGCCCGTCAGGCAGTTCGTCGAAGCGCTCGTCGAGGCCAAGCTCCTCAAGCACCGCGCGCGCCTCATGTTCCTTCGCGCCCGCACGGCCGATCAGAATGTTGTCGAGCACCGAGCCGCGAAAGAGAAAGCCCTCTTGCGGTACGACGACAATGCGCTCTCGCAGATGCGCTAGGCTCGCCCGGCGCAGGTCGACGCCGCCAAGCTGCACGGATCCTGCGCTCGGGTCGTAGAGCCGGCCAATCAACTTCGCCAGCGTCGACTTTCCTGCGCCGGTCGGGCCCACGAGCACGAGGTGCTCGCCCTGACTGACATCGAGGTCGATGCTGGTCAGCACCGATCGCGATCCGGCATCCTCGCCGTCCCAGAGTCCGTCGTAGTCAACGGTGCCGTCCTCACCACCATGGCCGTAGGCGAAGCTCACGTGCCGCAGCTCAAGGCGGCCGCGGGCTGGCAACCGCACCGGTTCTGCGGGGTCGACCATCGACGACTCGGTGTCGAGCAACGCGACCACAGTGCTGAGTGCAGCGCCCGACGACTGCAAGAGGTCGAACAGCTGGCTCAGTGCCTGGATGGACGCGAAGAGGTTCGCGATGTACAGGACGAACGCGGCGACCGCGCCAACCGACACGAGGTGCTGGCTGTACAGCACGCCGCCCAACACAAGCGCGACAACGGTGGCGAGAACACCGGAGCCCTCGATCTTGGGAAAGAACACGGCACCCAGGCGCACCGTCGTCATTTCGGCGTCGAGTTGCTTCTCGTTGTGCCGGTCGAAGTCAGCGGCCACTGCACGTTGCCGGCGGAATGCCTGCACGACGCGGACTCCAGCAAGCCCTTCGTCGATAGCGGCCAATGACCGGCCGATGCGGGTGCGCACATCGGTGTACGCGCGTGTCGACGTCGTCTTGTAGTGAGCTGCCGCGATCAACACCGGAACGAGGCAGACCGTCGTCGCGAGAAACAGCAATGGCGACGTGATGAGCAGCACGACGATCGAGAAGAAGAAGAGTCCGAGGCTCATCGCAAATGAGCCGAGGCCGTTCTGAACGAGCGTCTCCAGCACATCGATGTCTGCCGTCATTCGCGAGAGCAACTGGCCAGAGCTTTCGGCGTCGAAGAACGCGAGCGGTTGGCTCAGCAAGTGGTTGAACACGCGCTTTCGTAGGTCGTTCAGGACGTACTCACCTGTCGAGGAGAGCAGCCACGTTTGCGACGACGTAAGGAAATACGACGCGACCGCCGCAACCAGGTAGCCGGCACCCGCGATGTTCACAACGCGCATCGAGTGGTGGTTGACGAGCCCGTCGTTGATGGCGTACTCGACCAATGCGGGCCCCGCCAGCGTGGCGGCGAGCGCACACACCAACACCACGATGGCCGCGATCGACCGTCGCCGGTACGGGCGCAGCATCGCCAGAGATACGCGTACGAGGTGCTGATTACGTGGCACCTGCACGGCATCTGTGGTCGACGAGATCGCCCGCGCTCTTTTCAGCCGCATTGATCGAACCCCGTTGCATCGTCGTCCGTATCCTCGACGATTCCGAGCACCTGCCGGTAGCGAGCAGACGTTGCCACCAAGTCATCGTGGGTGCCCGTCGCCACGACCCGACCGCGGTCGATCAGTACCACCCGATCGGCCATCGCGATCGTGGCGGCCCGATGCGAGATGAGGACGATCGTCTGATCGTGCGAAAGTCCCTCGAGGCCCGCGATGATCTCCCGCTCTTTCTCGGCGTCAACCGCCGACGTCGCGTCGTCAAGGACAAGTACTCGAGGGTCGGCGAGGATGCCGCGGGCCAGCGCCACCCGTTGACGCTGCCCGCCCGACAGCGACAGACCCCGCTCACCGACGACGCTGTCGTACCCGGCCGGCAAGTCGGCGACGAAATCCTCCGCCTGTGCGATCTGCGCCGCGACCTCGAGTTCCGCGTCCGTGGCCTCCGGAGAGCCCACCCGCAGATTAGCCGCGATGGTGTCGTCGAAAAGGAAGTTGTCCTCGAACACGACGCCCACTGCAGCACGCACGGTGTCGGTCGAGAGCTCGCGAAGGTCGACCCCCTCAATACGCACCGCGCCCGTCGTCGGGTCGTACAGGCGAGCGAGCAACGCAGCCACCGTGGTCTTGCCGCAACCGGTCGGCCCCACCAGCGCGACGACCTCGCCGCTCGCGATCTCGAGGTTGAATCCGTCGAGCACAAGTTCGTCGCTGCCCGGATACCCGAAAGTGATGTCCTCGAATGAGACCCGTCCCACGTGAGCGCCGCTCGGCAGCTGCACTGGATCCGCAGGTTCACGGATCGTGACCCGGTGGCTCATGACGGTCTCGAGCCGGCGCGCCGAGACCAGCGCGCGCTGCACTTGCACGACGAACCAACCGATGGCCTGGAGCGGCCCTGTCACCACGGCCAGATAGGTGTTGAAGGCGAGCAGCATGCCGACGGTGAGTTCGTGGTGCAGCACGAGGTAGCCGCCGAACCAGTTCACCGCGACCAGCTCGAACATCGGCATGACGTTGAGCAGCGGGTTGTAGCGACAACGCATCCGCACGATCTCGATCGACCGGGTGCGCACTGCATCCGCCTGGCGGCCGAGCCGGCGTTCGAGGATCGACTCTGCGCCGAAGCCCTTCACCGCGCGGATCCCGCTGAGTGCCTCTTCGACGACGCCGGCAAGATCGCCGCGTTCGCGCTGCAACTCCCCGAGGATCGGGCGAACCCGCGTCGAGTATCGAAGGGACGTGTACGCCACGATCGGCAAGCCGGCGACAGCGATGAGGCCGAGAAGCGGATTGATCACGACGAGGATGACGGCAACGGCGACGATCGTGAGGGTGTTCGCGATCCAGATCGGCGTCGACGACACCAGCGCCTGGATCTGGAAGAGGTCACTCGTGACTCGTGACAGCAGCTGGCCGCGGTTCACTCGATCGTGATAGCCGACATCGAACGTGAGCAGGCTGGTGAAGAAGCTCCGCCGCAGCTCGGCCTCGACCGCGCGCGACGAAGTGCCGTTGTAATAGCGCCGCAGACCTGACGTGACGGCTTGCACGACGCCCAGCAGGGCGATGATGCCGCCGAGGATCCCGAGGGTGCGCCAGTGATGACCGATGAGGCCACTGTCGACGGCGCGGCCGCCGAGTTCGGGGATAGTAACGATGGCGCCGGTACAAATCAGGGCCGCGGTGACTGACAAGCTCTCGGCTCGCCAATGGCCGCCCATCGCCTGGAGCAAAAACCTGGCGCCCCCACGCGCACCTGTATCGGTGTCTGTCGCTTGCTCCGTGCCCTCTGCTTGTGACTGTGGCTGTGCATTTGTTTGCAAAACAGTGGTCAAGACCGTCGGGGCGCCACCATCACGGTGAACGTGCGTCCCCGGTGCACCCCCTCGAGAATCCAGCTTTGGTCAGGCGGTCAGCCCATTTTCGGGCGTGCCGCCCGAAAGCGAGGCCAGCGCGGCCTTAAATCGCGGTGATCTCGCGCCGGCCAGTGGACCTACCCTGGAGACCATGGAGGCCGCCCCAGGCACCGACCGAGGTGGGGTCGCCACGTCGCGCAACACCTACCTCGACCTGATCCGGGTCGTCGCAATCGCCGCCGTGGTCATCGGTCACTGGATCGCTACCGGCATCACCTACAAACACGGCCAACTCGACGGCGTCGATGTGCTCGGCGTCTCGCCGTGGACCTCCTGGCTCACCCTCATTTTCCAGGTCGTGCCGTTGTTCTTCCTGGTCGGCGGCTACTCGAACGCTCTTTCGTGGACGAGGTACCAAGCCGCCGGCGGCTCCGGGTTCGGCTGGACGAGGCGGCGTGCCAGGCGCTTGCTGGTGCCGACGGCCGGCTACGTCGCGGCGATCTCGCTCGCCGTCGTGGCTTGCACCGCCGCGGGCGCCAATCGCGACGATCTCCATGAGGCCGGCTGGGCGCTGTCGTTGCACCTGTGGTTCTTGGCGCCGTACCTGCTGCTCTTGTTGCTGACCCCAACCCTGCTCGCGTTTCACCGCCGCTGCGGCGTCGCCGTGCCAATAGTGATGGCCGCGACGGCCGTGGTCATCGACGCCGGCTACGTCGAAGAACACTGGCGCTTCGTCGGGTGGGCCAATTACCTGCTGGTGTGGGGAACCTTCCATCAGCTCGGATTCGCTTGGCAGCAAGGATTTCTGACCGGACGACGAGGCCGGGCGTTGGTGCTCGCAAGCGGCTCGATCGTCGTGCTCGTCGCATTGATCTGGTGGGGACCGTATCCGGTCAGCATGGTCGGCGTCCCTGGTGCACGCATTCAGAACGCCTCGCCACCGTCGGCTGCCCTCCTCGCGTTCGGGTTGGCCCAAGTGGGGATGGTGCTGCTCGCCTCGTCGTCCGTCTCGGCATGGCTTGCAAGACCCGCAAGCAGTCGGCTTCGTGACTTGATCCAACGCGCCAACGCGATGACCATGCCGGTCTACCTGTGGCACATGGTGCCGGTGGTGATCGTGGCGGTCATCGCGTATCCGAACCATTGGTTCGCCCAGCCGCCGATCGGCTCCCGCGCGTGGTGGGCGCAGCGCATTCCGTGGGTCGCCGCGCTGACCCTCGTCTTGGCCGGGGTGCTCGCGCTGATCGTCCTGGCTGCGCGCTTACTCAACGCCGGCCGCTCCAGGCGTCCCGACTTCGGTCACAAAGAAGCACAGTTGGCTCACAGAGAATCACTCGGCCGGAGGGCGATGCTGGGCCTCGGTGTCGCGGTGTCCGTCGCGACCCTCGGGCGGCTGGCGGTGTGGGGCTTCGCCCCTAACGGTTCGCTCGACGCCATCACCGTCGGGTGTTTCGCGGTCGGGGTGCTGCTCGTTCTTGCCGCCGGCGCCTATCCACGTACGCCCAACGCCGTGGGACGCTCGGTTCGTGGCGAGTTGGCGAGAGCGAGCGCGGTCGCGCCGGCGGATGTATCTGCACCGCCGGTGGCGGTGGCTGGTCGGGTTGGTGTTCCCGAACCTGGAGCATCGCCACCACCTCATCGAGCAAGCTGACCGCGCCCGCCGTTGCGATCTGAAGTGGTACGGGTTACCCCTCGACGTACCGGCAACCCGCGCCTTGGGTGGCCTGTCGGGGTTCGTCTCAATGCAAGGCAAACGCGGCTCGGTCCGGGCGTCGAGCACGACGCTGCTGCACACTCGAAACAGCCCGGCCACGGGATCGCTGCAGGTGACGGTTCAGCGCCACGGCGGCCACCACGGGGTGCAGCCATTAGCTCGACTCGCGCTGCCGCTGGTGCGCGGTCGCGACGGACTCGGTGATCCGCGATGGGCGGCCCGCACTGTCGAGGACTTTCGCCTCGCACAGGAGGAGGCACTGACCGCCGTCACACGCCAGCCAATCGACGTCCGCATTGATGGTGTTGCGCATGCCGGTGAAGCCGCGGTTCTTGGAGACGATTGGGTGGCTTTCGTCGGGTTGCCCGAGGAGGACTTCGACGTCGAACTCACCGCGCATGCGTGGCCGATCGACGACCTCGCGATCGTGACGGTCGAGAACCTTGACCCTTATGTCGCCGGGGCGCGCGCGGCAGTCGGTCCGTTGCTCAAGCCGAGACGTCCTCGGTTCCGCGCAAACGTGCGCCACCGCGAGGCCCGAAGCGCCACCGAGACGTAGTTGACAGTTAGCCGTTGTAGATTCGATCCAAAGCGGAGGCGCGCAGAGGCGCGGGTGCGGAGCGAGGCGATGGCTCGGGTCGTGGTCCGGTACTTCGCCGCTGCGCGGGCTGCTGCAGGCGTGGATGAGGAAACGGTCGACGCCGACACGGTTCGTGAGTGCCTATCGATGATCGAGGGCAACCGAGGGCCTGGATTGCAACGTGTAATCAGGGTGTGCAGCCTTCTTCTCGACGGCGTGCAAGTCCGAGACCTCGACCGTCGGCTGTCCGGCACTGTCGAACTGGACGTGCTCCCGCCGTTTGCGGGCGGATGAGATGAGCGCTCAGCCCGTGCTCCATGCCGAACTCGTCGACTACGAAATCAATCTGCTCGAAATCGTCGGCCGGGTCAGCAGCTCAGAATCCGGTGCTATTGCAACCTTCACTGGGTTGGTGCGCGAGCTCGACCACGGCAGGCGCGTGACCGAACTCGAGTACGTTGCCCACGACTCGGCGACTCGTGTCATCGGCGAAGTCGCGCATGACATCGCGGCGAAGCACAGCGAGGTCATGGCGCTTGCAATAGTGCACCGCACCGGAACGCTGCGGATTGGTGACGTGGCGGTCGTCGTCGCCGCGTCGGCAGCGCATCGAGCGGCGGCGCTCGGAGCGTGCGCTGAGGCTGTCGAGGCGGTCAAGACGCTGTTGCCAGTGTGGAAGCGCCAGGTGTTCGACGACGGCACCGACGAGTGGGTGAACAGCCCGTGACGGCGTCGGTGCGACGCGGTATCCCACGATGACTCCAACCCAACTGCGGGCGTATTCCGCCGTCGTTAGGCATGGCTCGGTGAAAGCGGCCGCGGCTGAAATCGGGGTGACGGAGGCGGCGGTCTCGCTGCACCTCGGACAGCTGCGCAGAGAGCTTGACGATCAGCTCTTCACCCGCACCGCTGCCGGTCTTGCGTTCACGCCCGGCGGCCTGCGGTTGGCGAGTCGAGCCGCCGAGATGCTCGGCCTGCAGGCGCAGACCATTCGCGAAGTGAATCAGGCTGGCCACGGCCGTCGCCTCATGCGGTTAGCCACTACCAGCCTTTTTGCCGAACACGCGGCGCCCGGGCTGATCGAGTTATTCCTTGCGCGGGCCGACGATTTCGATGTCGAGCTCAGCGTGCGGCCACCGGCCCAGTTTGAGAGCCTGCTCGCATCGCGCGCAGTCGACGTTGCGATCGGTCCACGTATGTCCAGCGGCACCAACTCACTGGTCTGTAAGCCGTTCCTCAACTATCACGTCGTCGCGGTCGTGGGTGTCGGGCATCCCCTTGCGACGGGCGCTCCTCGCCCTGCGCAATTACGCGAGCAGACATGGTTGCTCGGGCCATCAGCGGCCGGCGAAGACGGCGTCGTCCCAGCGATGCTCCGCCACTTCGACATTCCGGAGGACAGGCAGCGCATCTTTCAAAGTCACGCCGCAGCGCTCGAAGAGGCGAAACGCAACAATGGCGTAGCACTGGCGGTCTCGTTCGCCGTTGCTGCGGACCTTGCGAACGCGCGATTGGTCGTCGTCAAGGGCCCTGGCCTCCAAGCCGAGGGAGGCTGGGCGACGATGACGCTGCCCGAACAGGTCATCGTGCCGGCTGCCGCGGAGCTGACCCGGTTCGTTTCGACCCCGCGCGCGATCCAAGCGATGATGAAGGGCTCGGGCGTGCACATCGGCCACTTCAGGCCGTCGGTGCATGTCACGCTCTGGAAATAGGAAACCCAGACTGCCGGACGCCGTGTGGTCGGGGCCACCGGCCGGCGCGCGAAACGGCCTCGAAAGCTTCGCCGAGAGCACGCAGGTCGTGGGCAGGCAAGAGATCGTCGCAGTACGGCAGCGCCGCCGCCATCGAGCCGACCAGGGGCGCGAATCCTGACGCCGCCACTCGTGGGTTCAACCAGATAACCCGATGCGCTCGCCGTCGCAGTCTCGCCATCGACGCCGCTAGCGCGACCGGCGGGTCGCTGTCCCAACCGTCGGACGCGATCACGACCACTGCGCCCCGAAGTACATTGCTGTGCCGTGATCGCAGCAGCGTGTCGAGGTTAGAGGCGATGCGTGTCCCGCCGAAACGATCGACCACAGTGCCGCTCGCTTGTTCTATGGCGACGTCGACTGATCTGTGAGTCAAGACGGAGGTGAGACGAGTAAGAGTGGTCGCGAACGCGAACACCTCGGCGTCGGCCGACAGAACCGCCGCTCGCATGAGATGCAGATAGGTGGTCGCGTATGCCTGCATCGACTGGCTGACGTCGCACACCATGACAACGCGTCGTGGCACGTACCGCGGCGCGCTGTGGACAACATGCAGAGGCTCCCAGCCACTGCGGCGCAAGCGGACCATTGTTGCGCGCAGGTTCACGTAGCGGCCGTGTGCGTGCGGCTGCAGCCGCCGGGTGCGACGCGTCGGCCAGTTCCGGAAGGCACTCTCCAACCACGCGCCGAGCAACTCAATCTCATCGGCGCTGAGATCCTCGAACGGAGTGCCGGACAGCCCGGCCAGATTGCTCGGTAGCCGCTCGGGCATTCCGATTGGCGACGGGTCGTCATCAGCCACCCCCACGACGGCTGGCAGTGTCGCCCACGGCAGCCCGCCGCCGTCCTGGAAAAGCATGTTGTCATCGCTGCCCGCTGCTGCGAACCGTTCATCAACGGCGCGTGACCGCACCGGTGTGCGGCGCCGAGAGTGCGGATCCAGAGCCAGGCCCGCGTGGTCGAACACGGAGGCGAAAACACGGTCGAACGCCTCGGCGTCGCCGTGACGATGCGTGAGGGTGACCCTGGCTAGCCAGTACAACGACGAGCGGGTGTACGGCGGTTGCACAGCAAGGGCACGTGCGAACGTGCTCGCAGCGGGTAACCCGACATCGACGCCGGCCGCTCGCAACCGATCGACGAGGGCGACGGCGAATGCCGCCCGGTCGACGCCGCTGACCAGAGTGACGCGTCGCGCAGTAACGGGTGAGTCGAACGCGCCGCCGCTACCGGACGATGACATAGATGATCACGCCGACCAGCACGAGGCCAGCCAGCACCGGAAGTGCGCGTTTCGCCACGGCACCACCGGCGAGCGAGGTGAGGTCGACGGGCTGCGCAGCGGCTGACGGACGGAACGACGTCGTGGCGCTACTTGTGGCGCCGGCATCGACGGCATCGACGGCGGCGGCGGCGGACGGCGGTGGAACCGGCGCTGATGGGCTCTCATTGTCCGTGGGCTGTGCAACGGTTCTGCCTTGGTCGGGTGTCTGGCTCGTTGTCTCTGGTGGTGCTGCGAGTAGGTGCTCCAGAGAGTCCGCGAACTGGCCCAGCAACTTGCTCGACACTTCTGCGATCATCCCGCTGCCGAACTGGGCGAGCTTGCCGCTGATCTTCATGTCCGTCTCGACCATGACCGTCGTGCGCGCCGGGCCATCGCTTCGCAGCTGTGCGGTGATTGTCGCCGACGCATTGCCAGAGCCTCGCGAGTCACGACCCTTTGCGTCGATGATCGCGTGATAGCTCGACTCATCTTTTTCGACGAATGATGCAGTGCCGGCGAACTCGCTGATGACCGGCCCGACCTTGACCTTGACGGTCCCCAAATATGCCTCGCCGTCCCTGCCGGTGAGTTGGGCACCTGGCATGCACGGAGCGATTCGCCCTAGGTCGGTGAGCGCATTCCATGCCTCGGCGATGGGGACACTGACGCTGAATTGATTGTCGATCTTCATTGGATCCTCTTCGTTGGAAATCTGTTAGCGCGTCGGTCGGTGATCATTGAGAAGTCCCTCCGCCGTCAGACACGCCCACTTCGACGAGCGCGCCGAGCATGGTGTCGCGATCGTCGGCGGTCTTGGCGATGGCACCGAGGGTGCTCACCAGCGTTGACCGCACGAGTTCGGCGGCACCGAGCGCACTCAGCGCAGAAAGCCAGTCGATGGTCTCGGCCATGCCAGGCGGCTTGTCGAGATCGAGTGTTCTTACTCGCCCGATGAACTGAGTCGCACTTTGGATCAGCGCTTCACTTGCTGCTGGTACAGCACGTCGAAGTATCTCGGCAGCACGGGTCGGGCTCGGGAAGTCGATCCAGTGGTAGAGACATCGCCGCCGCAGCGCGTCATGGAGTTCGCGGCTGCGATTCGAGGTCAGAATGACGATCGGCGGCCGCGCGGCGGTGAACGTGCCGAGTTCCGGGATTGTCACCGACGACTCTCCGAGGAATTCGAAAAGCAACGCCTCGAACTCGTCGTCTGCTCGATCGATCTCGTCGATCAGCAGCACCGGCGGAGACTCGCCACGATAGCGCACCGCCTGCAGAATCGGCCTCTCAAGCAAAAATGCCTCGGTGAACAGGTCAGCATCGGTGATGGTTTCCGCACTCGCCTCGGCGAGTCGAATGGCGAGCAGTTGGCGCTGGTAGTTCCACTCATACAGTGCTTCACCAACCGTCAGGCCCTCATAACACTGAAGCCGGATAAGCGGAACCTCGAGTGCACGCGCCAGTGCCTTTGCTGCGGTGGTCTTGCCGACTCCTGGCTCGCCCTCGAGAAGCAGCGGACGGCCGAGGGCGAGGGCGAGATATAGCGCGGTCGCCAGTCCTTCGTCGACGAGATAGTCCATCTCGTCGAGACGGTGCTGTACCTCAACGGCATCGCGAAGCGGGGTGACTATGAGGGCACCCCGTTCGCGGCGAGCAGTGCTTCATAGTCAGCCCAGGTATCGACATCAATCGGCACGGTTGTCTCGATCGACACTTCGGTCACCGAGTAACGGCCCGACTCAAGAACCTTCCAGACCGCCTTGTCGCCGTGAAGGCTCCTCAGATCATCAAACACCGAGCGAGCAAACCAGAACGGGTGGCCGCGACCGTCGGCGTAACCGCACACCGCGACTTGTGACGCAGCGCCTTCATCGACGAGCCGGCCGACCGCCTCTACCGACACACCCGGCTGATCGCCGAGCATCAAGACGAAGCCCTCGCTTGCGTCATCGACATGCGCAATTGCCGCGCTGATCGACGACCCGCAGCCGGAGCTGAAATCCCGATTGTGTACGACCTGGGCGCCGGTGAAATCGATCGCGGTCGCAACATCTGCCGCCGCACCGCCCAGGGTGACCAGGAGTTGCGAGAAGTCGCATCGACGTGCGACGTCGAGCGTCGCCCCGAGCAACGTCGTCCCCCGAAATGGCAGCAGCTGCTTTGGCTGGCCGAGTCGGCTCGATGAGCCGGCCGCGAGGATGAGCCCGGTGACTTTCACGGACTTAGGCCTGTCCGACCTGCGCCGCGTACCGATCCCGGCAACCCAGGCTGCAGAACCAGTAGTCGACGCCATCGGCGCGTACGTGGGCCGTGGTCGGCAACACCGCGACTGTCATGCCACAGATCGGGTCGAGCGCGGTAGCCGGTGCCTCGACCGGCTCGGCGTCGTGGGCGACCACCCCGTCGACACGAACTGCAGCCACGACGCCAGCAACGATCGACAACCCGATCTCCGCCGCAGTCTTTGCGCCAATCTCGACACCCACAGGCGTGTGAACCCGCGCCCGTTCGTGCGGCGTGAGATCCATCGCATCGAGTACCGACGCTCCGCGAACTTTGCTTGCGACGAGGCCGATGAAACCGACGCCAGCATCGAGTGCAGCCCGAATGCATTCCGGTTCGTCGTGCCCGTGCGTCGACACGATGACGGCGACCGCACCCTCAGGCACCCGGCCCGGCAATGAGCGCCCGACTGCGAACCCCACGGCCTCCGCCATCGCTGCGACTGCCTCAGCGACCGGGGTGTCGCCGACGACCTCGATGATTGCTGGCGGCAGGTGCGGCTCGAGGAAGATCTCCAACGCCCCTCCTGAAAGACACGGATTAACCGTCAGCCGTGCGCCGGGCGTCTCCGGGAAGACAGTGCTGTCGTCTGGGAGCACGCGCAGCAGCGTGGCCTCGCCGTCGCGCAACGTCGCGAATGCGGCCGCACGCACCGACTCCTTCGCGCAATGACCGCCAACGAAGCCCTCAATCGTGCCGTCGCTTAAGATAATCGCGCCGTCACCCGGCCTGGCTGATGTCGGTGATTGTGCGCGCACCACAGTCGCACGCACGAACGGCTGGCGGCGAGCGATTAGGTCGGCAGCTCGGTCCGTCAGCCGCGAGTGCATACGTGGTTCGATCGTCACACCGGCGGCCGGTGCCTTCCCTGCATCGTCTCCCACACACGTGACGGTGTGAGCGGCATGTCGGCATGCCTGATGTTGAAGGGCTTCAGCGCGTCGACCACCGCGTTCACGATGGCTGGCGGTGACCCGACGGTGGCTGATTCCCCCACGCCCTTCGCGCCAATCGGGTGGTGTGGTGACGGCGTCACGGTGTGGCCGGTCTGCCACTCAGGCACCTCGAGTGCGGTTGGAATGAGGTAATCCATGAGCGAACTCGAAAGGCAGTTGCCGTCCTCGTCAAACGCGATCATCTCCATGAGGGCCATGCCGACGCCGTCCGTGAGGCCACCATGAATCTGGCCTTCGATGATCATCGGGTTGATTCGCGTGCCGCAGTCATCAACGGCGACGAAGCTACGCACCTTCACCTGCGCCGTGCCGGGATCGATGTCGACGACGCAGATGTAGGCGCCGAACGGGTACGTCAGGTTCGACGGGTTGTAGCAGATCTGCGCTTCGAGGCCGCCTTCGACGCCTTCAGGAAGGTCACCCGCACCGTGCGCCCGCATCGCGATCGCCTGGATAGTCACCGACTTTGACGGGTCACCCTTGACATGGAACGAACCCTTTTCCCATTCGAGGTCTGCAACGGAGACCTCGAGCATTCCCGAGGCAAT
>DASYAG010000061.1:0-11463 GCA_036501485.1 Acidothermaceae bacterium | reverse complement strand
GTCCGACACGACCTCCCAGAGGTTCTTCTTCGGATCGAGCCCTGATCTGCTCTGGTCGACGTAGGAGATGGTGACGGTTTCGCCGATCTTGATGGTGCCTGCGTCGGGCTGCTCTTCGCCGATCAGCATCTTGAACAGCGTCGTCTTGCCAGTACCGTTCGGGCCGATGACACCAACAATTCCGTTACGTGGCAGCGAAAAAGAGAGACCCTCCATCAGAAGTTTCTCGTCGAAGCCCTTGGTCAGCCCTGATGTCTCAACGACGATGTTGCCCAGGCGGGGGCCTGGCGGGATCTGGATCTCGTCGAAGTCGAGCTTCTTGTACTTGTCGGCCTCTGTGGCCATCTCTTCATAGCGATCAAGACGAGCCTTGCTCTTCGCCTGCCGCGCTTTGGGGTTCGATCGCACCCATTCGAGTTCGTCCTCGAGGCGCTTACGCATCTTCTGGTCCTTGGCGCCCTCGACCTTGATGCGGGCGGCCTTGGCCTCGAGGTAGGTCGTGTAGTTGCCCTCGTACGGGTACGTGCGGCCGCGGTCGATCTCGAGGATCCACTCCGCCACGTTCTCCAGGAAGTACCTGTCGTGGGTGACCGCGACGACAGTGCCCGGGTACTTCTCGAGGTGCTGCTCGAGCCACAGCACGCTCTCGGCGTCGAGGTGGTTGGTCGGCTCGTCGAGCAGCAACAGGTCGGGTTGCTGCAGAAGCAGCTTGCACAGGGCAACCCGACGCCGCTCGCCGCCGGACAGCACGCTGACGTCGGCGTCAGGCGGCGGGCAGCGCAACGCATCCATCGCCTGCTCGAGTTGGGCGTCGAGATCCCACGCGTTGCGGTGGTCGAGTTGCGCCTGCAGTTCGCCCATCTCGGCCAGCAACACGTCGTAGTCGGCGTCAGGGCTGCCGAGTTCTTCGGAGACCTGGTTGAACCGCGCCAGGAGCGCCATCGTCGCGGCCACGCCGTCCTCGACATTGCCGAGAACGGTCTTGGTGTCGTCGAGCTTCGGCTCCTGGTCGAGGATGCCGACCGTGAAGCCCGGCGTCATGTACGCCTCGCCGTTGCTCGGCTGCTCGATGCCGGCCATGATCCGCAGCACGCTCGACTTGCCAGCGCCGTTGGGTCCTACGACACCGATCTTGGCGCCGGGCAGGAACGACAAGGTGACGTCGTCGAGGATGACTTTCTCGCCGTACGCCTTGCGGGCTTTTCTGAAGACATAAATGAATTCGGGCACGGTGGCGAAGTCTACGGGACGTCGATCAAGTCCCCGTGACGCGCGGATCTACATGTCGTCGAGCGTGAAGTTTCCTGCGGTCGGCGCGGTACCGCTCGCCGGCGGCGGCGTGTACGGCTGACCCGGAGCCGCAGGCTGTTGGTACGGAGCTGCAGGCTGCTGGTAGGGCGCCGGCTGGGCAGCCTGTTGAGCCGCTGCCTGTGCTGCTTGGGCGAGAGCCGTGTCGACCGCGACAAGTGCAGCGACCGTGGCCTCGTGGTCGCCGCCCTGCCGCTGCTCGCGATAAAACGCTTCACCGAGCGCCTTGTACAGCTCAGATTCGGAGCGACCCTGCTGGAAGGCGCCGACCTTTGCTTGCCCCTGTGCCATCGCCGCGGTCGCGGACGCCTTGGCCTTGTCGAGAAGTCCCATGTCCGTTACTACCCTCCGAAGAGACTGCCGAGCGGGTTGCTGGCCTTTTCGTCGTGGCCGAGGTGCGCGTGCTGCACGATCGCGTGGGCCAGCGAGTCGATGGTCATCGACTGGAGTATTGCATTGCCGTCGCCCTCGAGGGTTGCCAGGTTGAACCCGTTACCGCCGAGCAAACCGGTGACGATTGTCTGCGCGTTGAGCGCACCGACGCGCTCGACGCCGTACTTCAGGGAATCCTCGAAAGCGACCAGGCAGCCGGTGTGCACCTGGATCTTGCCGCCGTACTTCGCCGGGTTGATATCGATGAAGTTGCCGGCGCCCGCGATCAGCACGGTGCCCACACCGCCGAACTTCTGGAGCACGAATCCCTCGCCGCCCTTGAAGCCCGCGCGCAATCCACTAAACGCGATGTCGTTGGTGACGCCGCCTTCTGCGCAGACGAACGAGTCTTTCTCCGCAAACCACCCTCGGGTGCCGTCGAGTTCGAGCGCGCGCATCTCGCCAGGCAGCGTTCCCGCCACGCTGACGAGGCCGGCACCACCGCGAGCGGTGAAGTATTGGAACGCGATCGACTCGCCCGCAAGCATCCGCTTGCCGGCATTCATCGCCATGCCGAGCAGGCCGCCACCGCCGCCAGCGCCAGCTGCCGAACTCTGCGTCGCGATGTGCGTCTCGATGCCGACGTTGACCGTCTTCCAGAGGAACTTGCCGGCGTCGGCATAGATCGTCTGGCCATCGGCAATCTGACAAACGGCCATCTGCATCGCGTTGCCGATGATCTTGTGAGAAAGAGTCATTGCGCCGGTTCCCTCCACCGAAGAAATCTCAACCATTGGTGAGGGCTCGACGCTACCGAGGTTCAGCGAAAACGGGTAGCACCCAACTTGGTCAAGCCGAGGTCCGGATCTGGTCAACGAGCGACGCGGAACCCGCCAGCGCGGCGTCATACCGAGACAGCACGACGTCGACGACCTCGGGGGCGGCACCAAGCACTTCGGTCACGACGTCGGCGCCCGCGTCGTGCAGGCGATCGGCGAGCTCACCCGGCGCCAACACGTAAGTGGCAAGCGCCACTTGCCTTATGCCACGAGCCCGCAGATCAGCGACGACGTCGGTGATCGCCGGCGAACCCGATGCGAACCCGATGGAGGCACCGAGGGTCGCAGCGACATCGGCCAGTTCGGCGTTCGCGGCTGGATCGGAGGTGCCGACGGCGGCTAGCGCGAGGGCCATGCCGGGCTCGGCGCCGGCCTCGATCAACCGCCGGCGCAGCAGGTCGAACAGCAACGGATGCGGCCCCAGCACGTCGGCCTGCCGAAGAACCACGTGTGGTTGATCAAGCGCGGCCTGCGACAGCAAAGCAGGCAGGTCGACCTTCGCGTGGTAGGCCGCTGTCAACAGCAGTGGGACGACGACAACCTCGCCAACGCCTTGCCGCGCAAGTGAATCAAGGGCTGCCGGTACAGACGGAGCGGAGAAGCCGAGATGGGCGAGGACGGCGACCAGGCCGGGCCGTTCGGACCTGACCCTCGCGATCAACGCATCGAGTACTTGCTCGGCGCGTGGGTCGGCACTTCCGTGTGCGACCGCAAGCAAAGCTGGCTCGCTCAAATCCCACCCCCAGTACTCGATTGCGCAGTGCCCGATTGTGCGTCCGCGAGCAACTCGTGAATCGTCGCGACGTCGCCAACGACAACCACCGCCGGCGCGCGTACACCGACCGCCGTCGCACGATCGCCGATGGAGTCAAGGGTGCCCGTCGTGGTCCGTTGACTGGGCAGCGTGCCGTTCTCAATGACCGCGACTGGCGTGTTCGGGTCGCGGCCGGCCGTCATCAACTGTTTCGCGATCCGCTCGACGCGCGTCGCGCCCATCAACAGGACCAAAGTTCCTTCGACCGCCGCGAGCTTTCGCCAATCGAGATCCTCGTGACCAGTGACGACCGTGAACTGACGCGACATTGCGCGGTGCGTCAGCGGTATCCCGGCTGCTGCCGGCACTGCGATCGCGCTGGTGACGCCGGGGACAACTTCGCAGGCCACTCCCGCACGGACGAGAGCGAGCAATTCCTCGCCGCCACGGCCGAACACGAAGGGGTCGCCGCCCTTCAGCCGCACGACACGTTTTCCTTGCTGTGCAAGAGAAATGAGCAGGTCGTTGATCGCCTCTTGGGGCAACGTGTGATTGTCCGGAGCCTTGCCGGCCTCGATCACTTCGACATCGGGCGCGAGCTCGTCGAGTAACGCTCGCGGACCCAGTCGATCGACGACCACGACATCGGCCTGCGCCAGCAGCCGTCGTCCGCGCACGGTGATCAGGCCCGGATCACCGGGACCGCCGCCAACGAGCGCAACCGATCCGACGCTCTGGCCGGCGCGGTGACGACGTATCGGCAACTCGCCGGTCTCCAGCAAGAGCCGCACGGCATCGCGTACCGCGGTCGCCCGCCCCGGATCACCACCCGCATTCACGGCGACGACGAGGCCGTCGATTCGCGCGACGGCTGGCGTCCAGGCGGCCGACGAGTGCGCCGAGGACGCCCGCACGCACCACACCCGCACCGCTTCAGCATCCGCGGCAACGCGCGAATCGACCGAGTCGTCACCGGTACAGGCGTGAACCAGCCACATCGCGACGAGATCCGACGACGCGTACTTGCGGCGAATCAGACTGATGCGGTCGTCGCTAGCAAGCGCGTCGACGACCGCTGGCGCGACAACCGTGACCAGTGCGCCCGCATCCGCCAGGCCGAGAGCACGGCGGGCACCAACAGCGCCCGCTCCGACGACCAGAACCGCCCGCCCAGCGACATCGAGAAGCAGCGGGTAGCCGGCGTTCATGACGTCTCGCCGCCAGCGGTCTTCGAGGCCGTTCGCCTGATCGGGTCGCCGACCAACCCCGCCGCCAGCGTCTGCCCGTCATGCTCGTCGATGACCAGGAAGCTGCCAGTCAACCGGTCGTCTGTGTAGTCGTCGACACACAGTGGGCCGGCGACCCGCAACGTCACGCCGCCGATCTCGTTCAGGCCGAGCGAGTCGGCGGCATCGTGCTCGAGCGTGACGACGTCAAGCCGGTGGTTCACGCTTGCCACAACCGCTTTCACGACCTTCGTCGTGTGCTTGATCAGCACCCAGTCGCCGGCGTTAAGCCGCCGATCCGACAGTTGGCAGATGGTTGCGTCGAACTCCCGGACGACGCGCGGCTCCTGGCGTGGATGCACGATGAGATCGCCGCGCCCGACGTCGATGTCGTCAGCCAGCCGCACGACGACGGACTGCGGTGCATGCGCGAGCGCTACTTCACCGTCGAATGTGTCGATCCCGACGATGGTCGTGCGCATCCCCGACGGCATGATGACGACGACATCGTCGATCTCGATAACGCCCGACGCTAGTTGCCCCGCATACCCTCGGTAGTCCGTCGATCTGATCACATACTGAATCGGCAATCGAGCAGGCTGTATCCATGCATCGAAGCCGACAGGCACTGCCTCAAGGTGCTCGAGCAGTGTCGGGCCGGAGTACCACGGCATCGAAGTCGAACGTTCGACGACGTTGTCGCCTAGGTGCGCAGAAACCGGGATCACCACGTGATCGCGGACGCCGAACGCTTCAGCCGCAGCTGCGAATTCTTCAGCAATAGCAAGGAATGTGAATTCATCAAAGTCGACGAGATCCATCTTGTTCACGGCAAGAACAAGATGCCGGACGTCGAGCAATGCGGCCACCGCCAAGTGCCGCCGGGTCTGTTCGACGATGCCCTTACGGGCATCGATCAGGATGACGACGAGCTCGGCGGTCGACGCGCCGGTCACCATGTTGCGCGTGTACTGCACGTGTCCGGGGGTGTCAGCGAGCACGAACTTTCGCTTCGACGTCGTGAAGTAGCGGTACGCAACATCGATGGTGATGCCTTGCTCGCGCTCGGCCCGCAGCCCGTCGGTCAACAGCGCGAGTTCGACGCCGTCGTTGCCGCGATCGCGACTGGCCCGGTCGACGGCTTCGAGGGTGTCGGTGAGTACCGACTTGGAGTCGTACAGCAGCCGCCCGACGAGGGTCGACTTACCGTCGTCGACCGACCCGGCCGTCGCAAAGCGCAACATCTCGACGTCCGGATCAAGCGCCGGGACAACGGCGACGGCGGTCGTGGCGAGCATGGCGGCATTGTCTATGACGGACATTTCCTAGAAGTAACCTTCCCGCTTGCGATCTTCCATTGCCGCCTCCGACGCCTTGTCGTCGGCGCGGGTGGCGCCACGCTCGGTGATTGTCGCGACCGCGATCTCGTTGATGACCTCGGCGACGTCGCGCGCGCCGGACTCGACCGCGCCCGTGCAGCTCATGTCGCCGATCGTGCGGTAGCGCACGGTCTTCGTCTCGGTCGGTTCTCCGGCTTTCGGGCCGCCCCACTCCCCCGCGGTCAGCCACATGCCGGCCCGCAGGAACACGTCGCGCTGGTGAGCGAGATAGATCGCCGGCAGCTCGATCGACTCCTGCTCGACGTATTGCCAGACGTCGAGCTCAGTCCAGTTCGAGAGCGGGAAGACGCGCACGTGCTCGCCCGGCTTGTGCCGACCGTTATAGAGGTTCCACAGTTCGGGCCGCTGCCGGCGCGGATCCCATTGACCGAACTCGTCACGCAGGCTGAAGATGCGTTCCTTCGCCCGCGACTTCTCCTCATCGCGACGGCCACCGCCGAACACCGCGTCGAACCGGTTGGTGACGATGCCGTCGAGCAAGGGCACGGTCTGCAACGGATTGCGGGTGCCATCGGTCCGCTCGCGCAACCGGCCGTCGTCGATGTAATCCTGGACCTTCATCACCAAGAGCCGTAAGCCGTAGTTCTCGACGATGTCGTCGCGGTAGGTCATGACCTCGGGGAAGTTGTGGCCGGTGTCGACGTGCATCAGCGGGAACGGCACTGGCGCGGGCCAAAACGCCTTGCGGGCAAGGTGCAACATGACGACGGAGTCCTTGCCGCCGGAGAACAGCAGCACGGGCCGCTCGAACTCGGCAGCCACCTCGCGGATGATGTGAATGCCCTCAGACTCGAGAACGTCGAGGTGCGGCAACCGCAGCACGCCATTGGTTTCGGCCGTCGGCTGCGGCTTGAACACCGAGCCGTCAGCTACGGCGCCGTCGACCGTCGTCATGCGATCCCCCGTGCGGTCAATGCGTTGAGCAGCAAGGTGGCTGCCTCTTCGACGCTGCGCCCCTGGGTATCGAGCCGAACCTCAGGATTCGTCGGAATCTCATACGGATCGTCGACGCCGGTCAGCCCGTGGATTTCGCCAGCGCGTTGCTTGGCGTACAGGCCCTTGACGTCGCGCTCCGCGCACACTTCAAGAGGCGTCGCGACATGCACCTCGATGAACGCCGTGCCGTCAACGTCATGGGCGGCGCGCACCGCTGCGCGCGCCGCCGCGTACGGCGCAATCACCGGAACCAGCGCGATGACGCCGTGACGAGCGAGCAACCCAGCGATAAATCCCACGCGACGCACGTTGGTGTCGCGGTCTTCTCGGCTGAACCCGAGGTCCGCGGTGAGATTCGTCCGCAGCTCATCTCCGTCGAGCAGTTCCACCCTCCGGCCGTCAGCGCGCAACTGAGACGCCAAGGCGCGGGCAATCGTCGACTTCCCTGCGCTCGGCAGCCCGGTGAGCCACACAGTGGCGCCGGGCCGACGGTCAGTTGCCGGGGGCGCCAGCCCATCGACGTCCGGGCTCGTGCTGGTGCTCATGTGTTGATCCCGCACTCGGTCTTCGCGTGCCCGACCCAGCGGCCAGACCTCGGGTCGGCACCGGGTGCGACCTTGCTGGTGCATGGCCAGCAGCCGATCGACAGGTAGCCGTCGTCGATCAGCGGGCTCACCAGAACGTTGTTGTCGGCGATGTAGGTGTCGACGTCGTCGCGACTCCAGCGCGCGATCGGGTTCACCTTGACCTTGCGGCGACGCGCATCCCACTGCACGACCGGTGTCGCGGCGCGGGTCGACGATTCGTCTCGTCGCACACCGGTAGCCCAGGAGTCGTAGTTCACGAGGGCCGCTTCCATCGGTGCGACCTTGCGCATCGCGCAGCACGCGTCGGGATCGCGGGCGAAGAGATCCTTGCCGTGCGCGTCGTCTTGTTCGGCAACCGTGAGCAGGGGTAGCGCCGAGACCACATTGACGTCGTAGACCGCGGCTACCGCGTCGCGCATGCCGATCGTCTCGGCGAAGTGGTAGCCGGTGTCGAGAAACACGACATCGATGCCCGGCTTCGCTTTCGCGGCGAGAGACGCGACTACGGCGTCGCCCATCGAGGAGAGCACGCAGAAGCGGTCGCCGAAGGTCTGCGCTGCCCAGTGCAAGATCTCGTGCGCCGACGCGTCGTCGAGGTCGCGTGCCGCATCCGTCGCAAGGTGTTCGAGCACGGCCTGGCGTTCGAGCTCCGCGATCGGCAGGTCAGCCGTCGTTTTACTCATCGCACCTCCAGCCCGACGAACTTCAACGTGAACACCCGAGCGCAGCCGCGGCAAAGCCACGAGCCGCCCTTGTCGCCGTGCGGACGAAGGTCCTCGTCGCTGCAATACGGGCAGTAGAACGGGGTTGCCCGTTCGCCGACGCCGACATCTGAATCGTCTGCACTAGAGGCTGCAGAGCTGACAATCGAAGAGTCGCCGCTGGTCACTGCAGGTCCGCTTCGTCCGCACGGTGCACCCATTGCGTGAAGCGCTCGCCGTCGCCGCGTTGTTCCAAGTAGCGGTTCGCGAGTCGCTCGACGTAGTCCTCGAGCTCGTCTTCGGTGACTTTGAGGCCGCGCAGCTTGCGGCCGAAGTTGGCGTCGACCCCGAGGCTGCCACCGAGGTGCACTTGATAGCCACCCACTTGCTCGCCTGCGGCGTTGGTGACGAGCGATCCCTTTAGGCCGATGTCGGCGACCTGGAATCGCGCGCACGAGTTCGGGCAGCCGTTCACGTTGATCGTCATCGGACTGTCGAATCCCGGCAGCCGCCGTTCTAGTTCGTCGATCAGGGTCATCGCGCGGTTCTTCGTCTCGACAATCGCGAGCTTGCAGAACTCGATCCCGGTGCAGGCCATCGTCTGGCGCCGGAACGTGCTCGGGTTCACCTGTAGGTCGAGCGCTTCGAGACCCTCTGTCAACGAGTCGACCTGATCTGCGGGCACGTCGAGCACGATCATCTTCTGCTCGACGGTCGCATGAACGCGGTCGCTGCCGTGAGCCTGCGCGAGGTCGGCGATCTGATTCAGTTTCGTACCGCTCAGCCGGCCGACCCGCGGCGCGAAGCCGACGTAGAACTTGCCGTCCTTTTGCGGGTGCACACCCACGTGGTCGCGTCGTCCGTCGGCTGGCTCGATGGGCGCTGGCCCGTCCGGCAGCGCGTAGCCGAGGTACTCCTTCTCCAGCACCTCGCGGAACTTCGGCGCCCCCCAGTCGGCAACGAGGAACTTCAACCTGGCGCGGGTGCGCAGGCGCCGGTAGCCGTAGTCGCGGAAGATGCTGATGACGCCGACCCATGTCTCGCGCACTTGATCGGGTCGGACAAAGACGCCGAGCCGTTGCGCCATCATCGGGTTCGTCGACAGGCCGCCGCCGACCCACAGGTCGAAGCCGGGAGTGCCGTCTGGGCCGATGACGCCGACGAACGAGACGTCGTTGATCTCATGGATCGTGCAAAGCGGACCGCAGCCGGTCATGGAGGTCTTGAACTTGCGAGGCAGGTTCGAAAACGCAGGGTCGCCGACATAGAGCGCGTCGATCTCGCGGATGTGCGGCGTCGGGTCGACGATCTCCTGCGCGTCGACGCCGGCCACCGGGCAGCCGAGCACATTCCGCGGTGAGTCTCCGCACGCCTCGAGGGTGCGCAGACCGACCGCCTCGAGCTCGTCCCAGATTGCGGGAACGTCTTCGATGCGGATCCAGTGCAGCTGGATGTTCTGCCGGTCCGTGACGTCGGCGAGGTCGCGACCGTAAGTAGTAGCGATGTGGCCGATCGCCCGCACCTGCTCGACGCTGAGCTGCCCGCCAGGGATCCGGATTCGCATCATGAAGTACCGGTCGTCGAGCTCCTCGGGCTCGAGCAGCCCGGTCTTTCCGCCGCTGATGCCCGGGCGCCGCTGGGTGTAGAGGCCCATCCAGCGCATCCGGCCGCGCAGGTCGGAGCCGTCGATGGAGTCGAAGCCCGCCCTGGAGTAAATGTCGAGGATCCGGCGCTGGACGTGCAGTGCGTCGTCGTCCTTCTTCATCCGCTCGTTGGGGTTGAGCGGCTCGCGCATGCCCAGTGCCCACTGCCCCTGACCGCGCGACTTGCCCTTGTCAGCGTGCGCAGTCTTCACCCGCGGGACGCCGGGCTGGCTGGCGTCCGCGGGCGGAGAGCTTGAGGTGGTCGGTGCCGACATGCGCGAAGGTCCTTCGGATCTGCAGGCGCAGTCGGACCAGGTGCGACTTAGGGCAACCGGGCGACCGCGCCCGGACGGGGGCGACGGATCAGGCGACCGGCAGACAGGCTGCGCTGGAGACGCGCAGCAAGTCGACGTGCAGGCGCGCAACGAGCCTGAGAGCAGGCATACCAGCGCGCAACGTCATACAACGAGGGTGCCACAATCGTTCAATGCCTAGCGAGTTAGTGGAGATTGCGCGGCGCGGCGACCGCTGAACCCGGTGAAACCCATCGGACGACGCTGCCTCGGCGCCGTCCGATAGGTAGCGCAGGTGGTCCATTTTCAGCCTGCCGAACGGCCTCGCCAGCGGCCGCCTGAACTCGCCAGTTGAGCCGGGACAAGCTCGGCGGCCTCCGCGCCGTCGGCCGGCTCCATGGCTGCGGCCATCAGATCGATAACAGGTCCGGCGCCGTCCTCGTCTATCTGCGGGACCTCGCCAC
The DNA here is from genome assembly GCA_036501485.1 of Acidothermaceae bacterium. GTDB lineage: Bacteria > Actinomycetota > Actinomycetes > Acidothermales > Acidothermaceae > PALSA-607. Next base: position 940 of record DASYAG010000061.1, on the reverse strand, counting down.
GAAACATGCTGTCGACCGAGGCGTCGACCGGCTCGGTGAACGAGACCCCCAGTCGACACCGGCTGCCGCGGTGGCCCCGTCATCTTCGCCGTCGGCATCGGCGACCTCCGACGGCACAAGGTCGTGCTCGCTCGGGCCTTCGACTTCGGATTCAACGGCTGGCGTCGACGTGCGTTCCGCGCGCTTGACGATGGTGGTCACTCGACCCAGGTCCGGCCCGACCGCCATGGCATCAATGTCGACCGACTGCCGCTTGTCGCCGTCCTTCGTCTCATACGGACGCACCGACAACCGGCCGATCACGATGACCGAATTCCCCTTCTTCAGGGACTGGTAGACGTTCTCTGCAAGGGCACGCCAGCAGTTGACGTTGGTGAAGAGGGTGTCGCCGTCCTTCCACTGCCCGGATGCACGGTCGAACCGGCGCGGGGTCGACGCGAGGCGAAACGATGCGACCGGTTGCCCGTCCTTCAGATACGTCAGCCGTGGCTCGGCGACGAGGTTGCCGACCACGGTGACTTGCGTGTCGAACATGGTTTCTCCTTCTGGGTGCGGCTGCCTGCCGCATCTAAGGAGAGTCGTGTGTGCACGCCATCGAAGGCGCCCGGCGACCAGCACTTGTGGACAGCCGCCACGTCAAAGCCAACTGTGGATATCCGCGGCGTGGCGTAACCTTTGGACCGCTGTGAGTGGGTGAGCGCCCGTAGCTCAGACGGATAGAGCACCTGCCTTCTAAGCAGGACGTCGCAGGTTCGAATCCTGCCGGGCGCGCCGACTTCCCACGTCCCGAGCGACCTGATTCTGGTCAGTTATTGGATCCAGAACTGATCGAGCAGCGCCTCGAGGTCGGTATTCGGGGTTACCTCAGGATTACCGACTCTGGGTGAGACGAGCAGGTTGACGCCAGGCGGAACGTCCAGGGGTACAAGTCGCGCGTCGG
>DASYAG010000060.1:0-6586 GCA_036501485.1 Acidothermaceae bacterium | reverse complement strand
AGCGCTTCCCAGATCGACGGCAGGCCGAAGCCCTCGCCGGCATGAATCGTGAAGTGGCCGTTCTCGCGCTGCATGTACTGGAACGCGTCGAGGTGACGAGTCGGGGGGAAGCCCGCTTCGGCACCGGCGATGTCGAAGCCGACCACGCCGGCATCGCGATAGCGGATCGCAAGTTCAGCAATTTCCAACGACCGCGCCGCATGCCGCAACGCGGTCAGCAGCACACCGACCCTGATGCCACGACCCTGGCTGCCAATCCGGAATCCCTCCAGGACGGACTCGACGACGGTGTCGAGACTCAGGCCCTCGTCAACGTGCAGCTCGGGTGCGAAGCGCACCTCGGCGTAGACCACGTTGTCGGCCGCGAGATCCTCAGCGCACTCGGCCGCAACTCGCACAAGCGACTCGACGGTCTGCATCACACCGAAAGTGTGCGCGAACGTTTCGAGATAAAGCTCGAGCGAGCCGGACGACGCGGCCTGCACGAACCACGCGCCGAGCTCATCGGCATCATAAGTTGGCAGCTTCTTGCAGCCGACCGCACGTGCGAGGTCGATCACCGTGGCCGAGCGGAGGCCGCCGTCGAGGTGGTCGTGCAGCAGCACCTTGGGTGCGCTGGCGATTTGCTCGCGGGTCGCCGGCATCAGGCACCTACCCTCTCGAGAACGAGTGCTGGCTTCGACCAGGCGGCATCAGCAGCCGCGATATCGACCGCACCGCTCAGTGCCTCGAGTGCTCGATCAAAGCGCGCCTCGTCGTCGGCGTACAACGTGAACAGCGGGCTGCCTGCAGCGACGATATCTCCGGGCTTTGCATGCATCTGTACGCCCGCGCCGAAGGACACGGCGTCCTCTTTGCGCGCGCGGCCGGCGCCCAACCGCCACGCGGCGACCCCAACGGCAAGTGCATCCATGCGACTAACCCGACCGGACGACGGTGCGCCGACCGTATGTGTGTGCGGCGAAACGGGAAGCGGCGCCGATGGATCGCCGCCCTGAGCTCGAATCATCGCGTTCCACGCGTCCATCGCGGAGCCGTCGGCGATGGCGTCGGCGGGATCCTTGGCACCCGTGAGACCACATGCTGCAAGCATTTCGCGGGCCAGCGTAAGAGTGAGCTCGACAACGTCGCCCGGTCCGCCACCCGCGAGCACCTCGAGCGACTCAGCAACCTCGAGTGCATTGCCCGCCGTGAGGCCAAGCGGAGTGTCCATAGCCGTCAGCAGTGCGACGGTGTTCACGCCATGCGCAGAGCCGAGCCCGACCATCGTCGTCGCGAGTTCACGAGCCTGCGAGCGGTCTTTCATGAACGCACCGACGCCGACCTTCACGTCGAGCACCAACGCGGAGGTACCTTCGGCGATCTTCTTGCTCATGATCGAGCTGGCGATCAGCGGAATGGATTCGACAGTCGCCGTGACGTCACGCAACGCGTACAGCTTGCGGTCGGCTGGCGCGAGCCCAGCACCGGCCGCGCAGATCACTGCTCCGACGTCGCGCAGTTGCGCACGCATCTCCTCGTTCGAAATCGACGCGCGCCAGCCGCGAATCGACTCAAGCTTGTCGAGGGTGCCGCCGGTGTGGCCGAGCCCGCGACCGCTGAGCTGGGGCACCGCCGCACCGCAGGCAGCAACGATTGGTGTCAGCGGCAGCGTAATCTTGTCGCCGACTCCACCGGTCGAGTGTTTGTCTGTCGTCGGCCTGCCCAGCCCCGGGAAACTCAGCCGCTCCCCCGACGCGATCATCGCCGCCGTCCATCTGTTGAGTTCTGGTGCTGTCAGCCCAACGAAGAAGATGGCCATGAGCAGCGCGGACATCTGTTCTTCGGCGACTTCGCCGCGAGTGTAGGCCGCGATCATCCAGTCGATCGCGTCGTCGCTGAGAACGCTCCCGTCACGCTTCGAACGGATGAGGTCGACGACGTCCACGATTAGGCCCCACCCAGATCGTCGGGCCCGAATGCATGCGGAAGGAGCTCCGAAAGCGGCAGCACCCCAGAAGGATGGTCGATCAGCATGTCGGCGCCGCCGTGCTCCCACAACAACTGCCGGCATCGGCCGCACGGCATCAGGGCCGCCCCGGCGGCATCGACGCAGGCCATCGCGACAAGGCGTCCCCCGCCCGAGGCAAACAGTGCCGAAACGAGGCCGCACTCGGCGCACAACGTGAGTCCGTAGGACGCGTTCTCGACATTGCAGCCCACAATGATCCGGCCGTCGTCGACGAGCGCCGCAGCACCCACCGCGAACTCCGAGTACGGCACGTACGCCAACGTCATCGCAGCCTGGGCCGCGGTACGCAACGCCGGCCAGTTGACTTCGACGCTCATCGGCCCTCGTACGGTTCGCCGTCAGCAGCAGGCGCGCGCACCCGACCGACCAGACCTGCCACGGCGAACAGAGTCGCGAGGTACGGCAACATCCCGAGGAAGTCGGACGGAATTGCGATCGGCGTGCCGATGAACGACAACACGTTCTGCAGCGACGTCGCGAAACCGAACAGCAACGCCGCGCCGACCGCGCCGCGCGGGCTCCAGCGGCCGAAGATGACAGCCGCGAGTGCGATGAAGCCGCGACCGCCAGTCATGTTCTTTACGAAGGCTGCACTCTCGCCGACGGTTAACGCGGCACCCGCAAGACCGGCAAGCATCCCGCCAATCATCACGTTGATGTAGCGCGTCCGTCGCACGTTGATGCCGACGGTGTCGGCGGCCCTCGGGTGCTCTCCCACGGCGCGGGTCCGCAACCCCCACCGGGTGCGGAAGAGCACGATGTCGACGGCGAAGATAAGCACGTAAGTCATGTAGACGACGATGTTCTGGTCGAAAAGCAGCGGCCCGATAATCGGGACATTGCCGAGCAGCGGGATCGCGATAACGTGCATCGTGCCAGGCGCGTTGAATCCGTTCGTGTTGGGGGCCATCACGGCGTCGTAGAGAAAGCCCGTGAGGCCGAGGGCAAGAAGGTTCAGGACGACGCCGAGCACGACCTGGTTGACGAAGTACTTGATGGCAAAGACCGCCAGCAGCGCCGCGATCAACCCGCCCGCGAGCATGCCTGCAATAACGCCGACCGCAAGATTGCTAGCGACGGTGGCGAACATCGCGCCCGCGAAAGCGCCGGCGAGCATTTGCCCTTCGATCGCCACGTTGATAACGCCGGAGCGCTCACACATGACCCCTGCGAGCGCACCTAAAATCAACGGCACGGCGAAAAAGATCGTCTGCCCGATCAAGCCACCGGGGCCGAAGAGGTCAAGCGTCGGCGCCGTAGGCCCGGTGACCGACCAGCACAGGAAAGCGAAGACGACGGCCACAATGCTTAGCGCGATGACCCACTTCATCGCGCGCCGGGAGAAGTCGCGGCTGATGCGCCAGAACCCAGCAGCGGCGATCGCCACGCCGACACACAACGCGAAGATCCGAGCAGGCACGACAAGATTCGGCATCTTGTACTTGGCGCCGGTCGGCGACAGCCGAAAATGCGCGTTGTGGCCGGCTTTCGAGCCCAGCCCGAATGCGAGCGCGCACAGCACGCCGACGACGACCAACACTGAACCCGACACGATCCGAGCCCTGCGTGTGGTCGGCACTTCGACAATGGCGGGTGTGTCGATCGCCAAGGTTCCGGCAGTCTCGATACTCACCCGTTCCACCCCTTCGCCAGTTGCGCGCCCGCGACGTCGGACGAACTGCGCAGCCGAAACACGGTACGGACGAACGCAGGCGCGGCAATGAAGAGGACGACGAGTGCCTGCACAATCGTGACAAGGTCAATCGAGGTGCCGGTGCGGCTCTGCATGGTGGCACTGCCGGCGTGCAGGGCGCCGAACAGGACGCCTGCCCACACGGTGGGCCACGGTCGGCCGCGACCAAGCAATGCGACGGTGATGCCGTCGAATCCGAGACCGGCGTCGACGTCAACCGTCAGCGCATAGTTCGTGCCGCCGCCGAGGATCTGACAGCAGCCGGCCAGGCCCGCCAGCCCGCCGGCGATCAGCATCGCGATCACGTAGGTGCGGCCGACGTCCATGCCAGCAGTCCGAGCCGCGGTCGGGCTGGCGCCGACTGCGCGCAAGGTGAACCCGAGCCTGCTTCGGCTAAGCAGCCATGCCACCCCTAGTGTCGCGCCGACAGCGAGCAGCAGTCCGAGGTTGAGCCGCAGCGGCGCGGGGAGCAACTTTCCTAGGCGCGCGGTGCCGTGCACGATTGGCGAGATCGCCTGATTACTGCCGGCGCGCTTGAACGCAGTCGTCTTGAGGGCATAGCTCAAGAGCCCGAGCGCGATGTAGTTCATCATGATCGTCGAGATGACTTCGTGCGCGCCCGTTTGCGCTTTGAGCCAGCCCGCGATGCCGCCCCAGATGGCGCCTGCCAGAACGCCGGCCACGAGTGCGACGAAGAGATGGATCACCGGCGGTAGGTGCCAGGTGAAGCCGACGTATCCGGCAGCCATCGCACCGAGAATGATCTGACCCTGGGCACCAATGTTGAACAGGCCGGTGCGAAACGCGAGGCCCACAGAGAGCCCGACCAGAATCAATGGCGTTGCGGTGTACAAGGTTTCAGATATCGGATTGAAGTCGTGCCAGATGCTGCCATGGCCGAACGTATGAGGGTCAACGATCGCACCCTCGAACAAAGCTACGTAGGCCGCCGACGCCGCGTGCCACGCAGTAGAAAATACCTTGCCGGGCGACGCTGAGAAATGCCGAAGCGCAGTGCGGGTCGGCTGATTGGTGACGGCGATGAGGATGCCGCCGACGATGATCGCGGTGAGGAACGACAAGGCGATCACGACCAGCGGGTGCGCTTCACTGCGCGACTTGCGCCGCGTCGGCCCGTCCGGGGGAACCGCGATCTCGTCCTTCACCGTGCCGTCGACGCTCATGAGCCGCCCCCCCTTGAATCCAGTACCTCGGGCGGTTCGGCGCCGTCGACTGGTTCGAAGATGGCCGCTCCTGTCGTCTGCGGGGCATCGACGGCCTCTGCGGCGTCGGCGACAGAACCCGCCATCAACAACCCGACCGCGGCCGCTGAACTGCCGCCCGGCAACTCCCCGATGATCCGGCCTTGGTACATGACGGCAATGCGGTCGGCAAGCCCGAGAACCTCGTCGAGCTCGGTCGAAATGAGCACTACTGCGGTGCGTTCATCACGTTCACGGACGATGCGCTTGTGCACGAACTCCATCGATCCGACGTCAAGACCGCGCGTCGGCTGCGCCACGATGAGCAGCTTGAGTGGCCGCGATAATTCTCGCGCAAGCACGACCTTCTGCTGGTTGCCCCCGGACAACGTGCTGGCCGCCACGTGGGGACTTTCGGCGCGAACGTCGAACTCGGCAACTCTCGCTGCGCCATTGGCGTCAATCGCTGCCATGTCGAGACCGAAGCGCCCAGCGAATGCTGGGCTTTCGTGCATGTCGAGCACGAGATTCTCCTCGACGGAGAAGCTGCTCACCAACCCGTCGTGCGACCGATCCTCGGGCACGTAGCCGATTCCGAGGTCGAGCCGGTCGCGCACCGACGACGTCGTGACGTCGTTGCCGAGCACATTGATACGGCCCGTGGTCGGAGTTTCGAGACCGACAAGGCATTCCGTGACCTCGGTTTGCCCGTTGCCCTGCACACCGGCGATGGCGTAGATCTCGCCTTCGCGCACGGAAAAAGAGACATCGTCCACTTGCACAACGCCCGCAACGTCGACGACGCGCAACCCCTCGACGTCCAGCACCACCGCGCCTGGATGCGCAGCCTCCTTCTCGACCGTCAACTGAACTGGCCGACCGACCATGAGCGACGCGAGCTCTTGCTCGCTGCTCGACACTGCCGGCTGCCCGACGACCCGACCGCGCCTGATCACGGTGATCATGTCGCCGATCGCCTTGACCTCCTTCAGCTTGTGGCTGATGAACACGATCGACGTGCCCGCATCGCGCAGCTTGCGCATGACGGTGATGAGGTCGTCGATCTCCGACGGCGTAAGTACGGCGGTCGGTTCGTCGAGCACCAGCACCGTCGCGTCGCGAGCGAGCGCCTTGAGGATCTCGGCGCGCTGCTGAACACCGACGGGTAGATCAGCAACAAGAGCATCAGGCGGGACGGCGAGGCCGAACCGTTTCGAGACATCGGCGACCTTGCGTCGGGCTGCGCGTTGATCGAGCCAGCCAAAACCGCCGGGTCCGCGAGTGTCTTCATGACCCAGCATGATGTTTTCGGCGACCGTGAAAACCGGGATCAGCATGAAGTGCTGGTGGACCATGCCGATGCCGGCCGCCATCGCATCGCCCGGGCCGTTGAACCTGGTGACGACGTCGTCGACGAGGATCTCACCATCGTCCGGCGCGTACAGCCCGTAGAGCACGTTCATCAGAGTGCTCTTGCCTGCGCCGTTTTCGCCGAGCAAGCAGTGGATCTGACCGGGTTCGACGACGAGGTCGATGTGGTCGTTCGCGACGAGGGAGCCGAACCGCTTGGTGATTCCACGCAGTTCGAGCTTCACCGGAACCCCAGTTCACTTGGCACCACCGAAGTCAACACCAAAGCCCTGCCGAATGGGAGAGGTGGGCAGACCCGTTGCCGGGTCT
>DASYAG010000059.1:0-5942 GCA_036501485.1 Acidothermaceae bacterium | reverse complement strand
TGAGTTTGCCGTCGAGCGTTTCGAGGAGGATCCCGGCGAGGATCGGGTGCGTCGGGCGGGACGGCACTGCATGGGCGACGGCTGCGATTGCTGCGTGGAGGGCTTTCTGCTCCGACCGGAGCTTTAGCGTCATGCGACTTTCGCGATCTCGTTGACGACAGCCCACGGCAACGACCTGCAGGGTTCGGCTTTGCAGAACGACAGGTGCGGCGGCTGGTCAGGATGCGCGAGCTTGTGCAGCTGCTCGAACGCGCGCGCCAAACCAATCACGTCCGTTTCGCGTACAACGCCGAGCAACGGCTCAGGGTCGGGAGTCAGGAAGTCCGGGGCACAGTCCTCGTGGTCGCAGTCACCCGGGCCGTGCCAGCCTTGCGCGCTCAGGAGCGCCTTTGCGGCCTCTTCGAGCGTCGGCTCAGTGGTCGTCATGTGGTCTCCTTCAGTCGGGTCACACGTAAAGAGGGACTCGACGAGGGGACGTCGACAGTCGGCACGGACAGTTGGTTAGCGGCGTAGTCGGCGCGCACCTGGTCCTCGTCGAGAACGCTCTTCGTTCCGGACGGATTGGTCATCGAGATCCGCCAGCCTTTGGCGGTGCCACGCAGGCCACGGATCAACGGCGCTAGCGTGCGCTGCTCTTTGTCAGCCGCCGACTTGATCTCCCCGGCTGTCCCGTAGGCGTCGATCGCCGCTACCAGTTCGGCGTCGGTGATGACCTCGTTCTCGGCAGGTGCGCCGTCGCGGCACAACGTGAAGAAATCGCACACGGCCTGGCACCACGCGTAGGGGCGTTCGCGGCGCAGCTGCTCGCCAGCGGTCTTGCGGGCTTGAATGTCGGCGAGGCGCATTAAGGCTCCGTCGGCGACAGCACGGTCGAATGGTCGCTCGAACAGTTGCCAGTCGGGGAACTTCCCATCGACTGGTACCGCAAGGATTGCGACCGTGGCCGGTTCGTGCACAAGGCCGGCGTCGATGAGTCCAGCGCAGTATCCGTTCACTTGGTGCCAAGCCATCGCGGTCTCGTCGCGCTGCCACGCGGTGAGGTTCGCCATCTTCGTGGTCTTCAAGTCGATGACGCGGTGCGTTTCGACGAGGTCGGCGTGGCCTGGGATGCCGCCGTACACGGTCGGGACTTCGATGCCGACGAGCTCGTCGGACAGCTTCGCCAAGATCGGCAGCAGGAACTCGTGCAGCGCGGTCCCGCGAATCATCGGCCACCGGTCGGAATCATCTGACGCCCAAGCGTCTTCCAACTGATAGCCGATCGCGGCTTCGCAGTCGGCAAGTGATGACCAGCCGATCGCGGTTTGCAGTGAGCGTTCGGTGGCCGCGTCGTTGTCCTGCAACGTCTTGACGGCAGCGGCGAGAGTGAGCGTCATGGCGTCACGCTCGCCAGCAGGCCGAGCACGCGACCGGCGTCCTCAACTTGATCCCAAAGCTTTCGGTCACCCGAATGCCGGTCGGGGTGCGCCGCGGCCCGTGCGCTACGAAAGATGGGCGCCATGTCGGCCGGGTCCAGCCGGACGCCCGTCGTCGCTTCGAGAACCTCGATTGCACCCGTTCGCGTCATGCGCGTTGCGAGGGAGCCGTCACCAGCAGGGAGCGCCCGAAATCCTTGGTACTGCTCGCCCCTGCGCGTGATGCCGTACCGCTCGACCTTGCGGAGAGCTTCGAGCCCGAGCGTGATGGCACGCAGATTGTCTTGCCAGGTGGTGAACCGGTCGGTGGCGTAGCGGAGCGGTCCTTCCGATGTCTTGGGTAGGGACAGCACGACGCCCGCGTGCTCGGCCCGCGCATTCGCGTACGGACGACCGTCAACACGAAACTGTTGGGGCGGTATCGCGACCTCAAGGATCGGATGCTGCGCATGAAGTGCCCGCAGTTCGACCGACAGTTGCGCGAGGGTCTTACCTAGAGTGGTCGAGAATGGCGAACGTTCCTGCTTCGAGTAAGGGGTCAACTCGCCGGGCCACGTTGTCAACGGGCGCACGTCGAGGTTTGACGGGTAGTCGCCGGGGATCACGCGGCATCCTCAACGGTGATCCGGATGGCCTCATCGAACGAGCCTTGCGGCGAGACCGGCAACCAAACGTCGCCGTTGGCCGTCGCAATAACGACGCAGTGACCGGCGGCGGTGATGCGCATCCTGCCGCGCACCGTGGCAACCACCAGCGCGCCGTCCTTCAAGCCGTCGGCGGTCACAGGACGCCTGCGTCGTGACGTGCTTTGACGGCGCGCGTCCATGCCTTATCGAGGTCAGTAAAGTTCGGCCGTGGCTGCCCGACGGTCTTGTCGAACCCGTGCTGGACGGAGACTTCGCCGGTAAGACCGAGGACGGTCAGGCCGACCTTGTAGTTTGAGTCGCAGAATCTGGCACCGACTAGCGATCGTTCTTCGTTGCGTTCGGCGAACAGCTGGCCCAGCACACATGTGTCGGTGTCGCTTACGTCAAGCTTCCCGAGGTCGATGCGTTGCGCCCAATCTGGCAGCGCCCCGTCGAGTAGTGCAGCGCCGAGCGCGACCCTGCGATCAGCCTCGGCCTCGATCTTTAGCTCGTCCATGACGCCCCTTCCGAATGCACGATTAGGTGATGCGTTTCCGCTTCGAGTACGGCTTGCTCGCGGGTGAACACGGTGCACAAGTCCTCGCCGCAGTGCGCGCACGTCACGAGATACACCGAGACCACAACCGGCGGCTTGCCTTCGGCGACGTCGTTGAGGGCGCACGCTTTCGCGATGACCAGCGACAACCCGACCCACAAGGCGAACAGCACGAGCGCGACGGCGGTCATTTGGTGACGCTCCGAGTCCACGGCCAGACGCGACGGAACCGCAGGCCACAATCCGATGGCCAGGTCATCGGGGCCTCAATGCTTCGAGCTTCGCCCGAAAGTCCTCGGTCTCGTCGTCGAGCCCATCGTCCCAGCGTGCGGACGATGCGAACGCCCACACGACAAGACCAGCAGCAGTGACGATTCCGAGCGCGACACCTGCGACGAATATCGGGGTCATTGAGTCCTCGCAGTCGCTACACGCACGCAGTGGTACTCGCTCTTGTCGCGGACGATGCGGAGCGTTTCGCTGACATCCTTCGTGAAGTGCTGAATTGCGTAGATCGCAGTCAGTGCAGTGTCGGCAAGTTCGTTGAGCATCGACTCGCGTGTGCCGTACAAGCCCTTGCGCGGGTTCTGACCGGTGAAGCCGATCAGCTCATCGATCGACTCGCCGCCCTCTTCGAAGAGCTTGCATACGCGCGCCCAGTCCTGCGCGAGTGGCTGGGCTTTGTACTCGTCACTCACGTTCTCGTCGAGCCACGCATCCATCCACGTGACGTTGACGCTAAGCACTGCATCAAGGCTGGCCCCTGGTCCGTCCAGTCGCTCTCTGCTGGAAAACGGAGTGATACCAGGCGTTACCCGCGACTCGGCCGCCTCCGCACGGTTTTCTTCGGCGTAAGACCACATAAGTTGCGTGGACCGCGGGCGGTTCAGGTGCGCATGCCACGTGCCGTACTTCGCGACGTGGCCAGCCGGGCGGTCACACGGCCCGAACGTGGCGTATGGAGGTGGCGCGCCACAGAGTTCCGTCGTTCCCTGCTCGCCGTTCACGCTGCACCTGCGTGGATGAACGCCAACAGCGCGGCCGGATCAGCTTCGAGCACACCGCGGCCGGTCTCCACCCAGAACTTGTTGTCGGCCTCCGACTTCGACAACCCAGCCCGCTTCGCCGCGTCATAAAACGACGCGAGCGCGGTCTCTTGGCTCACCGGGTCAACATCCGGTTGAGAGGCAGGCTTGCCGTTCTCAGGCTCAGGTACGGGTGCGCGCTCGATCGGTCGAGGCTGCTCGGGCCGCTCTATCTCGGCCTTCCGGTCCGCGATGTACTTCGACAGAAGCATCGCCTCGCCAGTGACCGGCACAACGATCTTGACCGTCAGCAGGCTCTTCTCTTTCGCTGTCGTGTGCACGCCACGCAGCAGGGTCGTGGTCTTGACCATCGCAGCCGTGTCGGCGAGCGTCTGCGCAAGCTCGGTCTTGCCATCCACACCTGCGGGTGCAGCGTCGGTAGCGGGTTCGGCGGCAGGCGCCTCAGCGCGACGACCTCGCGTCCTCGGCGCAGCAGCTGCAGCCATCGGCACGACACCGTCGTCGTGTTCCTGCGGGGTCAGATCTTCCTTCGACCACAGATCGAGTGCGACACCAAAGCGCATGGCACTGTTCCTAATGGCGTCACCGAGCGTTTCCTTGATCGCGTTGTTACCGGACTTGCCCTGCGCATCCCCGTAGCCGAGCCGCGTAACGCCGGCGACCGTCAGCCGGATCCACAATCCACCGTGCGCGTCGAGCCGTGGCAGACCGTTCTCATCGAAGGCGAGCGGCTCCCACGACCACTGCGGGTCGGCCTTCAACAGCCGATCCGTGACCGCGGCGTGACCGACGTAGTCCAAGTGCAGATGCGCCGATGTGATCGTGCCCTTGCACACCTCGCAGCGGACCTTCGTGTGCTGCGGATTCGTGCAGACCTTCGCCTCGGAACGCGCGCACGGCGTGCAGTAGATCTTGGGCAGCTTCCCGATCTGATCCTCAGGGAACGGTGCGCGCAAAATCTCCGCAGGAGTTGGGCCGGTCATCGCGAGCCGGCCTTAGCTGCGCGTCGCGCGTCAGCATTCGGCGTCGCAGGACCACGCTGGCGTGCGTTCGCCATCAGCACCTTGACGAGGGCTGGCATGTCGTTGCGAAAACCGGTCGCACGCTTCAACGCACGCGGCGTCAACTCCCGCGCAGGCCTACGTACCCTGCGCGGTCGCTCCTGCCGCCAAGCTGGTTTCGCGACCGCAGTCGCACCACGTCGCATCAGTCAGCGACCATGCGAATCTCGTCAGCTTGCTCACGCTGACGGCTGATCGCGTACGTGCCAGGTGCGATCTCGAGGAACCCGTGCTCCGGGTGAGCCAGGACCGCCTGACCGCCCTCAGGAACGGTGAGAGTGCAGATGACAAGGTTCGCGCGGGACGTGTCGTTTTTGAAGTCGACGAACCCGTCACCGTGCAACGAGTGGGTGTTGCCGCCGTTCTCGCCGCGAACGACCTGCACGCCCTTCTTGGTGATCGGGGTTTCCGTCGCGGCTTTCGTGGTGACACGAAGCACGAACACGTCGCCCTGCGCAGCGGCGCGGGTCACGAGGGGCACTTCGGCGTCACGCGCAAGGTAGTCGAACACGTCGACGCCGTGCGCCTCGATAGCTTCACTTACGAGCATGGGATTGGTCCCTTTCGGTTGGTTGTGTGTGAGCGGAGAAATCAGCGGCGAACTTCGAGTTGCCGATACGCGGCGACGGGCACTCCGTATGTCCACGCAGCGGCGTCAAGCGGGTCATCGATCGTGGCCGGTACCGTCAAGCCGAATGTGTGCCGCGAGATCCCACCGGTCTCGTCACGCTCCGGCGTGCCGTTCGTGCACACGAGAACCCGAACGGGTGCGTTGTAGATCTGCTCGGGCACGTCGTACAGCGCGAGGACCTGGCCGTCGTTACCGGGATCGGGGCAGGTTTTCCCAACCTGCTTAAACTTCGCGGCCTCAATGAACTGCGGCCAGCCGAGGATCTCGATCAGCGCGCGGCGGGTCTCGGTGTTCGGCTCCTGCAGGATCCGCGCCGCTTCCCAGGTGCGAACCTCGTCCGGTGTCGCGGGGATGCGCCGGCCGTGCCATGACGACACTGCCCACCCGTCGCAGAACGCGAGTGCGGGTCCGTGCTCACTGTGCAGCCGATGTGCGGGCACCCCGTACGGGTAGCTGAGACCAGGGTTGACCTCGACGTGCACAACGCTCGGGCGTTCGGAGCAGACCACGAAGTTCTCGTACGGCCACCACCATCCGGCGGAGCGCATGATGTCGACCCACAGGTCCAACTGTTCAGAACGCGCGGGGTCGTATTTGACGCCGAGCA
>DASYAG010000058.1:0-15608 GCA_036501485.1 Acidothermaceae bacterium | reverse complement strand
AACCCGCGGACCGCGCGGGCGTCAGCCCATACGGCGGGCCGTACGACGGGTGGAGCGGACACTGCGCAACCCTCCCTTCTCCTCGTCGATCAGGCCAGTGCCGGTGTAGTGCCGGAAGGCGTCCTCCAGGGTTGCGTCGGGGCCCAGTGACTCCTTCAGGGCACTCGGCGTTCCGACCGTGCGCAACGTGCCGAGGTGCATCATCGCGACGCGGTCACACAACACGTCGGCCTCTTCCATGTAGTGCGTGGTCAGCAGCACCGTCATGCCGTACTGGTTCTGCATGTCGCGCACCCTGCCCCACACGCTGTCGCGAGCGATCGGGTCGAGACCTACGGTCGGCTCGTCGAGCACGAGCAGCGCCGGTCTGTTCACGAGGGCCTGCGCGAGTTCCAGCCGGCGGACCATTCCGCCGGAATACGTGCCGGCCATCCGGTCTGCGGCATCGGACAGATCGACCAGATCGAGTGCCTCGGCGACCCGCGCGGCTCGTTCTCGTCTCGGGACGTCGAAAAGCCGCGCGAACCAGCTGACGTTCTCGCGGCCCGTCAGGGCGCCCTCGATCGAAACCTGCTGCGGCACGTACCCGAGCAGGCGCCGAACGGCCATCGCTTCATGCCGCACATCCAGGCCGAACACCCGCACCTCGCCGTCCTGCAATGGCAGCAGCGTGTTCAGCAAGCGGATCGTCGTGGTCTTGCCCGCGCCGTTGGGGCCGAGCAGCCCGAAGCACTCCCCGGTTTCGACGCTCAGGTCGAGGTCGCTCACCGCGAGGTGATCGCCGAAGCGGTAGCTCACGCCCTGCAAGGTGACGGCGCTGGTCATCCGACGTCCGCCTCTTCGTGCGGCATCGCTTCGGTTTCCAACATCGCCGCGAGCTGGGCGATCACCGGCACAGCGCGCGCAAGAGCACGCCGGTCGGCGGCGGGCAGCGTCGCGATCGCCTCCGCCACCAAGCCGGTTCGGCGGTCACGCCATCGCTCCACGCGGCGTTGCGCAGGAGCGGTCAGTTGCAGCCGCGCGACTCGGCGGTCATCCGCATCCGCGAGCCGGCGCAACAAACCTGCGTCGGTGAGTTGGCGCACGAGAGTCGAGACGGTATTGGCGGCCAGCCCCAGGTCGGTGGCGGCCTCGGCGACCGAGACGCCCGGCCGACGGCGAACCAGGCGAACCAGCTCGACCTGCGCGTTCGAGAGCGTCTCCATCGGCCACGGTCGGCCCACAACTCGACGCGCCCGACGACGGAGCAACCCAACCGCGTCGAAGAGGTCGTCGGCCATCGTCGTGTCGACCTCAGACGCGCGACCTCCTTCATTCACGCCACCAGTATAAGCCTCTGTCACAGAGCTAATATCGCTCGCTATCTGAAGTGGTCGAAACCGCCTGCGGCGTAAGGCGATCCGTCGACCGTGACCTCGCCGGCACCGTCAAGCACCGAGCCGATGACTTGCCATCCCGCGGGCAGCTCCGATTCTGGGCTGAACGTCGCCACCAGCGCGTGGTCTTCGCCACCGCGCAGGATCCAGGTCAGCGGATCGACGCTTAGCGCCGACGCGACCTGGCTCAACGCGTCAGGGATCGCGAACGCTGTCGACCGCAGATCGATGCGCACCCCACTCGCGACAGCGACGTGTCCAAGGTCGGCGACCAGCCCGTCGCTCACGTCGATCATCGAGCTGGCTCCGGCCTTAGCGGCCTCGGGGCCGGCTTGGTACGGAGGCTGCGGACGCCGGTGGGCATCGACCACCAGCCGTGGTGACCGGAACCCTCTGCTCAACGTTGCGAGCCCAGCAGCCGCCCAGCCCAACCGTCCCGCGAGTGCAACGACATCGCCGGACTGCGCACCGGACCTGGTGACCGGCGTCCGACCCTCGAGATCTCCGAGCGCGGTAACGGCGATGACAAGAACATCGCTGCGCACCACGTCTCCCCCGACAACGCCGGCTCCGACCACGTCGCACTCGTCTCGCAGCCCGTCGGCGAAACGCTCGGCCCAGAAGGCCGCAAGGTCGGCTGGCGCGGCCAGCCCCACGAGTAGCGAGGTCGTGACCGCGCCCATGGCCGCAATGTCAGCGAGGTTCTGCGCGGCCGCTTTTCGACCGACGTCATAGGGCGTCGACCAGTCCCGCCGGAAGTGGCGCCCATCGACGAGTAGGTCCGTCGTTGCCACCACGCGACCGTCGGGAGCAGTGATGACCGCGGCATCGTCGCCTGGGCCGAGCAGCGTGTGCTGTCCGGCAGGCAGGCGGGCAGTGACCCGATCGATCAGGCCGAACTCCCCAAGGTCACCGATACTGATCTCTCACTCCCAGCCCCTAGTTGCTACGGTGTCACCGACATTGTTGGACATCCTCGTATCGGCGCTGCTCGCGCGGGCTGGTCGACCGTCCGGCAGCCCGGCAACGATCTCGGAGGGAACGCGCCATGGTGGTGCAGGCCTACATCCTCATCCAGACCGAGGTCGGCAAGGCAGCCTCGGTGGCACGTGAGATCTCCGGCTTCAAGGGTGTCACCCTCGCTGAGGACGTCACCGGACCCTACGACGTCATCGTGCGCGCTGAGGCACGCAACATCGACGAGATGGGCCGCATGGTGGTCGCGCAGGTCCAAAGCGTCGACGGGATCACCCGCACGCTGACCTGCCCGGTCGTCCACCTCTAACTGCTCGCGCGGTCAGCGCAGTCCGGTTGGTCGACTCATTGCGGCTTGGATCAACCGGTCGAGCAACGCCGGGTAGTCGAGTCCGCTCGCGGCCCAGACCCGTGGGAACACCGATGTCGGGGTGAACCCGGGCATCGTGTTGACCTCGTTGACGAGCACCCGCTGCGCCGGTGTGACGAAGAAGTCGACTCTGGCGAGGCCTTCGCACGACAGCGCCTCGAACGCCATCACCGCGAGATGCCGTATCTGTGCTTCGACATCGGCGCTCAGCGACGCTGGAATCTCGATGTCGGTATCGCCGTCGATGTACTTCGCATCGAAGTCGTAGAACTCACGGTCTCGTACGGTTATTTCTGCGGCGAGGCTGACCTCGGGCGGACCGCCATCGATGCCCTGCAAGACGCCGACCTCGATCTCACGGCCCTCGACCAGCGCCTCAACGATCACTTTCGGGTCGCTGCGCCGGGCTAGCTCAATGGCGTCGTCGAGTTCGCCGACGTCGTGCACTTTGCTGATGCCGATACTCGATCCGCCCCGGGCCGGCTTCACGAAGACCGGAAATCCCAGGCTTGTCACGGATTCACGCACCGCCGACTTGTCGTCGTCCCATTCACGCGGCCGCACCACCACGTGCGGGATGTCAGGAAGGCCGCCGCCCTGCAGCACCAGCTTCATGTAGTGCTTGTCCATTGCCACAGCAGACGAAAGCACGCCGGCACCGACGTAGGGAATCCCGGCGAGCTCGAGCAAACCTTGAATCGTGCCGTCCTCGCCGTACGGGCCGTGCAGCAACGGGAACACGACGTCGACATCGGCGAGAATCCGCGGGACAGCGCCCGGCTCGGAGACCACAAGCTCGGGCGCGGTCGGGTCGGCGGCGAGCACAACCGAGGCATCGGAGGCCGCAACCTCGGGCAGCTCGCCAGCTTGGATCTGGAACTTCGCCGGATCGTCGGAGGCGAGCACCCAGCGGCCTTCGCGGGTGATGCCGATCGGCACGACGTCGTAGCGCTGCGGGTCGAGCGCGGCCAGCACGCTGCCCGCGGTGATGCAGGAGATGGAGTGCTCCGTGCTGCGGCCACCGAAGAGAACCGCTATCCGCACCTTGCGCTCACCGGACTGATCGGGCTGATCGGGCCGATCGGGCCGATCGGGCTCTGTCATCGAGATGTCGCATGCGCCGACGGGGTCGGCGCTTCACGGGCCGACTGCGTCGGTCGAGTCGCTTCCACGTGGCCGACCCTACTGCGTGTGACGCTCAGCCTTCGCGGTTCGACCCATCAGCCGCGCGACCCCGTCACCTGGCTGCATCTGCTCGTAAAGGACCGAGACGACAACCTCGATGATCGGCACCTCAATGTCATGCTTGTTGGCCAGCTCAAGGATCGACTTGCATGACATGACGCCTTCGGCCGTCGTGATGGCTGCCGCGAGCGCGGCCTCCACGCTCATGCCGCGACCCAGATGCACCCCGACGCTGTGGTTGCGCGACAACGGGCTCGAGCAGGTAGCGACCAGGTCGCCCAAGCCGGCAAGGCCGGAGAACGTGTGTGGGTCAGCTCCCAGCGCGACACCGAGACGTGCCGTTTCCGCGAGACCGCGAGTGATCAACGACGCCTTCGAGTTGTCACCGAATCCCATGCCGTCGGCGATCCCGACGGCGAGCGCGATCACGTTCTTGACCGCCCCGGCGAGCTCGCAGCCCACGACATCGATGTTGGTATACGGCCGGAAGTAGCCGGTCTGGCAGGCAAGTTGCAACCGTTCCGCGTTGTCGGCGTCGGTGCATGCGACGACCGACGCACCTGGCTGCCGCTCGGCAATCTCCCTGGCCAGGTTCGGGCCGGTCACGATCGCGACGCGCTCCGCAGGGACGTCGGCAACCTCGCTGATCACCTCGCTCATCCGCTTCGTAGTGCCGAGCTCAACACCCTTGATGAGGCTGACAAGCAGGGCAGCCGGCGGGAGCATCGGCGTCCATACCGCGAGGTTCGCACGCAGCGTCTGCGCCGGGATTGCGAGCACGACGAGGTCGGCGTCGGCCAGTGCCTCGGCTGGGTCAAGTGTGGCCCGCAGAGCGTCTGGGAGCTCAATACCTTCTTGGTACCAAGGATTGTGATGGTCGCTGTTGATCGACTCGATAATCTCGGGACGCCGACCGCAGAGCACCGTTTCGGTACCGGCATCAGACAAGACCATGCCGAAGGCGGTACCCCACGTGCCAGTCCCGAATACCGCGGCTCGAGTCACGCCGCGCTCGCCGGCTTGGCTTCGAAGAAGGTTGCGGGGGGTGTCTCACCGCGGATGTCGGCGAGCAGTTCGGTCACCCGCGTCATCAGCAGATCGGTGATCTCGCGCAGCACCTCAGGAGTGGGCTCCTTGCCCATGAATCGCGAGAGATCGAGTGGCTCGCCAGCCAGCGCATACACCGGCTTGCGAGGAAACGGATGCGGCCGCTTCGAACCGTAGCGCAGGATCGCCTGCGTCCCCCAGTGTGCGAGCGGGATCACCGGGACCTCGCAGTCGAGCACGAGACGAGCCACCCCGGTCTTGGCGAGCATCGGCCAGCCATTGGGATCGCGCGTGCAGGTTCCTTCGGGGTAGATGACAACGCACTCACCCGCTACCAATGCGGCTTCCGCGTCGCGCAGCGAGTTCACCGCATCGCGAGTTCGGCGATACACCGGGATCTGGCCGGCGTTACGCAGCAGCGCGCCGAGCACCGGCACCTTGAACAGCTCCGACTTCGCCAGGAAACTCGGCGTCCGGCGCACGCCGTCGTAGATCGCGTGAGACAGCGTGACCGGGTCGAGGATCGTCACGTGGTTGGCGACGATGAGTACGCCGCCATCGCGCGGGATGTTCTCCAACCCGCGCCACGTCGGCTTGGTCGCGATCCACAGGAAGGGCTTCGCGAGGACCGCGCACACGCGAAACCACCGCAGGTGTTCGCCTGATCGCACTCGCTGCTCTCCCATCATCGACCGGTGACACCGGCCGACGGTGTCGCTCCCTCAGTCCCCTCAGAGCAGTCTCCCGTGCGGGCCTCGGCAGTGTCGAGTCGGAGGGCCGATAGCGTCCGCACCAATGAACACATCAATGCCGGACGACTCGATACCGGACGACGTGGGGTGGGTCGTCGTGATACCCGCAAAGCCGCTGGCCACGGCCAAATCAAGACTGGCGGACGCCGCGGGCAACCGCCGCTCGGAACTAGCCCTCGCGATGCTGCTGGACACCGTCGAGGCAACGCTGCGTGCCAGGAATGTGACGGCGGTCCTGGTGGTGACAGACGACGCAACGATCTCCGCAGCGGCGTCGAAGCTCGGAGCAATCGCCGTCCCGGATGTGCCAGACGAAGGGCTGAACGCCGCCTTCCGGCACGGGATCGAAATTGCTGCGGCGCAATACCAGGGGGCCGGCGTCGCCCTGCTCGCAGGCGACCTCCCAGCCCTGCAGGCGAGCCAACTCCAAGCTGCTCTAGCCGTCGTCGCATCGTCGCCCGGGATGGTTGCGGTCGCCGATCACGAAGGCGTGGGCACCACGATGCTGGCGTCGCGTTCGGCAGCGCAGTTGCGGCCCGCATTCGGGGTGGGATCGTTCGCGCGACACCGCGACCTCGGCGCGGCCGCGTTGCAGATCAACAACGTCGACGGCCTTAGGTGCGATGTAGACGACGCGGCGGCGCTGGGAGCAGCAATCGCTCTTGGGGTCGGCACCAGAACGTCGGCTGCAGTCAAAGCAGACTTACGCGACCCCAGCTAAAGACGAAGGGCTGAGATCCGCTGGCCCGAAGGCCAACGAATCTCAGCCCGTCCCAAAGCGTCAGGCTTTCTTGGCCGGAGCCCGCTTCGCAGGAGCCTTCTTAGCCGGAGCCTTCTTGGCCGGTGCGGCCTTCTTGACCGCAGCCTTCGCCGGTGCGGCCTTCTTGACCGCAGCCTTCACGGGTGCCGCCTTGGCAGGCGCGACCTTCGCCGGCGCTGCCAACTTCACTGTGCCGTTAACGACGCCCTTGAGGTGGGTGCCCGGCCGGAACTTCGGTACCGCGGTCTTCTTCACCTTCACCCGTGCGCCAGTGGCTGGGTTGCGGGCAAGTCGCGCAGCCCGCTCGACCTTCTCGAAGATGCCGAAGCCAGTGATGGCGACCTTCTCGCCCTTAGCAACGGTTCTGGTGATGGTGTCGATGACGGCCTCAACCGCATCGCTTGCTGCTTTTTTGTTATCTCCCAGGCGAGTGGAGATGGAATCGATCAGCTCCGCCTTGTTCACGTGCCCCTCCGAATGATGTTGTCGAGTGCACACCCGACTCGGGGTGAACCTAGGCCCCGCGCGCGCGCAAAACAACGACCGAGACGAAGAATTTCCTTGTGTCGCGGAAAATCCGGGCTAAAACCCGGCTCAAGACCCACGCGTCACACTGTTGACGGCACCGTGCGCGGCTTCCATGCGGGCCGGTGTGACTCAAATTCGTCGACATCGTCGACATGACGCAGCGTCAGCCCGATGTCGTCGAGACCCTCCATAAGCCGCCACCGCGTGTAATCGTCGATCTCAAAAGGCAATACGACAGTGTCGTAGCGAACCTCTCGGGCGACCAGGTCGACGGTGATCTGCGTCTGCGGATCGGCCTCGATTGCTGCCCATAGCGCTTCAACGTCGGCTTCGTTGATCAACACTGTAAGTAGGCCGCCTTTGAGCGAGTTTCCCCTGAAAATGTCGGCAAACCTGGGCGAGATCACGGCCTTGAACCCGTAGTTCTGCAACGCCCACACCGCATGCTCGCGCGATGATCCGGTCCCGAAGTCTGGCCCGGCGACCAGGACGTCTGCGCCGGCGTACTGCGGCTGATTCAGCACGAAGTCAGGATCGGCGCGCCATGCTGCGAACAGCCCGTCCTCGAAGCCGGTGCGGGTGACCCGCTTCAAGTACACGGCAGGGATGATCTGGTCGGTATCGACGTTGCTGCGGCGAAGTGGCAAACCGCTGCCCGTGTGCGTCGTGAATTTCTCCATGGGAGTCTCCCGGACTAGATGCGTTGTGAACGCGAGGAATGGGTGCGTCAGTCGAGATCTGACGGCGCGGACAAGTGCCCAGTAACTGCTGTGGCCGCAGCAACTAGTGGCGAGACCAGATGCGTGCGGCCGCCCTTGCCCTGCCGCCCTTCGAAGTTGCGGTTCGACGTCGACGCGGAACGCTCGCCGGGGGCTAGCTGGTCGGGGTTCATGCCGAGGCACATCGAGCAGCCAGCGCTGCGCCATTCCGCTCCAGCCGCGGTGAAGATCGCGTCGAGGCCTTCGGATTCCGCCTGGGCCTTGACCGCCATCGAACCGGGCACCACAAGGACGCGCACGGTGTCAGCGACCTTGCGACCCTTCAGAACCGCGGCCGCGGCGCGGAGGTCTTCGATGCGCCCGTTTGTACAAGACCCGAGGAAGACGGTGTCGACCTTGATGTCGCGCAACTTCGTGCCGGCCTGCAGGCCCATGTACTCCAACGCACGTTCGACACTGCCGCGCTCGCCAGCGTCGGCGATCGTCGATGGGTCCGGAACGCTCGAACCAAGTGGCGCTCCCTGACCCGGGTTCGTGCCCCATGTGACGAACGGCGTCAGTTCTGCGGCATCCAGCACGACGTCGACATCGAACATTGCATCGTCGTCAGTGACCAAGCTTCGCCAGTGCGCAAGGGCAGCGTCCCAGTCGTCGCCGGTCGGAGCATGCGGGCGACCCTTCAAGTAGGCGAAGGTCGTTTCATCGGGCGCAATCATGCCGGCCCGCGCCCCTGCCTCGATCGACATGTTGCAGACCGTCATGCGTGCTTCCATCGACAGCGCGCGAATCGCCTCGCCGCGGTACTCGATGACGTAACCCTGTCCGCCGCCGGTACCGATCTTCGCGATCACCGCAAGGATGATGTCCTTACTCGTCACTCCGTCCGGCAGAACGCCGTTCACCGTGATGCCCATGGTCTTAGGGCGGTAGATCGGCAACGTTTGCGTCGCGAGCACGTGCTCGACTTCGCTGGTGCCGATACCAAACGCGAGGGCTCCGAACGCGCCGTGGGTCGACGTGTGCGAGTCGCCGCACACGATGGTCATGCCTGGTTGCGTAAGACCCAACTGCGGCCCGATGACATGCACGATCCCCTGCGACGCGTCGCCCATCGGATACAGCCGGACACCGAACTCAGCACAGTTACGTCGCAGCGTGTCGACCTGGGTGCGCGACACCGGATCGGCAATCGGCTGGTCGATGTTGGTGGTCGGTACGTTGTGGTCTTCGGTCGCAATCGTGAGATCGGGACGCCGAACAGCGCGGCCGGCGAGTCGCAGGCCGTCGAACGCCTGCGGGCTCGTCACCTCGTGAACGAGGTGCATGTCGACGTACACCAGGTCAGGCTCGCCGTCGGCGCGCCGCACCACGTGCTCGTCCCAGACCTTCTCCGCCATCGTCGCGCCCATGAGCCCGCTCCATTTCGCTGAGAACTTGCGTCTCGCATGCTGAGACGGCAGTATCAGTACATGGACGAGTCTAGCGGCGTTGGCGTTTTGGACAAGTCGGTGGCCGTACTTTCTGCTCTCGAAGCCGGGCCGGCCTCATTGGCCAGCCTTGTTGCGCTCACCGGTCTGCCGCGGCCGACCGCACATCGCCTCGCGGTCGCCCTCGAACGACACCGGCTCGTGGCCCGAGACAGTGAGGGCAAATTTGTGCTCGGTCCACGGCTCGGCGAGCTCGCCGCAGCTGGCGGGGAGGATCGGCTCATCGCGGTCAGCGGCCCCGTGCTGGCCAAGTTGCGTGACGCCACCGGTGAGAGCACCCAGCTTTACCGGCGCCAGGGTGACGTGCGGGTATGCGTCGCGGCGGCCGAACTTCCGGCCGGGCTACGCAACACGGTGCCGATCGGCACTCGGCTACCGCTCACCGCGGGATCAGCCGCACAGGTGCTCTTGGCCTGGGAGGACGCCGAGCGCCTGCACCGTGGCGTCGCTGCGGCCGTCTTCAGCGCGCAAACACTGGCGCGTGTTCGACGGCAGGGCTGGGCAGCCAGCGTCGCCGAACGGCAACCCGGTGTCGCGTCGGTCTCAGCGCCGGTGCGTGCAGCTAACGGTCGAGTAGTGGCAGCGGTGTCTGTATCGGGCCCCATCGAACGGCTTTCCCGCAACCCTGGCCGCCTGCACGCGCGCCCGGTCGTGGCCGCCGGCGAAGCCATCAGCCGCGCCCTACTGCGACCCTGAAACTGCTGGGACCCTGAAGCTGCTGCGACTCTGAAACTGCGCCGACGCCGGACCTCGCTAGCTTGAGGCGGCCGACCCCAGCGTGATCGACGTCGTTGCGGTCTGGTCGCCACGAAAGTACGTGATGGTGATCGTCGAGTTCGGCACAGCGGCGTGAGTGGCTGCGATCAGGGAGTCGGCATCGACGATGGTCCGGTTGCCGAACTTGGTGATGATGTCGTTGACCTGGACTCCCGCCTTCGACGACGGACCGCCGGCGGTGACACTAACCACCTTGGCGCCATTCGGCGTGTGCAGGTTGGCGTCCTCGGAGTCCTGAAGGCCGATACCGAGAACCGCGTGGGTCGCGTGGCCGGTCTTCTCGAGTTCGCCGACGACCCGCTGGGCTTCGTCGATCGGAATCGAGAACCCGACGCCGATGCTGCCGGATTGTTCGTCAGGGCTGCCCTGACCTTGGTCGAGCGTCGCGATCGCGGAGTTGACGCCGACGACGTGACCGCTCATGTCAACGAGCGGCCCACCAGAGTTGCCCGGGTTGATGGCGGCATCGGTCTGGATCGCGTCGAGCACGGTCGGGGTGGCACCACTCGTACCGCCAGTGCCGTCGCAACTTTGGGTACACACCGGGCGGTTCAGCGAACTCACGATGCCCGACGTCACCGTGTTGGAAAGCCCCAGTGGCGAGCCGATCGCGATCACCTGCTGGCCGACCACAAGCGCGGAGTCACTACCGAGGCTTGCCGGATGAAGGCCGCTGACTCCTGCAGCCTTGATGACCGCGAGGTCTGTCGTCGGATCGCGACCGATGATGCTCGCCTTCACGGTGCGGCCATCGTTAAGAGTGACGGCGATGACACCAGACGTCGCAGCGCCCTCGACGACGTGATTGTTCGTGAGGATCTCGCCGTCCGAGGTCAAGATGATGCCGGTGCCTTCGTCGCCCGCATCGGTTGTCGTGACGATAATCGAGACCACCGACGGCAACAGGGTCGCAGCGATCTGCGCCACGGATCCCGCGGGGAGGCTTACAACGGCCTGCGGCGCAACCACCGGCTGCGAGGGCGTCGTGGTCGTGACAGCTGTCTGCGTCGGGTTTTTCTTCGTCGCGGCGACAACGCCCCCTGCGACGAGAGCCCCTACTAGGGCAGCGATTGCCGCTACCACCAGCAACGACAGCCATCCCGAACGGCGACCCTCGCGAGTCGCACGCGGATCACTCGGCGGAGCGTTGTAAGGCGGCAGGGTCGGATTCGCCGGTGCGTAGGTGGGCGGCGTGTAGGTGGGTGCCGCGCTGTACGCGGGCGGGGCGCCGTAAGTGGGTTGGGCACCGTAGCTGGGTTGGGCACCGTAGCTGGGTTGGGCGCCGTAGCCGGGCTGAGTTCCGTGGGTGGGCTGAGCCCCGTAGCTGGGCGGCGTTCCGTAGCCGGACGACGGGTAGCTGGGCGGCGGAAAACTCGGTGGCGGTGCGAAGTTCGGCGCGCCGTACGAGGGGGCCGGTGGCTCGGGCACGGTGTACACCGGTGGCGGCGTGTAGGTAGGAGCGCCGTTCTCCGGCTTGGCGTACGGAAACGGACCGAGGTACGGGTCGGCGCCGTAGCGCGGCGACGCTGGCGCGTCCGAGGAGTCGGGTGCCGCCGCATCGGACCCGGCCGGATCGGACCCGGCCGATTCTGAGCGTGCCGATTCGGACCCCGCCGAATCTGTCCGCGCCGAATCTGTCCGCGCCGAATCGCTGGCCGTGGCCGGGACAGGCGGCGTCTCGGGGGGCTCCTGCAGTTGATCGCTCGGAGATGCCCACCAGGGACGCTGCGGGCTGCCGTCCTCAGTCATGTGCTGACAATCCCCAGTTCTGCTGAAGAATTCCTGAATGCTCTACGCGTTCAGCTCCGTGCCGGCCCGGAAGATCGAGGATCATCAGCGCGCCACCGGCCGGCGCACGCCCCGCAGACACGCTACCGCCATGCCGTTCCGCGGCCTGGCGAACGATCGCCAACCCGAGCCCCGAACCTGGCATGCCACGTGCATCTGTGGATCGGTAGAAGCGATCGAAGACGTAGGGCAGGTCGGCGTCCGCAATGCCTGGTCCTGAGTCCGCAACCCTCAACCTTCCGTTCTCGAGGCTGACCATCACATCGCCCCCGGAAGGGCTCCACTTGACGGCATTGTCGAGCAAGTTCGTCACTGCTCGCTCTAACGCGGACGCATCGCCCATCACTAGCCAACTGTGAAGGGTGGCGATGAAGACGACTCCAGGCGCGCGCCGTCGAACCCGTTCGATTGCCCGCTCGACTATCACCGCGAGATCGAGTTCCTCGGCGTTGGCCGCCGGCCGGTCGTCGCGCGCGAGTTCGACGAGGTCCGCGACGAGTCCCGACAACTCTTCAACCTGAGCGCGGACGTCGATAAGCAGTGCTTCTCGATCAGCGACCGAGAGGCCGCGATCTCCTGCAGCGTTGCTCTGAGCAAGCAGGTCAAGGTTCGTGCGCAGACTCGTGAGTGGCGTACGCAGCTCATGGCCGGCGTCGGCAACCAGTTGCCGTTGCAGTGCCCGCGACGTCGCGACCGCCGACAACATCTCGTTGAAGCTGCGAGCCAGTCGGCCGAGTTCGTCTGCACTCTCGACCTCGATCGGGGTGAGATCGCCGGTACGCCCAACACGTTCGGCAGCCCGCGTCAGTCGCTCAACCGGTCGCAAGCCCGCGCGGGCAACAAGCAGCCCGGCCACCGCCGCGATGATGATGCCGCCGACACCGACGAACAGCAGCACCAGACCAAGGTCGTTCAGGGTCGTCTGGGTGTCCTTGGTCGAACTCGCGAGCACCAGGGCGACGTCGGAGCTAACTGGCACAGCGACGACGCGATAGCGAACGCCGCTGATCGTCAACGTACGAAGGGATTCGCTGGAAAAGCCGCGCGCAACCGCAAGCTCGGGCCCCGACTGCACCAGCTTGGTAAGGCCGGGCGTCGTACATTCCGCTTCGCCTGCATCGCTGACCAGACACAAGTCAACTTCTGATGCCAGCAACGACAGCGACGGTTGGGTCTGCAAAGTCTCTGGGAGTTGCTGCTGCAGCGCGGCAACCTTCTGCGCCCGTGACACCAGTGAGCTGTCGAGTTCGTGGAACAGTTCCATTCGCATCGTGAAGTAGGCGGCTAATGACACCGCGGCGACAGCGAATCCGGCAGTCATCGCAGCAAGTAGCGAGACCCTAAACCGCAGTGTCATGCCGCCCGGGGCACGGACCTCGTCGACGTTCACCTGGGTCGGCTCGGTCACGAGGGCAGCTCGCGCAACGAATAGCCGACGCCGCGGACCGTGTGAATCAGCCGTGGCTCACCGTCGGTTTCGAGCTTGCGTCGCAAGTAGCCGACGTAGACCTCGAGCGAGTTCGCGGTGGTGGGGAAGTCGTAACCCCAGACCTCCTCGAGAATCTGATTGCGTTCGAGTACTTGCCGCGGGTGCCGCATGAGCAACTCGAGAAGGTGGAACTCGGTACGCGTCAGCGAGATGGGCCTGGTGCCGCGCCACACTTCGCGAGTGCCGAGATCCAGAACGAGATCGGAGAACTTCAACTGCTGCGCGGCATCCGGCCCCGCAAGGGTGCGCCGCAGCAACGCCCGCAGCCGGGCAAGCAGTTCATCCAGAGCGAACGGCTTGACCATGTAGTCGTCGGCACCGGCGTCGAGTCCGCCGACGCGGTCGGAAACGGCCTCACGTGCGGTCAGCATGAGAACGGGCAAGTCCTCCCCCGCGGCGCGCAACCGGCGACAGGTCTCGAGCCCATCGAGGCCCGGCATCATCACGTCAAGGACGACAGCATCGGGTCGACGCAGCGCGATCGAAGACAGCGCGCGTTGGCCGTCCTCGGCGAGCTCGACGTCGTAGCCGTTGAAGATCAGCGATCGGCGAAGCGAGTCCCGAACCCCGGGGTCGTCGTCGACAACAAGAATGCGCACAGAACAAGTGTGCCCGCGATGGCTGAATGAATGCTGAAAGCCGAGCCGGGCGCGCTCATGGGGTCGTCGCACCACCGTGAATAGCGAGCACGGCGTCGAGGTCGTCGGCGTCGGTCGCCCGCTTGTCTGGGCGGTAGCGCAGGACCCGGGCGAATCGAAGCGCCACCCCGCCCGGGTAGCGCGGGCTGGTCTGAACGCCGTCAAACGCGATCTCGACGACGGCTTCCGGGGCGACGTACACCGTGTAGTTGTCGCGATGGGTCTCGAGCCGCATGAACAGCTCGGTCTGCCACGCGAGCAGCTCGTCGGTGAGGCCCTTGAAAGTCTTGCCGAGCATGACGAAACCGCCGTTACCGTCGCGAGCGCCGAGGTGCAGATTCGACAGGACACCCGCCCGCCGACCGTGCCCCCACTCAGCTGCAAGGACGACGAGGTCGAGCGTGTGCCGCGGTTTGACCTTCGCCCAGCCGACGCCGCGGCGACCCGCTTCGTAGGGCGCTTGCAACGACTTCACGACCACGCCTTCGTGGCCGTGAGCGATCGCCTCGGCGAAGAACCGCGCCGCCTCCTCCGCATCGGCGGTGACAATCCGGCGCACCCGCAGACGCTCGGGCAGGACCGCCTCGAGCACCTCCTGCCGCTGCGCCGCGGGAGCATCGAGTAGATCGCGCCCGTCGTGGTGAAGCACGTCGAAAACGAAGAGCTCGACCGGAACCGATGCCCGCGAGGCGGAAACATCGAGGCGGCTGCTCGTACGCGCCGCAGTCTGCTGGAACGGCCGCGGTCGGCCTGCGTCGTCTAGCGCGATTGCCTCACCGTCGAGAACCACATCGCGGACGTCGAGGGCGCGCACCGCTTCAACGAGCTCGGGGACGCGGGTCGTGATGTCGTCGAGGGTGCGGGTGAACACGCGCACTTCATCGCCGGCCCGATGCAGCTGAACGCGGATCCCGTCGAGCTTCCATTCCAGTGCCGCCGCGCCGCCCTGCGAGATCTGCGCGAGGGCAGTCGCGACATCGGGAGCCGACTGCGCGAGCATCGGCAGAACCGGCCGACCAACCTCAAGACCAACGGCGCGCAGGGCCTCGACACCGTCGCGCAGCGCAGCCGCCGCAATCGGTGGCAACGATCCGCGCAGCATGAACGCGCGCCGCACGTCGGCTACTGGAACCTCAGCGGCGGCGGCGATCGCCTCGACCATCACGCCGTCTTGCGCGCCCTGCCGGAGCTCGCCGCCGACTAGTGCGATCAGGAAGTCGCGTTCGGGTTCCGTGGCGGCCGCGAACAGCAGCCCGAGTTCGGTGGCGCGACGAGCCTGCGAGCCCGGACCCGCGTCGGCCGCGATGCGGGCGAACGCAGCATCGACGGCGGTCAGCGAAAGCGTCGGGTCGGACGCCGGGGTGTTGCGTCCGGGTAGCTCGCGCGCGTCACGGAGCGCCGCCCAGCCAACGCCGATGCGGCGCTGGCGCAACTCCCCAGAGAGAAACGCGGCGGCTATCTCAACTTCGTCGGAGGCCGGATCGCTGAGCTGACCAGCGGCCCCGCCGCCGAGCTGAGCAGCGGTCTGGTTGCTGTGAGCCGACCGAAGACACCCGGCGACCAGGGCGATCTTCGCCGATCGCGAACGGGTCGCGGCAACCGCGCCCGATACGGCGACCAACTCGGCAAGCAGCATCCGCTCATTCTGGCTGGCCCAGCTGACAGTCCCCGAACATGGCTGTCGTCGGTGACCGCCGCCCCCCAGCGCGGTCACCGA
>DASYAG010000057.1:0-37534 GCA_036501485.1 Acidothermaceae bacterium | reverse complement strand
ATCGGTGGACGCCCAAACGGTGTGGTTGGGGCTGGATGCGACCGCGGCCCAGTTGCAGGGCGCCGCGAAAGCCGCCGGGCTGGCCGATGAGGGCATCGATGCCTACCGATCTGATGCCCTGGTCGCCTGGGCGAACAATGCGCTGGCCGACCCGAACGCACCGCGGCGGCACGGGCGCCGCCAACAAGTCCAGTTCATCACCGACCTGCCGTCGCTGCTCGGCCTGGCCGACAATCCCGCTGAGCTGGTCGGCTACGGCCCGATCCCCTCCGCACTGGTGCGAGACCGGGCCGCGGTAGCGGATTGGGTGCGGCTGGTCATCGAACCGGTCACCGGCTTCTTACTCGACTACGGCACCGTGATCTACCGGCCACCGGCCGAACTCGCCGACTATGTGATGGCTCGCGACCGGCGCTGCCGGTTCCCCGGCTGCAACACCCGGGCGACCGTGTGCGACATCGACCACAACATCCCCGCCCCACGCGGGGACACCTCCGCCAAGAACTGCTGCTGCCTGTGCCGGCGACACCACCGATTGAAAACCTTCGGCGGCTGGACCGTCGCCCTCCAACCCGACGGCAGTTGTCTATGGACATCACCCGGCGGCCGCCGATTCGGCTCCGACCCACCACCCCAACTCGACTGAACTGGTAGGGGAATTCTCTTAGTCGGAGTGACCCTGGCCGGACGTGAGCTCGGTCTGCTCAGCGGCCGGCAACTCGCCGTCCGCATGGCTATTGCTTGCGTGCCCGTTGCCGTGCCCGTTGGTTACCGGCTCGACGTCGGGCTCGTAAAGGAATGCACCGATGCGACCGCGGACCTTCTCAAGCGGATTGTGCCGCGACTTTGAACGCACGCCGTGTTCATCGACGGGCGGCTCGAGTGCTGGCGGTGGTCCTTGTCGGTACTCAAGGCCCATGCGCGCAACGACGTCCTCGGGGAGCGCAGCCTCGACCTCGATGAACTCGCCGTTCGCGAGCATCACGATGCGGCCGGTCTCGTAGCCGTGTTGCGCACTATGCGCGTCGCGGTACTGCAGACCCAGGCAGATGCGCCGAGTAGCCATGAACGCCAGCGGCGGCAGCACGAAGAAGGCCGCGCGGAATGTCCACGTCGTTGCGTAGAGGCT
This sequence comes from Acidothermaceae bacterium, assembly GCA_036501485.1. Lineage (GTDB taxonomy): Bacteria > Actinomycetota > Actinomycetes > Acidothermales > Acidothermaceae > PALSA-607. Next base: position 36,405 of record DASYAG010000057.1, on the reverse strand, counting down.
GATGTCGTACTTCTCTGCGATGACGTCGTTGCCACCGGCGAGCAGGCACACTCCGAGCTCGGTGAGCACCGCAACGCCAAGTGCCGTGCGCCCTGGCCGGTTACGTGGCCGGTCGCAGATGTTGTGAATGGCGTAGTCGCGCGTGACCCATGCTTCGAGGAACGGATAGATCGCCATAGCAGTGAACAAGATGCCGGGAATCACGACGGCCGGAATCAAGACGTTCCAGCTGATCGTGTGGCCATCGACGTGCGTCTCGAGGTTGGGCATCATGCGCAGCGTGCCCTCGAGCCAGCCGATGTAGAAGTCGGGTTGTGAGCCGGCACCGACCTGCGCCGGGTTGTACGGCCCGTACAGCCAGACCGGGTTGACCTGCACCAGGGCGGACAAGCCAGCCGTGACAGCGAACGTCGCGAAGAAGAAGCCGCCGGTCTTCGCCATGAACGCGGGGTAGAAGGGGGCGCCGACCACGTTGTCGTTGGTGCGGTGCTCGCCCGGCCACTGCGTGTGCTTTTGGTGCCACATGATGATCATGTGCGCAGTGATCAGCGACAGCAGGATGCCCGGCACCAGCAGGATGTGGATCGTGAACAGCCGTGGGATGAAGTCGGGTCCGGGGAACTGCCCCCCGAACACAAACGAGCCCAGATACGTGCCGACGATCGGGATCGATTCGATGATGCCGTAGGCAATGCGCAGGCCGGTACCCGAAAGCAGGTCGTCGGGCAGCGAGTATCCAGCGAAACCTTCAAGTAGACCGAGTGAGACGAGCCCGACGCCGATCAGCCAGTTCGTCTCGCGCGGCTTGCGGAACGCGCCGGTGAAGAAGATGCGGCAGCAGTGCGCCACGATCGCGGCCATGAAGAGCAGCGCTGCCCAGTGGTGGATCTGCCGGATCAGCAAGCCACCGCGAACGTCGAACGAGATGCGCAGGGTGCTCTCGAAGGCCTCCGTCATCGGCAGCCCGCGCAACGGCACGTAGTTGCCGGTCGTGGGGTAGATGACGGTGTTGGTGCCCGGCCGGAAGAAAAACGTCAGGAACGTGCCGGACAGCAGCAAGATGACGAACGAGTACAGCGCGATCTCACCGAGCATGAACGACCAATGGTCGGGAAAGACCTTGTTCAGGTTGCGCTTGAGAAAGCCTGCGGTACCGAACCTTTCGTCGACCTCGCCGAGGCCCTTCTTCAAGATTTTCGGCGCGGGCTTCGGCCCCGTGGGATTCGGTGCAGCGGCTGGCTTCCCGGCGCCACCCGGCTTCATCGTGGTCATGAGCGTTCGAAGAAGCTCGGGCCGACAGGCTGGTCGAACGCCGCGGTCGCGATGAACTCGCCCGCGGCGTTTACCGAGATCGGCAACTGTGGCAGTGCACGAGCGGCGGGACCGAAGACGACCTTGCAAGCCTTCGGCACATCGAACGTCGACTGGTGACACGGGCACAGCAACTTGTGGCTTTGCTTTTGGTACAACCCGATCGGGCAGCCAACGTGCGTGCAGATCTTCGAGTACGCCACATGGTCTTGGTAGGCCCAGTTCTCCCGACCGGGAGCTGGGTGGTTGATGCCGGGCTCAAGCCTGATCAACAGCACCGGGGTCTTTGCGTAGTCCTCCTCGGACATCTGCTCGACCGGCACCGGCACGACGGTCGTGAAGGATCCGACCTCGAGATCTCCGAGCTTCACCGGGTTGCCGGTCTCGGCGTTCAGGAGCGGCGAGTTCGCCTTCCAGAGCGTGGTGTCGAGCGACCTACGCGGCAGCGGGCCGAGGTCGCGCAGCAACAGCACAGCTGGTAACGCAAAGAGTCCGAGAGCGAGCCCGAGTGAGCGCTTGATGAGCGAACGGCGCGCGATGCCCGTCTCTTCGACGCCGACCACGATGATTTGCGAGGCGATTTCGAGGTCTGCGTCAGATGCCGCCAGCGAGTGGCGTTCTTGAACGACTTCGTGAGCCGGCATGATCCAGCGCACCCACGCGATGATGCCGGCGGCAAGACCACCGAGCGAGACGGTGAGCGAGATTCCGAGCCAGAAGTTCGACCAGTGCACATCCTCGGTCGTCGAGAGGCTCGGAATCAGGATGTAAGCCACGATGAAGCCAACCGTGCCGACCGCCGACAGCAAGAACATCAGCGCGATCTTGCGCTCGGCCCAGTCGGCCTTCTTCGGGTCGGCGTCTTGCGGCCGGATGACGCGCTCGATGATCGGCGGGCGCACCGAACTGCCCTCGTCGTGCAGCTCAACCTGATCGGTCATCGTGCCCGCCTTGCTCGTGCGCCGATCCACATCGCCACGCCTGCGAGAACACCGATCCCGGCCAGCCACGCGACCAGGCCCTCGGCGATGGCGCCGGACCGTCCGAGGTTGAATCCGCCCGGATCAGGCTCGGCTTTCATGCCCTGAACGTAGGAGATGATGTCCTGCTTCTGAGTCGGCGTGAGTTGCCGGTCACCGAAGACCGGCATGGTGCCAGGACCGGTCAACATCGCCTCGTAGATCTGCAGATCGGTGGCGTCTTTCAGCGAGGGTGCGCTTCTGCCGTAGGCCAGCGCGCCTCCCTCCCCGGTGAAGTTGTGGCAGGAGGAGCAGTTGGTGCGAAACAGGGTGCCTCCGAGCGCCATGTCGGCGTCCGTCGGTGTGTATTGGTCCTTGCTCGGCACCGAGGGTCCGGGCGCCAAGGCAGCCACGAACGCAGCGATCTCGGCGGTCTCTGCTGGGGTGTAGCGCGGTGGCTTGCGCCGGGCTTCGGCTTCCTGCTGCTGCAACGGCATCCGGCCGGTGCTGACCTGGAAGTCGACGGCGGCCGCTCCGACACCGATGAGCGACGGCGCGTCAGTGCCACCCTCAGCCGCGAGGCCGTGGCAGCTCGAGCAGCCCTGGAGATACAGCGCCTTGCCCTGCAGGACTTCCTGGCTGGGGTTGCCGGCCTCGGCGACGCCGGGACGCTCGGTGACGAATCCGTAGGCGGTGCCGACTCCGAGCAACGCGCCCACGATCACGGCGTAGCCAGCCAACCGGCGACGTCGCCGACGTGCTCGGGGCTCGGGTGTGGTCGACATCAGCGGATCACCTAATCAGGAAAATCATCGAGAAGAGACCGATCCAAACGACGTCGACGAAGTGCCAGTAATACGACACGACGATGGTGCTGGTGACCTTCTCTGGCGTGAACCGACCGCGCGATAGTCGAGCGAGCAAGAACACGAATGCGACAAGCCCGCCGGTCACGTGCATGGCGTGAAAACCCGTTGCCAGAAAGAAAATCGAGCCATAAGCGGACGACGAGATTGTCATGCCACCGTGGCCCGCGAAGTGGTCCTTCACGTAGTTCGTGTACTCGAAAATCTGACCGCCGACGAAGACTGCGCCCATGAAGAACGTCAGGATGAACCACTCGCGCAGACCCCAAAGCCAGAACTTGTAGATCGGTCCGGAGCGATGCAACCGCCGCTCTTCAGCAGCGAACACACCGAACTGACAGGTGACACTCGACAGCACGAGTACGACGGTGATGACCCCGTCAAATTTGGTGTCGAGGACGTCACCCTTCGGCGGCCATTGGGTGCTCACCGAGCGGATCGTGAAGTAAATGGCGAAGAGTGCGGCGAAGAACATCAGTTCTGAAGACAGCCACACGATCGTGCCCACGCTGACCAAGCTCGGCCGCGTCAGTGAACCATGCGCCGGGTTCTTGCCGAGGGTCGTCGCAGTGGCCACGAGGGCCATTATTGCGAGCCCCCTCCACGTTCACACCGCGACCCCCTACCCCGGGCGAGTCGGGGGTCACGAGCATCGCAGGATGCCGCTCGGCGATAGCATCGCGGCCTGGAGGCTTCGCCCGTCCAGACAAGCGTTTGCATCCCGCCGTCCGCCCGTCGTTCGCATCCTGCCCAGCCTCGCTTGAGGAGCGTCACCGCGATGAGCAGTGTCGAGTCGCCGCCAGCCGTCATGACCGTGCTGGTTTACAGCGATGACGTCACGACGCGCGAGCGCGTGCTGCTGGCGGTGGGTGCGCGCCCAGTGGCAGATCTGCCCAGCATTGACTACATCGAGTGTGCGACCCATCGCGCGGTGATCAAGGCCGTCGACGCCGGTGGCATCGACGTTTTGATACTCGACGGCGAGGCGGTGCCGAGCGGTGGCATGGGGATCTGCCGCCAGCTCAAGGACGAGATTTACAACTGCCCGCCGATTCTGGTCATCACCGGCCGTCGGGACGACGCGTGGCTGGCCTCGTGGTCGCGCGCAGACGCCGCGGTGCCGCATCCGATCAACGGGATCACCCTGGCGCCCGCAGTGGCCGAGTTGATGCGGCAGCGGCTCGCTCACGCGCCGGTTCGCTGACGCCGCCTTCGATGACGACCTCGGCCGAACCGACCTGGCCCGGGCTGCTCACCTCGCTCCTGCAGCGCGACGACCTGACCAGCGCGCAGACGGCGTGGGCAATGGCGCAGATCATGAGCGGCGAGGCGACGCCGTCGCAGGTTGCGGGCTTTGCGATCGCGTTGCGGGCCAAGGGCGAAACTGCCGACGAGGTCAGCGGTCTCGCGGCGACGATGGTCGAGTTCGCGGCACCTGTTCCCGACGTCGGCGCTGCTCTCGACATCGTCGGCACCGGCGGTGACCGCAGTCATAGCGTGAACATCTCGACCATGGCGGCGATCCTGGCCGCAGCGGCCGGTGTGCCGGTCGCGAAACATGGCAACCGCGCGGCCTCGTCGTCGTGCGGTTCGGCCGACGTCCTGGAAGAACTCGGCGTCGCCATCGACCTGCCTGGACCAGGCGTCGCGTCATGTGTAGCCGAGGCTGGCATTGGTTTTTGCTTCGCGCCGGTCTTTCATCCTGCGTTTCGCTTCACCGCCGTCCCTCGTCGTGAACTCGGCGTCCCGACCGTGTTCAACTTCCTCGGCCCGCTCACCAATCCGGCCCGTCCAATGGCGAATGCCGTCGGCGTCGCTGACTTAAGAATGGCGGCCGTGATGGCTGGCGTGCTGGCCAAGCGAGGCAACCGAGCGCTGATCTTTCGCGGCGACGACGGGCTCGACGAACTGACCACCACCACGGTGTCTCAGGTGTGGGTCGTCAACGACGGGACCGTGACGGCCCGCTCGCTCGATCCGGTCGCGCTCGGGTTGAAGCCCGCCCAGCCCGATGACTTGCGTGGTGCCGACGCTGCGCACAACGCCGACGTCGTGCGTCGCCTGCTCGCGGGGGAGAAAGGCGCGGTGCGTGACGCCGTTGTGCTCAACGCAGCAGCGGGCTTGGTCGCCTACGAGGGCCCGGACGCCGCCCGACTAGTCGAGCAGCTTGAGGCGGCCATGGCGAGGTGCGAGACGGCGTTAGACGACGGCTCAGGTGCCCGCAAGCTCGATGTGTGGATCGCCGCGAGCCTGGCTGCGCGCGCGGCTGGCTAGCTGTCGCCGAGGCCGAGCGAGAACGCCGACTCGAGGTCGTGCCGCGAGTAGGTCCGAAAAGCTACGTGCGTCTCGGTCGAGAGCACGCCGTCGACCTTGTTCAGGCCTCCAGGAATGACCTCCGCCAGTTCTTCGTGCTCGCGCACCCTGACCATCGCCACCAGGTCGAACTCGCCGGTGACGGAGTAGACCTCGGTGACGGCCGGCAGTGCGGCGATGGCCTGCGCGACGTCGGGCACTCGGTCGACGGCAGTCTTCACGAGCACGATCGCGGTGATCACGCCCGAACACTAGCCCGCGGAAGACTAGCTCGCGCGAGCTGGGCGCTGCATCGGCCGTAGGCCGCGCCGGTCAGCGAACGGGTCGGGGTCAGACTCGAGTTCGATCGCGAGGTCGAGGAGCACTCGCTGCCCGCCCGCGCCATGGGCCGGGCACGACCACGAACCGTCAACCTCGACAAGCCTGACGCCAGCCGAATCGAGCCATCGCAGCACGCATTCGATCTCCTCGGCGCTGGCTGCCGCAGTAGCGCCGGCAGCGTTGCAATCGAGCACCACGGTCTCGGCGGTTGCGATGAGCGCGTCGACGTACGGCCGCGGCGCCGCACCAGGTGGGATGGTGCCTGTCGCTGCGAGCCGGCCGTGCCGGACGACCACCGCCTCGTAGCCGTGCTCAGGTGTGGGTCTGGCAGCCACCAACTGGGCGCAGCCGGCGAGTGCTGAGAGTCGTTGCCCTCGGGCAGCAGCGCGAATGAATGCGGCGAGCCGATCGCGCTGGGCCGCCGCATCTTCGTAGCGCAACATCGCGGCGAGCGTCTCGATTCGGCGCAGCAACGTCTTCACGACACCGCGTGCATCGCTCTCGATCGCATCTCGCACGGCAGTCACGTGGGCGGCGTACTCATCGACGCTCTCGCTACCGTCACAGGGCGCGCCGCATCTGCCCATCTCGGCAAGGACACACGCCGATATCGGACGCCGCGGATGTAGCCGTGCGCGACACTGCCGGATCGGCACCGCTTCGTGGACCGCAGCAACGGCAAGCTCCGCCGATCGAGTCGTCGAAAACGGGCCGAGGTAGCTGCCTTTGTCGGCCTTCACGCCACGAACAATCGACAGTCGCGGGAACGGCTCGACGGTGAGCTTCACCCACACCGACCGCTCGGGATATTTCGAGCGACGGTTGTACGGCGGCTTGTGCTGCGCGATCAGTCGGAGTTCGCGGACCTGCGCCTCGAGATCGGTGCTGCACACGATCGGGGTGACATCGTGGGCGATCGCCACCATCTCAACGATGCGCTGCCGCATCTCCGATGACGTGAAGTAGGTGCGCACTCGGGTGCGCAGATCTTTTGCCTTGCCGACATAGAGAACGCGCCCGCGTTCGTCTCGAAACACATAGACACCAGGGGAGTGCGGCATCACCTCTGCAAGATGCCGCTTGCTGCGCTGCTGAGCGGTGACCTGCCCAGTGAATGTGCGTAACTCCTCGAGCGAATGCACACCGAGCCCGCCGAGGCGTTCGAACAACACATGCAGGACGTCGACTGTTGCCCTCGCGTCGTCGAGTGCACGGTGCGTTGGCTGCACACTCGCGTGCAAAACGCGGGCCAGCGTGGCCAGCTTGCAGTTCGGCGCTTCGTCGCTTGTCAGCACGCGGCGCGCAAGTCGCGCCGTGTCGATCGAATCGAAGCCCGGCCAGTTAATGCCCAGCCCGCTACATGCGGCCTTGAGGAATCCCAGGTCGAACGGTGCGTTGTGCGCGACGAGCACGCAGTCGCGCGCGAACTCTAAGAACGCGGGCAGCACGGCGTCGATGTGCGGCGCAGTGGCGACCATGCCGTTGGTGATGCCGGTCAGGACGGCGATAAACGAGGGAATCGGCTCGCCCGGATTGACCAGGGTTTGCAGTTCACCGAGCACCTCGCCGCCGCGCACTTTGACCGCGCCGATCTCGGTGATGCCACAGGTCGCAGGCGCGCCCCCAGTGGTCTCGAGGTCGACGACGACGAACGTGACCTCGCGCAGCGGGACGCCGAGTTCGTCGAAGGTGCCCTGGACGGCGATCGACGAAAGTCCAGTGCTCACACCCCGGACGGTAGGGCGGCCAACCGACAGTTCAGCGGCGCCACGCGGCGGCAACCTCGCTCAGGCCAAGTCGGCAGGCAGATTTCTCGACGGCTGTGAAAAGTGTCACTGCCGGTTCTTAGTGTCGTGGTGATCGCCGAGCGGCTAACCCCGAGCCGCTCGAAACGAAGGTGGAGGAGTTCTCGTGCTGATCGACTGCGACAGCTGCGCTGTCCGCGGGCTTGCCTGCGGCGATTGCGTGGTCACGGTGTTACTCGGTATTTCACGAGCGGGCGTCGAACTCGACGATGCCGAGCAGGCAGCGATCAGCGTCCTTGCCGATCAAGGCTTGGTACCGCCCCTTCGGCTGGTGGCCGCCCTCACACCCGAAGCGGTCGGAGATTCGGCGCAACAAGAGGGCCAGGAGAGGCCAGTGGGACGGGTGGGACGCACGAGGTCCGCGGCGTCCTGAGGTGCCGCAGTCCGTTCGGGTGACCCTCTGTGACCCCTGGAGCGATCTTCTTCGATGGCTGCTAACCTGCCCGCGGGCAACCGTTTCCCAGCCGTGAACTGTACGGCGGCGGTGCCTGCGCCTAATTCGTTCGATGCGGCCACTTGGCCGCAGCGACGAAGCCGGGGACCCAATCTCCGTTGGGGTGAATCGAGTACGGCGTACTGCTTCATGGATCAGACCATGGAACTCTCCGCCCGCTCGTAGGGCCGCTTCCAGCCCGAACCCGTCAGCTAACTTGGTCGGCGCCGAGGAAGAAGGAGATCGCCCACGTGGCGTCCCCTCAGATCGTTCTCGCTCCGCCTATGCGACGGCGCTCAAGGCGCCTCACGAGTCCGCGCCGGGCCGCCCTGCTCGTCGGATTCACCGCGACGCTGGCCCTGACGCTGCTCCCCACGGGTGCAGCGCATGCTGACCAGGCCACGAGCGTCGATACAGCCGCCGGCCAGGCCCAAGTCCAGGCTCTTGCCGACAAGGCAGAGATCGTCGTCGAGCAGTACGACGCCTCGCAGGACGCACTGGCGAGCGCGCAGGTGCAGCTCACAACTGACCGGGCCGCGATCACGGCAGCGCAGACGACCGTCGACTCCACGCAGGTCGCCGTCGATGCCATCGCTCGCGACGCCTATGAATCGGGCGCACTCGGTGGGGCGGCCAGCGTGCTGCTCTCCCAAGACCCCCAAGCTGCCCTTCGTGGCGCCGACTATTTGCAGCGCGTCGCGGACAGCCGCGACCGTCAACTGGCCGAGGCCACAAACGCGCGCAACGCCCTCATTGTGGCGCAGGCGTCCGCTAACCAGGAACTTGCGAGCGTGCAGACGCTCCAGGCAACGCTTCAGACCGAGCAGAAGACGATCAATACCCTGATCGGCAAGCAGCAGGCAGCACTCGACGCGACGCAGGCGCAAGCCGCGGCCCAGGCGGCCGCCCAGGTCGTCACGGCAACTCAGGTCAGCCGCAGCGAGACGAGAACCGCGTTGCCGGCGGCGAAAGCGAAGGCGGCAGCCCCAGTAGCGAAGGTCGCAGCGCCGGTCGCCAAGGTGGCCGCACCGGTGGCCAAGGCGGCAGTTCCCGCCGTCCCCGCAGTTGCCAGTAGCAAGGCTGCCGCGGTGCTGCGGTACGCCTACGCCCAGCTCGGCAAGCCCTACCGCTACGGCGCGGCCGGCGCCCGCACATTCGACTGTTCGGGGCTCACAATGCGCGCCTGGGCAGCTGCTGGCGTCGCGATCAGCCATAACGCGGCCGCGCAGTTCTACTCGACTAAGCATGTGGCGAAGAGCGCCCTTCAACCGGGCGACCTCGTGTACTTCGGTCGCCCGATCCACCACGTCGGCATCTACATCGGTGGCGGCAAGTTCATCGAGGCGCCCTACACCGGTGCTGACGTCCGGATCTCCAACCTCAGCGCCCGCCACGATTACGCGGGTGCGTCGCGGCCCTAGCGGGATCTAGCGCGTCGACCGCTTCATGATCGGCCGCCCTACGATGACGGCGTGACGCGCACGCTCGTCGTGACAAACGACTTCCCGCCGCGTGCCGGCGGTATCCAGGCCTTCGTCCATGAGCTCGTCGCCCGACTCGAGGACGTCGTGGTGTACGCACCGGCTTGGGAGGGCGCGGCTGCCTTCGACGCCGCGCAGCAGTTCGAGGTGATTCGGCACCCGACGTCCCTCATGCTTCCGACCCGCAGCGTCGGAAGGCGCGCCGCGGAGCTACTGAAGGCCCAACGCTGCGACGCCGTCTGGTTCGGAGCAGCCGCTCCCTTGGGCTTGCTCGCACCAGCGCTTCGACGGGCCGGCGCTGGCCGGGTCGTAGCGACCACCCACGGCCATGAAGCCGGCTGGGCCCAACTTCCGGTGGCTCGACAGATCCTGCGTCGGATCGGCGACGGGGTCGACGTCGTGACCTATCTCGGTGAATACACCCGCGGCCGCCTCGAGCGTGCCCTCTCGACGTCGGCGCAGGGGCATCTAGAGCGGCTGGCGCCTGGTGTCGACGCGGCGTTCTTCAAGCCGGGCGCGGGCGGTGATGTCGTGCGCCACGACCTCGGGCTCGCCGATCGTCAGGTCATCGTGTGTGTGTCGCGGTTGGTCCCGCGTAAGGGCCAAGACGTCTTGCTGCGCTCGCTGCCCGCCGTCTTGCGGTCAGTGCCCGATGCGGCGCTGTTGATCGTCGGTGACGGGCCTGACCGCAAGCGGCTCGAGGCGATCACCGATCGCGAAGGACTCCGGGCCGCCGTCCGGTTCAGCGGGCCCGTCGCATGGGCTGACCTGCCCGCCTACTACGACGCGGGCCAAGTGTTCGCGATGCCGTGTCGCACAAGACGCAGGGGCCTCGACGTCGAGGGGCTGGGCATCGTTTATCTCGAAGCCTCGGCGACGGGCCTGCCGGTGGTAGCCGGCCGCTCCGGGGGAGCGCCGGACGCGGTCATTTTGGGGGAGACCGGGGAGCTGGTCGACGGCCGTGATGTTGCCGCAGTGGCAGGGTCGATCGTGGCGCTGCTGCGCGATCCTGGAACCGCGGCTGCGATGGGTGCGGCCGGACGGGCGTGGGTCGAGCGCGACTGGACCTGGGACGCCTCAGCCGCTCGCCTCGCAGGCATGTTGGCAGGTCGCTAGCTCAGGCCGTCATCACGCCCGATGCGGCAGGTTGGTCGTTCGTCGCCGAGGCCGGGCCCTCGGCTCGCCACGTGAAGATGGCCGCTGCCGCGATCGCGACCACTGCGGCGCACAACCAAAGCGTGGTTTGAACCCCGCCGATGTGTCGCGCGAGATCGAAGGGCATGTAGGTCTTCCAGGGCGAGTGGTTCGGACCGCCCAAGACCCAATTCACGACCGATCCGAACGCGTGAAGTGCCACGCTCGCTGCGGCCAGCCCGGCGAAGGCCGTCCGGCGAATACGTGTCGTCGACGTCCACTCTCGCCAGGCTAAAGCGAGGAGCGGCACGCATAACGTGAGTCCTTCGAGCGGAGTTCGGTAGGAATAGAAGCCGTCTCCACCGGAGAATCGACTTACCCAGATCTGAACGGCGACGTAGGCGATGCCCGACCCTGCCGCCGACCGCACCCACCACGGAGCGACCCGCCACGCTGCTCGGCAGCCGGGAAGTAGCAACAGCAGTGCGGGCGTCATCACCAGGACGCCGCGCTCGGGTGAGACGAACGTGCCAACAACCCCGACGCCAAACTCCGCGACGGCGTGCCCCGATGCCGGTCCAGAGTCGGGGTAGCCACCGAAGACGGTCCAGGCGCCCCAGACCGCGTGGTTGTAGAGCACGAGGATCCACAGGCCAACTGCCGAGCCGACGCTGATGAGCAGCGGTCGAACGCTTCGCTCCCGAACCGCGCCGGCGACTCCGAGGACGACGGCCACCACGCCCAGATGTGGACGGATCAGGATCGCGAACCCTGCAGGAATCCCGGCCGCCAACCACTGCCGATTGGAGTAGCACAGCAGCGTCACCAGCACCGCTGCCTGTGCAGGTCCGTGGGTCCATAACTCTTTGGCGGAGACTGTCCACGTCCCCGTCGCAAACGCCAGCAACAGCGCAGCAGCGAAGGCTTGCCGACGTGGCACCACGCGGCAACAGAGCGCGAATGCGAGCCCAATGACGATGGCTGAGGCGACGACAGCTGCGATCGCGCCTGGGTAGATCGGTGGATAGCTGCTCGACCCAAGAGCCGAATAGAACGGCGCGGCCCAAAAGATCGTGCCGGGCAACCTATTGGTGACCTCCCGGCCGTCGACCGCGTAGAGCCACGCCAGGTGGCCTTTGAAGGCAGTCAGTGTTGCGTTGCCGTGATGCCCCAGTTGCCACGCGGCAACCGCGGTGGCATGGGTGTCGTTGTTGAGAGGGTCGTGGTACTGCGCGGTTGCGGCGAAGACCGCGAACGCAATGACCCCGACGAGACAAGCATCGAACCAGACCGGTCGAACCGGTCTGCGGTCGACGTCAACGTGTTCGGCAGCTACCTGCACGAGCTCACTACTGCGAGCAGGTCGCCGTGCCTCCGTTGCCGCCGCTGTTGACGAGGGTGCAGGTCTGATGGAACTTGGACTTGACCACGTTACCCAGGGCAAAAACGATGACCACGATGACGGCCGCGATTGCTGCAATGAGCAAACCGTATTCGACGGCTGACGCGCCTTTGTCGTCCTTCACGTGGCGGCGCACTGCCAGCATGTAGGCGATCATGGACGGATTCCTCCGAAGGCGGGTCGGGGCTGACCCGGAATATGCCGGGGTCAACTGCCAGGCGGAGCCCACCCAGCTTCTTGAGCGTGCGCCATCCGACTGCCACTCGGTATCGGACGCCTGGTCGAAAACCGCGTACCGATGGGGGATAGCAGAGTGCGCCATTTCGGGCTATTGTGCGCGGCTTACTGCTCCGGCGACTTGATCAACCGCAATCGCATGGCCGACATCAGCGCTTGCGCACGGTTGGCGGCGCCGAGCTTCTCGTAAAGCTTGGAGATGTGGGTCTTGGTCGTCGACTCGCTGATGTAGAGCTGGCGAGCGATCGCGGCGACGCCAAGCCCATCGGCCAGTAGCTGAAGCACTTCGCGTTCGCGCGGACTCAGCTGGGGACCCGACGGCGTGAGCCGGCGGCGCATTGCTTCGGCGAGATCGCTGGCCGAGAACGACCTCGGTGACACGACGGCGTGGCGGGCGGCGGAGACGACGTCTTCGGCGGGCGCGTCCTTGGCGACGAACGCCGAGGCGCCTGCCTCGAGGGCACCGAACAGCTGCTCGTCGCCGGCGTACATCGTGAGTACGACGATGCCGATCTCGTCGTTTTGGTCGCGTAGCGCGCGAGCGAGGTCGAGGCCGTTTCCGTCGGGCAGGCGCACGTCGACCACGACGACGTCGGGCTGGTGTTGCTTGGCCAACGCCACCGCCTCAGCCACCGAACCGGCCTCGGCAACGACCGAAAAGTCTTCAGCCCGCTCGAATGCCCGACGCAACCCCTGACGGATCAGCTCATGGTCGTCGACAAGCAGCACGGTCGCGACCATCGCACTTCCCTTCTTCTCGCCTGCCGCCGACGTTATCGTGCCGAGCGCGAATCGGGCCGCACCGGTACGTCGTCCAGGTCATCGATTTCGTCGTTCCCAGCCGAAGTAGCCTCGTTCCCCGTCTCGTTGGCAGAAAACTCGCCCACTCGGACGTCGACGAAGGTGCCATGCGGTTCGCGCGATCCGATGGTCAGGTCTGCTCCGAGCCGGTCGGCGCGCTCGCGCATGACCTCAAGGCCGAAGCTGTCGTGGCGCCCGGTGCCCATGCCTCGCCCGTCATCTTCGATCCGCAGGTGGGCTGTCGGCGGCTCGACGCGCAGGGTCACCCACAGATGCTCGGCCGCCGCGTGTTTGCGCGCATTCGTGATGGCCTCCTGGGCGATGCGCAGCAACTCGGTTTCGGCGGCGATCGGAAGCCGATCGGGTGACTCATCCAAGACGAGGTGCACCGAGAACGTGGTCCCGGCGCTCACGGCGCGCACATAGTCCGCTAGCGCGGTGCCGAGCGCAACCTGCGCCTGCACCTCGCTACGTAAGTCGAAGATCGACAGTCGAAGTTCTCCGACCATACGGGTGATCTCGCCCCGCAGTTTGCGCAGCACGTCCGCCATGGGCGGGTGCCCGGCACGCGCTTGGTCTTGGGAGTCTTCCGACGCCTCGGCGACCAGATCGTCGACGGCGTAGCCCAGCGATGCCAGCTCCTGCGCGATCCCATCGTGGATCTCGCGCGCCAGGCGACGGCGTTCTTCTGACGTAGCGATCGAGCGGACCTCACCAAAGAGCAGAGCGGTCTCGAGTCGCAATGCGGTCTCGTCGACCAAACGCATGGCCGGCTCGACGAGGCGTAGCTCGGAGCTGGCTGGTCCGGTGCGATAGCTCGGGGGTCGCTGGCCTGTCTCGAGGGCGACCAGCCCAAAGGTTCGTGAACCCATCCGCAGCGGCAAGACGGTATGCCCGAAACGGGTCGGGTCGGACGCCGTGGGGCTGTCGCCGAGCGGCTCGCTGGCAAGCGTCGGACCGGCCGTCAACCACGCTTTGCCCAGCGGGGTGTCGTCGGCAAGGGACGTGTCCCAGTCGACGAAGCTCGCACCCTCGAGCGCGAGCGGCAGCAGGCGCCCACCTTCGGCGCGGACGAACACGGCTCCACGTTCGTACGGCAACTGTGTGCGCAGCGTCTGCAACAGACCTTGGGCAAGGCTCACCGGGTCGAGGCCTCCGACGAGTTGCCGGCTGACCGTTCGCAGCTGGCTCAGCAGTTCATAGGCGTCTTCATACGAGCGGTTCTGGTCCGACCCGGCCGACGCGGCGGCCAGTCGGCGAATCCAAGCAGCGAGGAGGCCGACCGCTAACGCGAGCAGCACCCATTGGCTGGAGTTCGCCGCGAAGGTATGCAGTGCCGTGGGGTTCTTCGCGACGAGGTGGCCGGTGAGCAACACGAACGCGGCCATGCCGGTTGCGGTGACGGCGGGCACCAAACCGTAGATCAAGCCCGCCGCAAAGGCTGGCGCAAGCAGGTACGGCAACAGTCCGGTGCGGTCAGAGGGCGGCGCGATGACGGCCCCGGCGGCGATACAGGCCTCAAGGGTCGGCAACAGTCGGCGAACCACCACGTTGTTGCTCGGTATGTACGCGACGCCTGCGGCAACGACGAGAACCAACGCACCCGCCACCGTGCGGCGCGGGTGCGCATCGAGGGCGGCGACGACGAAGCAGAAGCCGAGCAGACCAAGCCGGACGGCGAATGCGAGCGCGCGTGGCTCAGCGAGCCTCGCCCATCGTCGTCCGGATTTCATCGCCGTCCCGATTTCATCGTGGCGCCTTAGTGCTTGAACAACGAGTGGTAGGCCGATATGGCGGCTGGCCCCATAACGACGATGAAAAGCGCCGGCAGGATGCAGAAGATGAGCGGAAACAGAATCTTCACCGGCACTTTCTGCGCCATTTCCTCTGCGCGCTGGCTGCGCTTCACTCGCAAGTCCCTCGCCTGCACGCGCAGCACGTTCGCGACCGGGATACCGAAGGTATCGGCCTGTACCATCGCCGTGACGAAGCCGCGCAGCTCCGCAACGCTCGTACGATCGGCGACGGCCCGCAAGGCATCGATGCGCGACAACCCGATCTGCATCTCTTGAAGCACGCGGAACAACTCTTCGGCCAACGGACCTCTGGTGTTGCGGGCAACCTGCGACAGTGCAGCGTCGAAGGGCAGCCCCGCCTCGACCGAGATTGTCAACAAATCCATCGAGTCAGGTAGATCGCGACGGATCCGCTCGTTGCGGTTGTAGGCCGTTTGATAGAGCACGAGGTCGGGCGCGAAGTAACCGAGCGGGCCTAATAAGACCGTGACGCCCGCTGTTACGGCAAGCCCGCCACTCAGTGCTAGTGGCACGGCAATGCCGATCGCCACGCCACAAACCAGGCCAATGACTTTGAACGCAAGGATGCGTTCGACGTCCCAGCCCGTCGGGCTGCCGGCAAGTTCGATGCGGTGGCGCAGCTTCGACGCCTCATCCCGCGGGCTTAGTTGGCCGCCAAACCGGCTGAGGCGTCGCAAGACGGGGCTGAACGCCCGCTCGGCGAATGGCCGGTCGAGTTCACGCCGTACCTCGTCACGACGGGGGCCAAGTGCGTCGAGTGCGGCGAGTGATCGGTTGACCTGCTGGCGATCGGACGCCGTTGCCCCGAGCGCCATGATGAGTCCGACGATGCTCGCGAAGACGGCGATCACCCCGCCGACAAGCAGCAGCTGCTCCGTCATCTCAGACCTCGACTTTCACGACGCGGCGCAACCAGAAGATGCCGGTGATCATCAAGACGATCATGACGCCGAGCAGTGTGACGCCAAGCGGATCAGTGAAGAGCGGCTTGATGTATGTCGGACGCACCAGGATCAGGTAGGTGGCGAAGATCGGGGGCAACGCGCCCAGAATCCACGCGGACAGCCTGCCTTCCGCAGACAGGCCGCGTACCTGCCGGCGTAGTCGCTCGCGTTCGCGGATCGTCGCTGCCACGGTGGTCAGGATCTCGGCAAGGTTTCCTCCGACCTCGCGATGGATCCGAATCGCCATGACGATCCACGCGAAGTCTTCGCTGACCATCCGTGCCGAGATCCCTTCGAGCGCATCTTCGACCGGCATGCCAAGGCGGGTCTCCACCAATGCGCGGTTGAACTCGGTCGACATCGGTTGGACGTCCTCCCGGACGACGGCGTCCATGGCCTGCGCCAGCGAGTGGCCGACCGAGATGCTGCCAGCGATCAGCTGCAGCGTGTCTGGAAGTTGCTCAAGGAACGCCGTCGAGCGTCGGCTCTCCCTCATGACCAAGTAGCCGATTGGTCCGCCGATTCCAATCAGGATGCCGAGGATCGCCGCGACGGCGGATCCGCCGCCCAGCAGCAGGAAAAGCAGGCCGAGGGCGACCGCAGATCCGGCCTGCACGACGATCCATTCGGCCGGCTTGAGCGGGACCCCGGCGGCGTCGAGGCGCCGACCCAGCCGTGCGTCGAAGTCACGGGAGACGACTAATCGGCCGGCGAGTTGGACCGCGGAGCGCGTCACAGAGCTGTCACCGAGTGCGGTCGGTTGGGCTTCGGTGCGGGTCGTTCGGCCGGTCAGTGTGTAGGAGGACAGCCGGCGGCGCATTCTCGTGTCGCGGGTGTCCAGCAGTCTCGCGTTGAACGCCAGCAGCACGAAAAGCGCGAGCAACCCGACGAAGACAGCCGCGATTCCGATCATTAGATCTGTGTGGCTACCGAACCGACTTATCGTCACCTTCTCTGGGCGAGGGCTGTCCGCTGCAGCTGCGTTTGAGGCGGCGCCGCCGGTAACAGTGGTGTTCGAAAGCTGGTAGGCCGCCGAATCACTGACGGTCGTGTTACCGGCCTTTGCGGTGACCGCAACGGTGACACCCTGACCGGCGAACTGCGCCGGAACTTGTGCCGTGATCAGGATCTCGGTGGAGATGTCCTGCGCTGCGCTGCGAAACGCCGGTGCGAACTGCGCGACCTGCTGCGTCGCGAGCAGTCGACCGCCCGAGGCGGCGGTCAGTTGTTGGAGGGGTGCGACCTGCGTCGCGACTGTGCCGAGGGAAATCGCATCGATGACAGCCCCAGAAAGCTGCGCCGCAGACACTGCCTGGGGCAGCGACGATTTGCTCGAGTCGTCTCGGCTACCGGTGAGCAAGACGATGGTGCGCGAGCCCATCGTTCCGACGGCTCTTTCGGCGATCAACGTCGCGTCGTACAGCGCCGTGCCACCGCTTGCGGTGAGGCGATTGATGGCCGCGGTGAGCGCCGCACGGTCGATGGTGGGCGCTGTAACCAGTGAGGCGGTTGTTGAGACCGCCACTAAGCCGACCTTCGCGTCTGCGGGGACGGCCTTGAGGAACGCCAGCGCGGCAGCTTGGGCGCCCGCGAGGCCGGCGCCTTTCATGGCACTGCTGGTGTCGACAACGAGTACGGCGGTGCGGCTCGTCTCGGGGACTGCGCTCGCCATCGTGCTTCCGACCGCCATCGCTGTGCTGTCGACCGGCGTGCCGTTGAGGAAGACATGCACCGAGGCCACGTCGACGGACTCACCAGTTGGCAGTCCGATGGCACTGAACGTGACGTCGAGTTGGCCGGGCTTGCTCGACTGGCTCTCAATCCGTCCGGTCGGTGATACCGACGGATTCGCTGCACTCGCTGTTGGCGCAGGTGTTGCCGCGATTGCCGGCGAGATCGAGAGTGCGACTGGCCCCACACTCAGCGCCAGCGCCGCGATGCCGGTGAGTCCGGTCGCCCACGCGCCGGCGCGCTTCATGACGGGTAGTCCGCCGGATCGACTAGCGCAACGGCGGCGACTCCGATCAACGCGGGATCGACGCGAATCCCTGCCGCGGCGAGCTTCGCAATGAAATTCGATAGTGCGCCGGTCGGCAGCAGTGATCCAAGCGGGCGCCCGATGTCGTCGTATCCGGGGGTGTGGTCGAACAAATAGAGATCGTGCAGTTCGACGGTGTCGCTCTCAGGTGCAATGCCGACGACCTCGGTCACGCAGGTGATCAGTCGGCTACCGTCCTTGAACCTCGCTTGGTGGACGATGACGTCGAACGCACTGGCCATCTGCTCGCGGATCGCGCGCACCGGCAGCTCCATGCCGGCCATCATCGCCATCGTTTCGATGCGGGCTAGCACGTCCTTCGGCGAGTTCGCGTGCACCGTGCTGATCGACCCGTCGTGGCCGGTGTTCATGGCCTGCAGCATGTCGAGCGCAGCGGCGTCGCGGACCTCCCCGACCACGATCCGATCGGGGCGCATGCGCAGCGCGTTGCGTACGAGGTCGCGGATCCTAATCTCGCCGCGGCCCTCGATGTTCGGCGGCCGGGCTTCAAGTCGCAGGACGTGTTCTTGGTGCAGCTGCAACTCGGCGGCGTCCTCAACGGTGATGATGCGTTCGTCCGACGGGATAAACGACGACAACACATTGAGGGTTGTGGTCTTCCCGGCCCCGGTGCCGCCAGAGACCAAGATGTTGAGCCGAGCTTTCACGCACGCGCGCAAGAACTCGGCGAGCTCTGGCGTCATCGTGCCGAAGCCGATGAGGTCGTCTGCTTCATACGGGTCGGTCGCGAACTTGCGGATGGTCAGCAACGAACCGTCGACCGCGATCGGCGGGACCACCGCGTTGATTCGGCTGCCGTCGGCAAGTCGGGCGTCGACCATCGGGCTCGTCTCATCGACCCGCCGTCCGACCTGCGCGACGATCTTGTCGATGGTGCGCCGCAGGTGTGCCTCGTCGACAAAGGACGCCGCTACCGCGTGCAGGCGGCCGGCCCGCTCGACATAGATCTGGCTCGGGCCGTTCACCATAATCTCGCTGACATCGGAATCGCGCAGGAACGGCTCGAGCGGACCGTAGCCCAGAATGTCGTCGGCAATCTCCTGCGCGATGCGAGTGCGGTCGGCGACCGAAAGCGGCGTCTCTTCTTGGGCGAGCACGCCCTGAAGCGTGTGTCGCACCTTCTGCTCGAGGTCGGCCTGGGTGAACCTCGTGTCGTAGAGCTGCGGGCCGAGGTTATCGAGCAACGTGGCGTGCACGGTGCGCTTCAGATCGATGAACGGGTCGGCGGTGCGGCGCGCGGCCGAAGCCTGCGCCTCAAGCGCCTGTGCGGTCGAGTCGGCGCCCGCGTCGCGCGACCGGCGGGCTTGCGCAAGCCGATCCGCGAGACTCATGACGTCTTCGACTTTCTCCGCAACAGCCCGCGGCGATCCGTTCGCAGGTTCGCTGCGATCGGATCGGCCGCACGCGCCAGCGGCAGTACGTAGTCATCACCGAACTGCCGGATGGCCATGCTCACCGGGTGGCTCGGGTCGTCAAGCATGATCGGCACGCCACGGTTGATGGAGGCTGGCACAGCGCGCGACGACGGGATGTGCAACGCGATGGGCACCCGCAACGTTTTCTCGACCTCCGACAGTGCAAGCCCGACCTTGGAGTCAGCCCGGTTGAGCACGACCCGCAACCGCTCGCGCGGATAATTGAGCAGGTCGAGCGTTTCGAGTGTGAGCTTGAGATTCTTCAGCGCGGGGATGTCGAGCGTTGCCAGCAGTGCAATCACGTCGGACTGGTCGAAGGCTGCCAACACGTGGTCGGTGAATGCCGGCGGTGTGTCGACGACGACGAACGCGAATTCCTCGCGCAGCAATTGCAGGATCGTCGTGATGAGCGACGCCGGCACGGTCTCGGCAGAGCCGGGCTCGACGGGTGCGACCAACGCGGACAGGCCGGGAGAGTGCGGCGTCAACAACGCCGTGACTGCAGGCAGGTCGAGCGTTTCGAGGAGCGGCACGGCGTCGGCGAGCGTGTGTGCAGGGAACAGTTGCAGCACGATCGCGACGTCACCGAAGTTCAGGTCGAGGTCGACGAGGCAGACCTCACGTCGGCCGCCGTCGGCGAGTGATGCAGCAAGGTTGCTTGCCAGCGTGGTTTTTCCGCAGCCGCCCTTGGCCGAGAAAACTGTGACGACCACTCCGCGGCGCCCGTCTTCACCGTCGCCGTGCGAGGCGCGTTGACGCATCGCGGCTGCTACATCGCGGACGCGTCGCACCGCGTCGTTGACTCCCGCGAGATTGCGTTCTTCGACGACTTCGCGAATGCCGTTGCGCAACGCGTCAACAAGTAGGGGGGTATCGATGCGCCGCCGGACCAGCACGACGCCGAGGCTTGTGCGAGTGATTCGCATGCTGTCGCTCAAGTGGAACGCGGCGTCCTGGTCGACGGACGGACCGAGGACGACAGCGTCCTCACCAGGGTGCGCCTCGAGGTGGCGGCGAAGGTCGTCGAGCGTCTTGAGGACAAGAACGCCGGGCCCGAGTGCCGATCGGAGGGTTTCCGCTCGGGTCGGGTCGGCTTCGACAATGACGCTCATGATTGGCTCGCACCCGTGACGTTCGTGGCGGTCGTCGGCGGCAGCGAGGGGACCGAGGAGTTCGCGGTCAGCAGGGTCAGATAGACGCTGCCCGCCGACTGGGCGTAAATCAGCGTTTGCGCTTGCGCGGCAGTGACACCGAAGGTCACCACGTCGGATTGCTGGTTGGTGCTCGACGCCTGACCCGACGACGGCACCAACGTGCGGCTACCGACCGCGATGACCGAGACGCGCGGGAGGATGAGTTTTGTTGTGCCGTCAGAAGTCAGGAAGACGGCCACTTGCGAGCCTGGGGCGACGAATCCGTTGACCCCAGCAGGACCAGGCAGCGCGACGCTCAATGCCACGGTGCCGGCCGTGGGGATCGTCAGCGCGCTCGAGGCGTTCTGCTTGCCGAACTTCTGACCGAGAATCTGCTCACCGGGATAGATCGGTGCCAACGCGACCAGGTTGGCGACCTGGTCAATCTTCGCGAGCGCCCCGGCGGCCACGGCTTCGCGGGCGACCTTCATGTACTGAAGGTCGCCTTCGGCAGACGCGGCAGCCCCCGTCGTCCCGGCTGGAATGATCTTTTTGGCGACCAGGATCTGTTCGGGCGCCTCGCGGGCTTTGACCTTCTGGTTCACGTCGTGGACGTAAATCAGGACCAGGCCCGCTCCGAGGGCGGCGATCAGGACGGCGGCGACGAGCAGGACCGTGCGGCGTCCCATTCGGCGTCACCACTTCCCTTCTTGTGCAGGTACGGCTTCGCAACGGTGGGGCAGGTACGACTGACGCGCATACTCGCACCTCTGCGCGCGGCCGGGCAGGCCTGACCACGCAGGACGCGTTGACTTAGTTCCGCAAGCCTACGGGGGCGGCGGGACTTCGGTCATCTTGCGCGGGGTGGGTTCAGCCGTTCGATACGGCGGCAACGACCCTCGAGCGCACCAATGGGTCGTCCCATCGGCGGAAGCTCTGGGCGATTGACAGGCCGCTGAGAGAGACCAAACCTGACGCAAGCACGAGGCAGGCGTATAGCGACTGCTCGTGGGCTGAGAGGGCGAAAAGCAGGCCGATGAGCGTCGTGACGGTCGCCAGCCGGACCGAATAGACGGCCATGGCGGCGGGCGGTGCCGGGGTGTCGCGGTGCCCGCGGAGGTCGGCTCGATGTGGGGTGCGGATCGACAGCCGCAGGCAAGTGGCCAGGACGACCGCGGTGCACGACGCCAGGCAACAGGCCATGGCCACCACGTCGGCGAGCGTGATCGGCCCCGCGGCGCGCACGCTGCCGGCGATTGCGGCGACCAGGCAACTCCCGCCGATGGTCTCCCCGAGCACGATCGTCTTGGCTGTTACGGCAAGCCGGGGCGGGTGCGGGAGCGTCGCCAGCCAGGTGGCACCTCCGGCGTCGAGGCAGAACATGTTGACGCCGTACAGGAGTCCGGCACCGGCGGCGACCAGCGCGGGAAGCAGAACCAGGGAGTCCCACCGCAAGGCCGCGGTGGCTGCGACGACCCCGGGCAGCACCGCCAGCACGAGCAGGCCACGACGCAGCGGTGCGGCCCGCCACACGTTGGCGCGGTCGACACGCACCAGAGTCGCGAGCGGGCTCGGTGGCATCGGCCGGCGGCGCTCGACGCGCGACTCCCGGAACCTCGTCCGGTCGCCGGGACGCCGAAGTGCCCACGCGCAGATCCGCGGCCCGGCCCACAAGCAAGCCAGCAAGATGACCGCTAACGCGACCGTTCCCGACGCCCAGGTGTCATATCGATGTGCGCCACCCGCCAGGACGGCGGAGATGGCCGGCTTTGTCGGTGCGTTGTCGAGGACTCGGTAGCCAAGGTGTGCCTGCAGCACGATGACGGTGACCACCACGATGACCGCCGTCAGCGCCCACACCGCTCGCCTGCCGAGAAGGCTTTGGCGCGCGCCGATCAGGACCCACGCGACCATCTGGCCGGCGACTGTGACCATGGCGACGTAGACCAGGGTCGTGACCAGGGCGAGTCCGAGGCCCGGCCGCGCACCGGTGACGAACGACGTCATGCCGAACAGCAGGACGAACTGGCTCATCCATGCCAGGTTCAGCGGCGCGACGAGCAACGACTCGAAGAAGTGCGTCGCGGGTCGGATCGGGTAGGCGACCAGTTGTTCAGGAGGGAACAGTTCGTTACCGCCGCCGGCCGCGAGCGGGGCGACGAGCGAAAGCACGGCGAATCCAAGGAATGCTGTGGGTCCAAGGACGGTGACGTCGAACTGGCGGGAACGTGGTGCAAGCTGACCCGCGATGACGGCGGCGGTCAACAAGCCTGGCACGCACGCGGCCAGCACCAGCAGCCCGACGCGGACCCGTTCGGCTCGGACCATCCGCCAGCGCAACCGGACGAGGGCCGGAAGTTGCGCGCCTGTCGCGAGAGCGGTCACGAAAGCAGTGTCCGGTAGCGCAGCTCGCCGGCCTCACCGCGCAGTTCGGCCGAGGGACTTGCGGCGACGATCTGTCCCGCCCGCAACACCACGACCTCGTCGCATGCTGCAGCGGCGAGCTCGAGCAGGTGGGTCGATACGACGACCGCCGAACCGCTGTCGCGTGCCTCCGAGATCACTTGCAGGGTGGCGTCGACACCGAGCGGGTCGACGCCGTCGAATGGCTCGTCGAGGAGCAACACAGACGGCTGGTGCAGCACGGCGAGTACGACCGAAAGCCGACGCCCCATGCCGTGAGAGAACCCTGAGGTAATCCGGTCGGCCGCGCCAACGAGGTCGAAGAGATCGAGGAGCTCGCTCGCCCGGTCCTTCCATTCAGGTCCCAGCCCGCGCAGCTTGGCCGCCAGCGCCAGGTGCTCCCACGGTGTGGCGCGAGGGATCAGCCCCCCCACGTCCGGGCAGTAACCGACGTGCGCCTTTGCTGTCGCGGGGTCACGCGTGACATCGACGCCGGCGACGGTCACCCGGCCACTGGTCGCAGGCAGGACGCCGGCCAGCACCCGCAGCGTCGTCGACTTGCCAGCGCCATTGCGGCCCACGAGGGCGACCGCCGACGCGGGTTGCACGGTTAGGTCGAGGGAGTGGACGGCGACGACGGGTCCGAAGGCGACGCGCAGGCCGATCGTTTCGACGTGGGCCGGCGTGACGTGGGCCGGCGTGTGGGCGACCACTGCTCACCTCCGGCTGCCGCGCGATCTCGCTTCTGTGCTCGACCGTCCCTGCACCCCACTGAAGGGCGTCCCCCTGAAGGCCCCCTCCTCTGAATGTCAGGGTGCCATCCGGGCGCTTGGTCCCGCGGGCGAATACAAACCTTCGACGTCGTCAGCGAATTCCGTCATGACGACGCCCCGACGCAGCTTAAGCGTCGGCGTGAGCTGGCCGCCGGCTTCGGTGAAGTCGCGATCAAGGATCCGGAAGCGCCGGATCGACTCGGCACGCGAGACCACCCGGTTGGCGTCCTCGACGGCCGCCTCGATCTCGGCCAGCAAATCGGGGTCTTCGCGCAGGTCGGCGAGGGTCAGCGACAGGTCCTTACCGACCTTCGTCTTCCAGGTGGCCAGCGCTTCCTCGTCGATCGTGATCAACGCCGCGATGTAGGGCCGCCGGTCGCCAACCACCATCGCCTGTGCGATCAAGGGGTGGCTGCGCAGCCGGTCCTCGAGCTGGGCCGGTGAGACGTTCTTGCCCCCTGCTGTGACCAGGATTTCCTTCTTGCGGCCGGTGATCGTGATGAAGCCGTCGTTGTCGATCGCACCGAGGTCGCCCGTGTGCAGGAAACCGTCGGCGTCGCGGGCGGCCGCGGTGGCCTCGGGGTCGGCCCAATACCGATCGAAGACGTGCTGCCCGCGCACCAGCAACTCGCCGTCGTCGGCGACTCGAACCGTGGTGCCCGCGAGGGGTGGACCGACCGTGCCGATCTTGACTGCATCCGGGCGGTTGACGGCTGACGCGGCGGTCGTCTCGGTCAGTCCCCACCCTTCGAGGACGGGGATGCCCGCGCCTCGAAAGAAATGGCCGAGCCGGACGCCGAGTGGCGCGCCTCCGGAAATCACCCACTGGACGTCGCCGCCGAGGGCGGCACGAAGCTTGCGAAACACGAGGACGTCGAGTGCGGCACGCTTAAGTCGCAGCATCAGCGGCACCTTCCCGCGCTCCATCGCCTCGCTGGCGTGGATTGCCGTCGCCGACGCCAGCGCGAAGATCTTGCCCTTGTTTGCATCAACGGCTTTCTGCTGCGCGCCGGCATAAAGCTTTTCGAACACGAAGGGGACGGCGAGCAGCAGCGTCGGCTTGAACGCGGCGAGGTCTTCCTGCAACGAACGAGTGTTGGGGCAGTGGCCGATGGGCACCGCCGCGTGCACCAAGGCGACTTGGATATCGCGCGCGAAGACGTGTGCCAACGGCAGAAAGAGCAGCGCACTGGTGTCGCCGGTGAAGAGCGCGGGCAGGCTGCCGACCGCACTCGTGGCGCCGAACAAGAGGTTGCGATGGGTGAGTGCGCAGCCCTTCGGTCGGCCGGTTGTGCCTGACGTGTAGATGATCGACGCGAGTGAGGCCGCGTCGACCGACTCGCGGGCCGCGACAAGTACGGCCGGGTCGGCTGCGTCCCCCTCGCTCGCAAGTCCGGAGAGGTCGCCGTTCTCGATCACCCAGACTTTGCGTAGGTCGGGGATCTGGTCACGGATTTCTCCGACGGTCGACTCGTGGTTGACGGTTTCGACCACGACGCCGACGGCCTGCGAGTCGCCGAGAATCCAACAGATCTGGTCAGGTGCGGAGGTCTCGTAGATCGGGACGGTCACCAGGCCGGCATGCCACAGCGCATAGTCGGTCAGGGTCCATTCGTAGCGTGTTCTCGACAGCAACCCGACCCGCTGGCCGGGTGTGAACCCGGCGGCGAGGAATCCGGCGGCCAGAGATTCGACCTGGGCGAAGAACGACGCCGCGCTGACCGGCGTCCACGCTGTTGTCGTGCCTGGTTCTACGGCATCGGGACGGCGGCGGAACATCACGGCGTCCGGCCTGGTGGTCGCATGCGTCGCGACGATGTCGGTCAAGGTCGCGTCGTCGGCGATGGTGACCACCGCCGGCGAGGTGAATTCGCGCAACCGTTCCCTCCAGACAGCCGAGTTCTCGCGCCGAGGCGCTCGACGGCTCCGCGACGGAACGTATCTGATTGGGCCATTTGCCGCACGGAGGTCAAGGCGCCCGCTCGGACTGCCGACGACATCGTCGTGACCGACCAGGCCGATGTTCGTTGCCCACAGTGCGGCGCGCTGCTGCGGTCGGGCGCGCAATGGTGCACCTTGTGCTACGCCGACCTTCGGCCCAAACCGGAACCCGAGCCAGTCGCCGTCAGCACTCGTGAGCCCAGTTACGCGGCCGGCGCTGCCCCTAGTGCACTCGAAGTGGCGGCGCAGGCCCTGGCCCGGCAAGGCGAGGCTGGCACGGATGCCGACACTGCCGAACCGCCGGTCGGTTGGCCTTGTACGTGCGGGGAGACCGTGTCGTTCGACGAGGACACCTGCCCGACGTGCGGGCGGCGATTTTTGGACGGCGCACGCGGCGCCCCAGACTTGCTCGATCGCATCGGGACCGGGGGTCTGCCCGTCCGTACGCAGACCCTGATCATTGCCGGGGGAGCGGCGGCGATCATCGCCATCGTTACCGCTGCCCTATACATCATCGGCATGCTGGTCTGACCGCCGTTCGTCCGCTGTCTCGGCGCTCTCGACCAGTAGGGTGTGCGCGGTGACTGAACTCAGCCGGTCGAGCATCGTTATCAACGCCGACCCGGCCGCCGTGATGAAGGTCATCGCAGACTTCCCGACCTATCCGCAGTGGATCACGTTCATTCAGGCAGTCGAGGTCCTCGACTCTGACGAGACAGGACGCGCGTCGGTGGTCCGCTTTGTGCTCGACGCCGGAGTTGTCGTCGACGATTACTCGCTCGCTTACACATGGGCGGACGACGGGGTGAGCTGGCGGCTGGTCCGCGCGACGTCGATCAAGGCCATGGATGGCAGCTACCGGCTCACGCCCGCGGACGAGGGCACGGTGGTCGACTACGCGCTGTCGATCGACATCGACATGCCGCTTCTCGGGGTTTTCAAGCGCAAGGCCGAGCAGGTCTTGATCGACACCGCCTTGCGCGCTTTGAAGGTCCGCGTGGAAGCATGACGCCATGGGCCTGACGATTGGCGTCGACGTCGGCGGCACCAAAGTGCTGGCCGGCGTGGTCGACGAAGACGGTCACATCCTCGAGCAGGAGCGGCAGAGCACGCCGAAAACCGACGGCGAAGGCATTGCCGAAGTCATAGCTGGCCTCGTCGCCTCGCTGCGCAGCCGCCATGACATTGAGGCGGTTGGGATCGGCGCCGCCGGTTGGATCGACCTCGATCGCGCGAATGTGATGTTCGCGCCCAACCTGGTGTGGCGCAACGAGCCGTTAAAGCTGCGGGTTTCGAAGCTGATCGATCTGCCGATCGTCGTCGAGAACGACGCGAACTGTCACGCATGGGCCGAACACCGGTTCGGCGCGGCCCGTGGACTCAGCACGGTCGTCGCGGTCATTCTCGGCACTGGCATCGGTGGCGGCATCATCCTTGACGGTCGGCTCTATCGCGGCGGATTCGGTATCGCCGGCGAGCCGGGCCACATCCGCGTGGTGCCAGACGGTCGCCTCTGCGGTTGCGGCAATCGCGGGTGCTGGGAGCAGTACGCCAGTGGTAATGCGCTGGTCAGGGCCGCTCGTGAGACGGCCCGCTCGGCGCCGGCCAGCATGCCGTTTTTGATGAAGGCCGTCGTCGGCCAGGTCGACGCAATCACTGGCCCACTAGTTACTCAGGCGGCCAACGCTGGCGATCCCGGGGCGCGGGAGTGCTTCGACACCATCGCTCAATGGGTGGGACAAGGGCTCGCCGACCTTGCCACGATCCTTGACCCGGTCTGCTTTGTGGTCGGCGGTGGACCGGCAGATGCCGGCGCGTTGCTCATCGATCCGACCCGTGAGGCATTTGCCGCGGCGCTCAGTGGCGGCGCATACCGCCCGCACGCGCAAATCCTGGCCGCTGCGCTTGGTAGCTCGGCCGGTCTAGTGGGCGCCGCGGATCTCGCGCGCATCCGCTGACGCCGTCCCCTCGCTAGCCTTAACCGTTATGCGGCGACTGGTTGGGCGGCGATTGTCCTCCCGCGCGCGCGCCGGTGGAAACGGCCGTGATGCCGGCGCTGCGGCAGTCGAGTTCGCCCTTGTGCTGCCCGTCCTTCTGTTGATCCTGTTCGGGATCATCGACTACGGGTTGTATTTCGGTAACGCTCTCGATACGCGGTCCGGCGTGGCGACCGCGACGAGGCAAGCCGTCGTGAACAACTTCGACACCACGTGCACGCCTCCCGGCGCATTCCCGGTGGGCTCGGATTCGGGTTACCTCGCCTGCATGGTCGAAGCCAGGACAGACCCGCTGTCGGGACAAACCTTCGTGAAAGTGATCCTGCCGACCGATCCGGCGTCGATGCAGACGGGTTGGTACGCGGGACAGTCGGTCGTCGTCTGTGAGGCGACGGTGGCGGTTGGCGTCACTGGGTACGTCCCATTGCCGACGGACGGTGTGATTCGCGTCAGGCTGGTAGCTCAGATCGAGCAACATCCCGCCGACGCAACCCGGCCCGATCTCGGGGGCGCAGATGCTACGCCGCCAGGGGGGTGGGATTCGTGGTGTACCGCCGCAAGCTGAGATCGGGTGCTGATGACAGCGGGGTGGTCGCGATCATCGTCGCGCTGTTCTCGATTGTCCTGTTCGGATTTGCAGCTCTGGTCGTCGACATCGGCCACGCCGACGATGTGCACCTACAAGGGCAGAACGCGGTGGACACTGCCGCGCTCGCCGGCGTCCAGGCTTTGGCGAACGGCGAGACGACCGGTCAGGTCGTCACCGCGGTGCAGAGTTATGTCGACCAGAACATGGGACTCACGCCGGCGGATTGGGAGGGCTGCCAAGACGCGGCAGCGCTTGGCCCGCAGATCGACACAGTCGCGACCGTGGACACGTGCATCTCGACGTTGGTGTCTCCCACGCCAGAGATCACCTCGTTCCAAGTGCGGGTCAAGCTGCCAACGCAGCACGTGCCGGCGACCTTCGGGGGACTGTTCGGGGTCAGTTCCATCGGTATTTCGCCCATCGCACAAGCACTTTCGGGCCAGCCATTGCCGCCCGAGTGCGGGCCGTGTGATCCGATCCTCGACGGCAACGGCCATCCAGAGGTCGAGCAGTCGCATCTTTCCGCGTTGCGGCAGATGTATCAAGGAATGTTGCCTGATCCGGCTGCGGTGCCAACGGCTGGCGAGCTCGACCCCAACGGGACCGGATGCCCGACGACTCCTGGACTCTTCGACCAGACTCACTTCCCGACGGGTGTGACGATCGCCCCGAACCCTGCCATCCCTGTCGCCTGCACTCTTCACCCGGGCCTCTACGTATTTGATGACGTCAACCTTGATGTCGCGGCCGCTGGGAGTCTTGCGAGCACTCTGGTTACCGACCCGCCGGTCAACAGCGGTGACCCGCCGTTAGGGACGGGCGTCACCTTGGTTTTCTATGGCACCGGGACACTTACGGTCGAGGGCCATATCGGCACCCTGGACAACAATGGGCAGCGTCTCCCGTTGATCGCGAGCAAGCCCGCGGTCGTCTGGCAGCCCGGGCAACCGATCCCAGGAGTCGCCATCGTGCTCGATCAGTTCGGTTCGCCCGCCGCGCCAACGAGCCCCGTATGCGCAGTTGCACCCATGACCAGGTGCTTCTCTCTCGGGGACGACTTCACCATCACCGGCAGTGTCTACGCGCTCGATGGCAAAACGACCTGGACGACGAACACCGGCGACTGCATGCCGGTTACATCCACTTGCGTCGTTCATGACGAAGACAGCTCGCAATCAGTACTCGCGACTACAGCGACCGCGTTCTCCGATCCAGATGCGAACAACTTCGGGCGGACCCCGACGGTCGCCACCGATCACCCGATGACCGAGCCGCCGCCTTCGGCTCCACACTTGGTCAAATAACTCCCCGTCGCCGAGTAAGGGGCCGTCGTTGCCGACAGAGTTGCGGGTGCTTAGCTACAACGTGCGTTCGTTGCGCGACGACGCGCAAGCCGTGTCGACCGTGATCAGGTCCTGCAACCCTGACGTCGTGTGCATCCAGGAAGCACCGCGCTTTCTTCGGTGGCGTTCCAAATGTGCTGGCCTTGCAAGGGAGTCCGGCCTTGTCGTCGTCACCGGCGGCCGGCCGGCTGGCGCGATGTTGCTGCTCGCTGCACTGCAGGTTCGGGTGATTGAGGCAGCCGATGTACTGCTCTCGCGCAAGCGCGGGTTGCATCAACGCGGTGTCGCATTGGCAACGCTCGAGCTCAGCGGCGCCAAGTTCGCAATCGGCAGCATCCATCTCGATCTCGAAGCGGATGAACGCCGCAAGCACGTCGACGAGATTGTCGCGCGCACCTCGAAGTGCGGCGCGCCGGTCATCGTCGCCGGCGACATCAACGAGGAGCCCGACGGACCAGCATGGCGCGCGCTTGCCAGCACTTATCCCGACGCGTTCGTCCTTGCACCCAGTGGTGGCAAGAACACGTATAGCGCGACCGAACCGGTGAAGAGGATCGACGGCATCTTCGTCGACGCAGCTATCAAAGTGCGAAGTTGTGGGGTACCTGACGTGCCCGGCATCGAGCGGGCGAGTGACCATCGTCCAGTGCTGGCTGTCGTCGAACTGCCTTGACCGTCAGTGCGTTCAACGCTGCGCGCGGCGCAGTGTGTTTGCCTTAGTCGTTAGCGAGTCCATCGTCAAGAGGCTGCACTACATCTGTGCACAACTAGCTCGATAAGTGCTCGATTTCTTTTATTCCACAGGTATTTCTGCAAATCTGGTTCTGTCGGTGGCTGTCGCTACGTTGCCTTCATGAGCGCAGTCACCACCGACTACCAGCATCCTGCCGTCGAGGCAGTTGCGACGATCGGGACTGGGTTGGACGCGTTCGGCGATGCGTCGTTGTGGTCGATGTCCACCACTGATGTCGGCAGTCTGGTGATCGCGCTCGAACGCATCGCACGGCGCGTTGCCGCGGCCCAGGTGGCGGCGCTGGCGCAGGCTGATCGGTCCGGTATCGCTGAGCACACGGGCACCTCGTCGACACCTGTATGGCTGCACAACGTCACCGACCTCCCGGTGGGCATCGGCCGAGCTCGCCTAGCTTTACACCAAGCGTTAGCCAGCAGGCCCGTCGTCGGTGCAGCGTTCAGCGCTGGCGACATCGGGTCAGAGGCGGCGACCGTGGTGTGTTCAGCGATCGACGCGCTGCCCGGTGGGGTTCCGGCAGCGATGAACACCGACATCGAGGCCCTGCTGGTCGACATCGCCCGCGACGAAGGAACCAAAGCGGTCGTGCAACGGGCGATGGAGATCGCCGACCGGTTCGACCCCGACGAGTTCGAACACCAGGAAGCATGGAACCGCAGCCAACGCTGGCTCAAGCTCATCCGCCAACACGACGGCACTGTGAAGATCCGCGGCATCTTGGACAAGGAGTCCGCCGCCCTGGCCCTGGCGGTGCTCGACCCTCTCGCGGCACCGTTGCCGACCGTCGACGGCGTCCCTGACACCCGCCTTCCCGAGCGTCGCAACGCCGACGCGTTCATGCAGCTGTGCCAACTCGCGACGCCAACACTGCCAGATGTTCGCGGTGAGCGACCGCACATGTTTGTGACCACAACCCTGGAGTCCCTGCAGCGCAAGGTCGGCAGCACACTGGGCAGCCTGCAAGGTGGCTACCTGATCAGCAGGAGCGCGATCCGCCGCATCGCCTGTGACGCCAACATCATCCCCGTCGTCTTGGGCAGCGCCGGTCAACCACTCGACATCGGCCGCAGCACCCGCATCGTGCCCCAAGGATTGCGACGCGCGCTCATCCTGCGTGACGGCGGCTGCGCGTTTCCCGGGTGCGATCGCCCACCACTGTGGTGCGACGCCCACCTGTCGAGTGCCTAATGTGGGTTGGATGAAGCCAACGCGTTCAGCCGCGATCTATGCCCGCATTTCCGACGACCGAGAAGGCGCGGGCGCGGGGGTGGATCGACAACTCGCCGACTGTCACCGTCTTGCAGATGACCGTGGCTGGAATGTCGGCGCGGAGTACGTCGACAACGACATCTCAGCCTTTACGGGACGCGTACGGCCGCGCTACGCCGCGATGCTGTCAGCGATCGAAGCTGGGCAGCACGACATGATCCTTGCCTATCACTTGGATCGTTTGCATCGGATACCTCTCGAGCTCGAGGAACTGGTGCAAATCGCGACGCGCGCGGGCGTCAACATTGCGACTGTTCAACAAGACGTGAATCTGGGCAGCGCCGACGGATTGATGGTCGCCCGGATGATGGTCGCGGTCAGCGCAAACGCAAGCGCTGCAGCGAGCCGTCGGATCAGACGGAAGAACGATGAGCGCGCCGAGCAAGGCAAGCGGCACGGGTCCGGTCACCGACCGTTCGGCTACGAACGAGATGGCATGACGATTCGTGATTCCGAAGCGGAAGTCTTGCGAGACCTCGCAAGACGGCTGCTGGCGGGTGAATCGATTAGTGGGCTGACTCGCTGGCTCAATGACAACGAGATCCCGACCAGCACCGGATCGCCGCAATGGCTCCGTACAACGCTTCGCCAGATGCTGGCCAATCCCAGCATCAGCGGCCTTCGAGTCCACCGCGGTGAACTCGTCGGGCCTGCCGCATGGCCACCGATCATCTCTGTGGAACAAGGGGCCAAAGTTCGGGACTTACTCGCTAACCGAGCCGGAATGAGCCGAAGGCCAGCACGCAGGTATCTCCTGGCAGGAATGCTCCGCTGCCACAAGTGCGGACACGACCTTCATGCGTGGCCGAGTAGAGAGACCCGGCACTACGTGTGCAAGAAGAACGTCGACCGGCCAACCGCATGCGGCTCAACCCACATCATCGCCGAACCCGTCGAGGACCTCATCTCCAAGGCGGTGCTGATTCGACTAGACACACCGGCGCTGCAAGACGCCCTCACACGTCAGACAGGGCAGGCCGACGAGACCGCCGCGCAACTCACCACGTCGATACTGAGCGACCAAGACCAGCTCCAAGCTCTCGCGGTCGCACATGGGCAGCGGGTCATCCCACTTCGGGAATGGCTAGCCGCTCGTAGGCCAGTCGAGCAGCGGCTCCAAGAATCGCGGGACGAGCTGGGCCGCATCAGCAACAACCACGACCTCGGCTCCTTGATCGGTACCGGATCGCAGCTTCGCCTCAGTTGGCCGACCCTCGCCCTGGACAAGCAGCGTGTCATCGTCGGCGCCGTCCTTGACAACGCCGAAATCGGACCGGGCGTCCGCGGACGCAACACATTCGACAAGACCCGGGTCCGACCAACCTGGCGCATCTAGAGACCGTTCTCCGGCCGGGCGGCGCGGCGCCCACCGGGCTCCCCGCGCCGCACGCCCGATCACGCATCCCATAACGACCACCACGTCAGCCAACACTCGCGGATCATCCACGAACATCGCCACCCCCTGCTCGGCAGTCGTCGATGCCAACCACTGCCGGGCATCGTCGTCGGTTACGCCGGCCATGACGCGAAAACAGAGGGCGGCCCCTGCCACCCTTCCGTCTCATACGACTGCCAAACGAATTGCGGCTGGGCGCCCACCCGTTCGGACAGTTCATCCAACACGTGTTCGACGCGGAAGCCGGTCACGATCTCTTTGCGTGGCTCGAATCCACGACCGACTTCATAGCGATGCCTGCCGGGGATCCGGCGATCATCAAATGCCTTACCGACGTACTTGGCGAGGTAGCGGCCGTTGATTCTCGCTGCCGCGAGCGGGCCCGATCCTGCGGGGAGATTCGTCAGCCGCTTGATGTTCGTACGGCCTAATCCCCATGCGGCGTCGATCAGCGAATAGTGGACGAACCCGCTAAGCCCGAAGTGGACGTGCAAGCCGTGATCCTTGTGCCACTCCGGGACCCAGACGTAGGGGAAAGGTTTTCCACCTAGAGCGGCGCGCAGTCGCACGATGAATCCGTGTACGTCCTGGATCATCTGGTCGTAGTCGAAGCAGCCAGCGCCCCGATACGTCAGTGTCCCCAGGCGGTCCAGGCGGTTGGCGGCCGAGTAACGCCGAGCCCGAACGCGGGCTCGCCGTGCAGCCTCCACGGCCGAGCGTTGCGGATCCACCACCTTCGGACCTAGCAGGCCGTCGGGGCCGAACTCCCAGGCAGGAGATGAACGACCACGGAGGGAAGTGATGCTGCCGCCAGCCTCCCGCGCATCCGGGAAGAACGAAACAGACCACAGCGATGAGACCAACGAACTGGTGACCACTAGACGCTCCGGGCGTAGTCGATCCGGATATGGATCGACTCCGGCGTCTACGCCCTCGATCAGTTACCGCTTCAGCGTCAGCGGCGTGCTGCCCACCCTCGGATTAGTCGCCTGCACACGCGAATCGGAGTCTTACCCACAGTCCCGCCGAGTGGGCGACGGGACCGCTGCTGCGTGCCGTAACGAAGCATCGCCCACAGCACCGACAAAACACCTACCGCACAAGCGAGCAAGGGCCGCATTCACCCGAACGCAGCAGTCCGGCCGCTGATCGCCTGCGGCGAGCTACCGCGCACCGGCCGACGCCGGGTCGGTCTGCATGGGGCGGTAGCCCTCACCGTCAAGGGCCGCTCCGGCCAGTCCGCCTCGGTGAACCGCTGCGCGGTCCACACCATCCGGACGACCATCGGAACCCTTGACCGCGAGCCTCTACGACCACCCCGGGCACGCAGACGCGGGCAGGCAGGAGCCTGCCCCGCACAACGACCAACCCGGGAGCCACCATGAACGCCCAACCCGCCAAGCCCGTCACCGCGCAACGACTCATCGCCACCGCCACCGCCTGCGGCTACTTGCAAGGCGTCAATCCGAAGACCAAAGCGCAAGCCAGCAAGCTCGCCGACGCCCTGGTCGGCGTCGACCTCACACCGGCGCAAATACATACCCTCGCCTGGGTACTCGGTGGCCGCCGCGCCGACGGCCTCGCCAGCATCATGACTCAAATCCGCGCGAGTAATACCCGTGGCTGAGCCCAGTCCTCGCACGACTTAATGCCGGTGCGAGTCCGCGCGCTACCAAGGAGCCGCGAGCGTTCCGCATCGGCGGCGCAGGTTCCGCGCAAGTAGCTTGTCAGCAGACTCTGTAAATCTCACGACGACGTTGGTGTATGTAGTAATACTCGACGGAAGAGACTCCGTCTGCATATCGCCGTGTGCAATGTTGTTCCGCTTCTCTACAAGCTCATTTATTGTGAGCCATAGCTCGCTGCGGGCCTGCTTGCTTCGGGTAATGCTCGTAAAGACGTCGTCAATTCCATACTGGCGATAAAACCGTAGGACTTCGTACGGCTTGGGAGTCTTCATCCAGGTTAGAAGACGCGAGTGGTCGAGGGATCCAGTGCTACTGGCCGGCGCCCACAGCGGACCGTCTGTGAGTAGGAATTCTCGTAGCTTGGTCGCACGCTTCAGCCATCCCGTGCGACCGAGATCATCGATTGCGTCTTGACTGTGTAGCAGAATGATTTCTTCTGGCAGCGCGCTTAGCGGATAAGGGTTGGCGTTCAACCAGTCGACGGCCTCTTCGTTCACTGCGTAGAGGTAGCGTTCGAAGTGGCTCGACAGCAGAACGGTGCACGCTCTCCCGTGCGCCTTCGCCGCCACGGCCAAACTCCCGGACGCTAGGTGTCCAACCCGCACCGGGTAATGCGCACGCAGTGCTCGGACCTCACTCACGCCCGAGCGTAATCCGAGCAGCGCGTGCGAAGTCACTCGCTTTTCTCGTAGGGGACGTCGTGGATAATCGTCAGCCCAGCCCGCTCAAGGGCTTCGCAGTACATTCCGAGGCGCCTCAGGGTCCGACGCTTGTCGCCTGTTGCACGTTGTATTGAGTCTAGGAATACGCGATCGGCGTGCAGACGGCCTAGCTCCGTTAAAACATGTGCTCTTCTGTCGAGCAAGGAATCCAGGTTCGCGATCCAAGCGAACGAGGTGAGCTGCACCTGTGCCAACGAGCGGTTCACTCCACGCTCCAAGAATTCGCCCGACGCGTCCGTCAAGCGGAAGGCGCCATTCGGAAACACACCCAGGAGACCGGTAACTGCCATCTCGAACTTGACGGCCGCCGACTCGAGATCATCGGGGAGGAATGCGTTCGCACGTACGAGGTAGTCATTCAAAAACCTCGAGAGGGGCGGCCTATAGCTCTTCCAACCGTCCTCGAGAGCCATGTAACGAAGTATGAGCTCGTTATCCACCATCCGAGGACGAGGGCGCGCGACTCCAATGCACCGCCGGAACTCCGGTACTTGTGTGAGTCGCTTTATTAGCTCGCTCATCGAACCACGGTGGGTGCTATTCCGAACTTCCTGCGCATTGAGAGCAATGCTTCCAGTATTGAGTCGCTCGAAAACATCGAACTTCATCATCGGATCGGAGTCGACCGAGAGGATAATAGCTCGCACGACGCGGGTCTTAATCTGCCTTTGATCCCGTTCGTGAAGTTGGTGGAACCGTTTGTTGCGTAGCTCTCCGAGAATCTTCAGTCCGCTAAGAGCGAATTCATTATTTACATAACGCGCCATGCTTTGTATGCGTTGGTGACCGTCAATGACCAGGTACTTCACTTCTTCGGTCTCGGCGAAATATACGACGGGAATCGGAATGTTCAGCAAGAGGCTCTCGATGAGCCGACTAGCACGTGTGTTGTCCCAGACGTACTGTCGCTGAATCTCTGGAAGCTCCAGAGTCCCGTCGTTCCACTGCTCGAGCAGAGTACTAACGCTTAGGTCGTACGACTGCGTGAGCAGTCGGCGGTCCTTCGCCGGGATGTCGACGACCTCGTCGTAGTCGTCTTCTCCTAAGTCGAGCTCGGGCTCGGTCACGCAGTCTCCCGATGGTGGTCCACGTGCTTGGCGTG
>DASYAG010000056.1:0-125471 GCA_036501485.1 Acidothermaceae bacterium | reverse complement strand
CAACGCCGCCACCGGCGAACTACTACGCCACCTCACACTCAACCCCGACATCGACTACCAGCCCCAAAACACCAAAAACCCCTGACCCGCAGGCTCGCCCGCAGGTTCAAAGGTTTCCGATGTCTTGAGAGATGACATTGGCGGTGGAGGTGGGATTTGAACCCACGGAGAGCTTTCACCCTCACACGCTTTCGAGGCGTGCGCGCTCGGCCACTACGCGACTCCACCGCGGGAGAGCCTAGCTGACCCCTCGGTGGCCACCGAAAAATGCTCGAATCAGCTCACCGCACTCGTCCGCTAACACCCCGCCGACCACTTCGGGCCGGTGATTGAGACGGCGGTCGCGGACGACGTCCCACAGCGAGCCCACCGCGCCGGCCTTCGGATCAAAGGCACCGAACACCACCCGAGAAACCCGCGCCAGCACCAGGGCGCCAGCGCACATGGTGCACGGCTCGAGGGTGACCACGAGCGTGCAGCCCGACAGCCGCCAACTCCCGACCGCCATTGCCGCCGCCCGCAACGCGAGAATCTCAGCGTGTGCCGTTGGGTCGCCGGTCAACTCGCGCGCGTTCCCCCCGACGCCCACCACCCCGCCGTCCGGATCAATGACAACGGCACCAATCGGGACGTCGGCGGTGTCCGCCGTGAGCACGGCCTGCTCGAGGGCGAGTCGCATGAGTGACTCATCCCAGGCGGTCGTCAGCGGTAGACCTCGATCTCCTCGGCACAGCCGAGGCGCTCGCAGACCGCGGTGATCACGTCGGCGGGCAGCATGCCCTCTTCGGCGCACATCTTCAGCAGCTGCGACGCGCTGATCCCGAAGTCAGCGAGCACGTCGGTCGAGCCGCGAGGTTCGGCGTCAGGTCGGGCGGCGGGCTCTTCTTCTTCCTCGTCGAGATCAACGTCGTCGTCATCCTCGTCGAGCGATGACGAAGGCTCCTCGAACGCGTCCTCGGGAGGCTCTTCCTCATAGACCAGCGCCGCCAGCTCGCTGCCTGGAACTACGCGCGCGTCAGAGATGAAGGTCCGCGGTTCGCCGACGCCGTCGACGCGAACGATGGCGAACCACTCGTCGTCCTCTTCGACAAAAAGCAAGACCGGGCCGTCGTCGACGGACGCGTCACGCATCACGTCGGCGACCTCATCGATGTCAGCGAGGCCGTCGAGCTCGACTTCCTCGCTGTGCCAGCCGTCTTCAGTTCGTGCGGCTAGAGCTGCGAAGTGGGACACGCACTCTCCCGATAAGTGGCGCCGGTGGAATTGGGCTAGTGAACGCCCGCGTCGACGAGACGCTCAAGGTCGTCGCCGAACCCGAGCCTGCGGGCAATCGAGAACAGCATCTCATCGGCATAAGCGTCGATGTCTGAAAGCATCAAACCGAGTTCGATCTCGGGCAGTCCGAGGTCGGAGAACAGAGCCAGATCCCCGGCCGGGACGACGTCGTCGAAGTCCTCGTCTGCCGGTTCGGGAACGCCGAGCCACTCCAGGGCCTCGCGCGCCAAAGACCATTCGTCAGCGGCAGTCACGTCGGACAAGAGCAGCCGGACGCCCTCACCGCTCAACCGGACAGCGATGAAGAAGTCGTCCGCAATGTCGACGAGGCCGACGGTCACCTCACCAGGCTGCTGGCGCAACACCGAAATCAAGGATTCAAGACTGGACGACGCGCGCTCGGGTAGCAACCCCAGCTCCCAGCGCCCCTCCTCGCGATAACACACGACGGCGAAGTCGCGGCCGGCGTCGTCCTCCGACCCCGAGCTGGCCTCCCGTGCCCCTGGCCTGCGATCGCTCGACATGCTTGCATCGTGGCACGCGCTCCCCGGGCCAGCCAATGGGAGGGCACCGAGAATCCGGATGTACGGTTCGGCGCATGCGAATTCTGGTGGCGGACCATCCCCTGATCGCCCACAAACTCACCGCGCTGCGCGACCAGCGCACCGACTCCCCCACGTTTCGCCGGCTGGTCGACGAGCTCGTGACCTTGCTCGCCTACGAAGCGACCCGCGACGTCCGGACGAACGAGGTCGACATCGTCACTCCGGTCGCCCACGCCCGCGGCATCCGGCTGTCGCGACCCCGGCCCCTCGTCGTCCCCGTATTGCGCGCTGGCCTCGGCATGCTCGACGGGATGTGCCGGCTGCTCCCAACCGCCGAGGTCGGATTTCTGGGCCTCGTGCGCGATGAAGACACCCTCGTCGCGACTACTTACGCGTCTCGGCTGCCCGACTCACTCGTCGGGCGCCAGGTGTTCGCGCTCGACCCGATGCTCGCGACCGGCGGCACGCTGGGCGCGGTGATCCAGTTGTTGCTCGACCGCGGCGCCGACCAAGTGACGGCGATTTGCCTGCTCGCGGCACCCGAAGGACTCGCCTACCTCGAAAAACAATTCGGGACGTCGACGGTGCCGGTCTCGGTCGTCACCGCGGCGATCGATGAGCGACTCAACGAGCGCGGCTACATCGTGCCGGGCCTCGGCGATGCGGGTGACCGGCTGTACGGCACGGTCGGCGCAGGCTGACCGCTACCTGCTACGTGCTACTGGTAGATCTTGACCGGCTTCCCGCTCGTGTCCCACACGTTGCCAATCGAACTGACTAGGTGCGTGGCGGGGGTGTCGACGATGGCGCAGTTGCCGTTGTAGACGGACGAGGTATGACCGAACCGGTTGGCGACGACCGTGATGCCATTGAGCGGCAACTCCTTTCCAGCGCCGTTGTGGCCAGAGAAATTGAATGAGCAGCCGCCGCCGTCCGCCCAGTTGCCGCTGATGAAAAGGCTGCTGATCTTGCCGATCGACTGGGTGACCTGAATCGCTGAGTTGTCCATCGTCGCGGATTGCAGCCAGTTGCCGGTGACGTGGAAGTTTGACCCTCCGAGAATTTGAATCGTGTCATTGTGCGTGTGTCCGTTGGATTGCCCTGGGTCGTGGGCGAAATACGTCAACCCATGAATCCAGCTCGCACTTACCGTTGAATTGCTGAACAGTTTCATGCCGTCGACGCCGCCGTGAATGTTTAGCCGCAAGAGGGTCGCGTTCCGTACCCGCATATCGTCGTTTCCCACTGCCGGGTATGTATCCGTCACCTCGTCGTCCTCCAGCAGAATTCCGCTACAGGTAGTGCACTGGATATCGACGCTCGCATCCTGTCCTTTGGCGCCCTCGATCAGACTTCGCTCCACGGTCACGTTGCTGGCCAGAATGATGAGCTGCCCCTTGATGTCCTGGCTGTCGATCACGGTCCCGGGTGTCGTCACGGTCACGGAACCATGCACCACCGTGAGCTTCGTGCCGGGCGGTACACCCGTGTTCGTCGGGCCCGGCTTGCCGGGTGGCTCGGGCGCCGTCGGCGACGCTGTAGGTGTGGGCTTCGCGGTCACAGTCGGTTTCGCCGTGGGTTTCGGCGTCGGCTTGGGCTTCGGTTTCGGCTTCGTCGTCTGCTTCGCTAATGAGGGCGAGGCGGACGACGGGGAAGCGGTCACAGATGGCGCGGACGTCGATGCGGGTGCTGTCGATGAGCCCGGCACGACCCCACCAGGCGCGCTCGAACCGGACGACGACGTGCCGGACTCCGATGAGAGTGCCGACGAACTCGCTGGCGATTGCGACTGCGACGCGCCGACCTTGCTGTCGGGCAGCCGATCGATGACCGCCGCAACAATCAGCCCACCGAGCAGTACCAGCACGAGCGAGACGACCACAACGCGATCACGAACCGAGCCGGGTATCGGCATGGCGGTCAGATCGCCTTGACGGCCGCGACCAGCTTCGAGAGCGAGTCTTTCGCGTCACCGAAGAACAAGGTGGTCTTCGGGTGGTAGAGCAACGCGTTGTCAATGCCGGCGAAGCCCGGGCGCATGGAACGCTTCATGAAGACAACGTTGGTGGCTTCGTCGACGTTGAGAATCGGCATGCCGTAGATCGGGCTGCCTGCGGAGTCGCGGGCGGCCGGGTTCACCACGTCGTTTGCACCGACGACAACAGCAACGTCGGTGGAACTGAACTCGGGGTTGGCGTCGTCCATTTCCTTCAACTGCTCGTAAGGAACGTTCGCCTCGGCGAGCAGGACGTTCATGTGTCCCGGCATCCGACCAGCTACCGGGTGGATTGCGTAGAAGACCTCTACACCACGTGATTCTAGTAGATCTACGAGCTCTCTGATGGTGTGTTGGGCTTGTGCGACCGCGAGGCCGTAGCCCGGAACAATCGCGACTTTTCGCGCATAGGCAAGGAGAATCGCAATGTCGTCGGCTCCAGCGGACTTCACTGCTCGGTCGCTCGAGACGACCTCAGCGGTCGAGCCGGCCGTCGAGCCACCGGAGAACGCGCCGAACAGCACGCCGGTGATCGAGCGGCCCATCGCACGGGCCATCAACAAGGTGAGCATCGTTCCCGATGCACCAACCAGCGTGCCCGCAACGATAAGCAGCGTGTTGTCGAGGACGTAACCCGACGCCGCGACGGTCAAGCCAGTGAATGCGTTCAGTAATGAGATGACAACGGGCACGTCAGCGCCGCCGACGGGCAGCACGAACAGCACGCCAAGGCCGAGTGCAAGCAGGGTGCAGATGACCAGGAAGGTCACGCCGCCCGTCTTGCCACTGGCGGTGGCGACTGCGGCGATCCCGCAGCCGACCGCACCGATCCCGACCAACGGCGTGACAAACCGCGCGCCTGGCACCAGGATCGGCCGGCCGGTCATGAGTTCCTGAAGCTTGGCGAACGTGATCAGCGATCCGGTGAAGCTGACGCTGCCGACGATCGCGGTGAACGCGACGGCAATCGCCGCTGCGGTCGAGTCGACTCGGTGTAGTCGCAGGAACTCATCAAGTGCGACGAGCATCGCGGCGCCGCCACCGACGCCGTTGAACATCGCGACCATCTGCGGGATCGCAGTCATCTTCACCACGCGCGCGGCCGGCACCGCGATGACCGCGCCGGCGACGATCGCGATGATGATCGGCACCCGGTGTCCGAGGTGTCGCTGCGACACCGTGACGACGACGGCGACAGTCGCGCCTAATGCGCCGATCAGGTTGCCGTTACGCGCGTGCTTGGGAGACGAAAGCCCCTTCAAGGCCAAGATGAAACACAGCGCGGTGAAGAGGTAGGCGACCTGGGTGGCGGTGCTCACGAAGGCCGCCGATCTGCGTCCGCTTTGCTCGCGGCGTCAGCTTTGCTGGTGGCTTTCGCGGCCTTGCCGCGGCCCTTGAACATTTCCAGCATGCGGTCGGTCACGACGAATCCGCCGACCATGTTCGCGGTGGCGAGCACCACCGCGACGAGGCCGAGTGTCAACTGGACGCCGCCCGAGGACGTCCCGGTAATGAGAATCGCGCCGACCAGGATGATTCCGTGGATCGCGTTCGCACCCGACATGAGGGGGGTGTGCAAGACGGCCGAGACCTTCGAGATGACTTCGAAGCCAACGAAAATCGACAGCATGAAAATAGTTAGCAGCCCGACGTTGTTCACCCACGCACCTTTTTCATCAGCGCGCGGCCCCGTCGTGAACGACCATGGCGCCGGCGACGATCTCATCATCGAGGTCAGGTGTGACCGTGCCGTCCTTGGTCATCAGCAAGAGCAGGTTCGAGAGGTTGCGCGCGTAGAGCCGGCTCGCGTCGAACGCCATGCCGCTGGCCATGTTGCGACCGCCCCACACGAGCACCCCGTTGTGCATGACTTCCTCACCGGGGCGCGACAGTTCGACGTTGCCGCCGGACTCCGCGGCGATGTCGATGATGACCGTGCCCGGCCGCATCGCCTCGACCATCGCGGTGTCGACGAGCGTCGGCGCCTGCCGGCCCGGAACCGCAGCGGTAGTAATCACCGCGTCGGACGCCGCAAGAAACGGAGTCAGGAGTTCGCGTTGGCGGGTGGCCCGATCCTCGGTCATCTCTCGCGCGTAACCGCCGGCGCCTTCGAGTGCCTCGAGATCGAGGGCCACGAACGTTGCGCCGAGGCTCTTCACTTCCTCAGCCGCCGCCGTCCGCACGTCGTATGCGGAAACCACCGCACCGAGGCGTCGCGCGGTCGCGATCGCCTGCAAGCCAGCCACCCCCGCGCCGAGCACAAGTACCTTCGCCGGCGGCACGGTTCCGGCGGCCGTCATCAGCAGCGGGAAGAAGCGCGGCAACCGTTCAGCCGCAATCAATGCCGCGCGATACCCGATGACGAGGGACTGCGACGACAGCGCGTCCATGCTTTGCGCGCGGGAGATCCGCGGCAGGCGCTCCAACGACATCGCGTTGATCTTGCGCGTCGCGAACGTCTGCATGAGTTCGGGTTCGGCGGCGGGTTGCAGGAAACTCAGCACCAGCGCGCCTTCGTGGAGGAGCTTGGCGTCGGCGAGCGGGAGCGGTTGCACCGCCAGAACCACGTCGGCCCGCTTCAGCGCGTCACGATCGACGATCTCGGCGCCTGCGGAGGCGTAGCCCTCGTCGCTGTAGCCGGCCGCGAGCCCAGCGCCGCGCTCGACGGCCACGCTCAGACCGCCAGCCAGCATCCTGGTGACGGTGTCGGGAACACACGCGACGCGGCGCTCATACTCTGCCGTCTCGCGCGGCACCACCACTTTCACGCCCGAAACTTACCCCACCCACTTGTGAGACCGGTCCAATACGAGGCGCGGCTGGCTGTTCGGCGCCCCGGTCCGCCCGACTGTCAGACAGTTACCGGTCTCTAGACCCGCAGCTGTGCGCCAGTCCCTAGGTCAGGTCAGGTCGTGAGGAGTCTTCCCGCCGCCTGGCCGGGCCCCTCTTTGGCGCGCTTTGCTCTGTTGCTGTGGGGCAACAGAGCTGAGCTGTTGCTGTGGGGCAACAGAGCTGAGCTGTTCCTGTGGGGCAACAGAGCTGAGCTGTCGCTGTGGGGCAACAGAGCAAAGCGGCTGGGGAAGACATCCCGAGCGCGAGCTGCGCGCCCGTCACTGGGCGAGCGGGTTAGTGGGTGAGTACCAGCGAGTTGGCGTGCAACGTCACCAGCAGGCCGGTGCTCGTCACGCTCACCGCGGTCATCTGGACCCCAGTTGGGAGACCCGGCAGCTTCACCGAAAAGACTGCCTGAGCCAGCACCTGCTGCCGGACCGCGGCGGGCACTGGCTTTCCGTTCGCCTGCGACACGTCGAGCGCGCTGAGCACGAGGGAACCGCCGCGGACCGTCACGCCAGCCGTCACCAACGCAGTCACGCTGGTCGGCCCGGTCGCCACGACCTCGCTCACCTTGATCTGGTTCCCACCGGGCGTCGCCGAGATGATCGTCAAACCATTGATGTTCGCGACCGCCAGCAGATCTGAAAACGGGATCGCCGCCGTGCCCGTCACTTCGTGAACCGGCACCGTGCCCACGTTCCCGTGCAGCGCCTTCGAAAGCGGAATTCGCACGCCAGCGAAGTCGAGCTTGAGCACCGATCCAACCGGCTCGCCGCGCTGGAAAATGTCGTTCGCGGTCACGTCGATGTGCTTGTACTTCCCGTTCGCGACCTGCGTGAGGAACGGAAATCCCTGGACGACAACGTGCGGCTTTTGCGCGAGTTTTGCATCGGTCTGGACGGCGGTGGCGATCTGTCCGGCCGCGACATGAGCGGCGTAACGGTCGCCCGCGAAGCCCAGGCCGCCGAGGATTGCCAGCACAATCAGAACCCAGATGGTCCGCTTCATGCGGGGACGCCGCACCACAGCAACGGCACGCGATTAACCGACCATGATGCGCGCG
Source organism: Acidothermaceae bacterium (assembly GCA_036501485.1). Classification (GTDB taxonomy): domain Bacteria; phylum Actinomycetota; class Actinomycetes; order Acidothermales; family Acidothermaceae; genus PALSA-607. Next base: position 117,757 of record DASYAG010000056.1, on the reverse strand, counting down.
ACGACAAGCACAGCAGGGGGGACGACGACCAGCGGCAAGGTCGCGGCGACTGGCCACGCCACGACGCCCGCCGGAACCTTCGCCAGCGCGGCTCGAGCACCAACCGCCAAAGCAACTGACACCAGCGCGACCACTGCGCCGGTTCCGAGACCGAAGGCGCCCGTTGCGTGGCTGACCAGCAGTCCGGCACCGGCGCCAAGGGCCAACCCCGCCGGAATCGAAGCCCATAGCGGCACCTGCGGTTGCACCGGCAAGGCGCCAACAGCGATGGCGGTCAGCGCAACCGCAACCAAAGTCGTGCCATGCGGCCCACCGCGCACGGCGATCAACACCGACACCGCAATCGCCAGCGCCCCCGACGCCACGGAGGCCGAAAGAGCGTTGGTCAGGCGATCCCGGCCATCACGCCTGGCGAGCTGAATGATGAACGCGAGGATGACAAGCCCGGCGAGCACCCCCGCCAGCCCGCGCACGTTCGCCCGGTCATGCGTGCGAAGGAGCACGAGATCAGCAGCCACGGCCGCAGCAATCGACGCGACCGCTCCACTGGCTTGGCCGACCGTGGTCAGGTGGGCGCTGCGAAACCAACCGATGACAAGCGCAAGTTGGACGACGAGCAGTGCCGCCGCCAGCAAGACCCGGCCACTCGACGAGGCCCCCAGGACAACCACCGCGAACAGCGACGTCGAGATCCCCGCAAGCGTGGCGACCAGCACGGCCCGGCCAGCTGACCCGGACGGCATCGCCGAAGCCGGCGGCACCGACGGCGCAGGCGGCACCGGCACAGAGGTCACCACCTCATGGTCGCATCCCACCGCGGGCCGCTCCTCCTGCGAACGGTGGCAGAACCTCGATGGTGCCACCGTCGACGAGCTGCACAGTTGCCGGATCACGCCGGCTCACCGGCGTCCCGTCGACGACGAACGAGCACCTCGCGAGCACCCTCGCCAACCCCTAGGCCGTGCGCAGCGATCGCCGCCGTCAGCGCCTGAGAGAGAGTGTCGGCGACATACCGCTCCTCCGAACACCCAGCCGCCTCGCGCGCAGCCGCCCAGTAACGAATGAGCCCTTTTGGGGCCCCGGAAATGCCGCGGTTACCTGCGTTCACGTCGCCGAAACCCGTTGGAAACACTCACCCTCGTATCCTTGCCTCAGTTCGTTGTGCCGCGGAACAAATCCTGCGCCTGCGAACGCCCTCAGCGTCGAGGGGTGTGGCACCCAAACTGGTGAAGTTTACGTGAGGGGAGGCCGACGTGAGCACCCTGTTGTTGCTGACCAACGCCTTGCAGCCGTCATCCGAGGTCGTGCCCGCACTGGGCCTGCTCTTGCACAAAGTCCGGGTGGCCCCCGCCGAGGTGTCAGCCTTGCTCGACGCCCCCCCGGCCGACGCGATCCTCGTCGACGGCCGGCGCGATCTGGCCCACGCGCGCTCGCTGTGCCAACTGCTGCGGACCACAGGGGTGTCCTGCCCACTGTTCCTCGTCATGACCGAGGGCGGACTTTCCGTGGTGACAGCGGAGTGGGGCATCGACGACGTCCTGCTCGACACGACCGGCCCCGCCGAGCTCGAGGCGCGACTGCGGCTGGCCGCCGGCCGGCTCGAGTTGGCCGCCCGCAACATCGACGCCGAGGACGAGGTCATCCGCTCCGGCGAGCTGACCATCGACGAAGCTACTTACTCGGCTCGCCTCAAGGGTCGATCGCTCGATCTGACATTCAAGGAATTCGAGCTGCTGAAGTATCTCGCTCAGCATCCAGGCCGCGTCTTCACCCGGGCCCAACTGCTCCAAGAGGTCTGGGGATACGACTACTTCGGTGGCACCAGGACCGTCGACGTCCACGTCCGACGCTTGCGCGCCAAGCTCGGCACCGAGCACGAGGTGCTGATCGGCACCGTCCGCAACGTCGGCTACAAGTTCGTGCTGCCACAGGTCGAGCGGTCGGCTGGTCACAGCGAAGCCGCGAAGGACCAGGCCGACGACCATGACGCTGCCGAGATGGTCTTGCGCGACCTTCGGCAGATCCGCATCAACGACTAGTTCACGCGGCTAGGCCCAAGGCGGTCGGTCGCCTAGGGTCAACGCGTGGCTCCTGACATTGACCCGGTCCGCGTTGAGGTCCTTGGCCGGTTGACGCCAGAGCAGATCGAGGCTGTCACCGAGGTTGTCGACGAGGCGACCGAAGCCGACGGAGTCGGGCCACTTTCCGAACACGTGCTGCTGCACCTGCGCTACGGCGGCGACGAGCCGGCCCGCAATCTGTTGTTGTGGCACGGCTCGCACCTCGTTGCCTACGCGCATCTCGACACCACCGATCCGGTCGACGGACCGAGCGCGGAGATGGTCGTAGCACCAGCAACTCGCCGTCAGGGCTTCGGCGCCACCATCATCGCGGCTGCACTCGAGCACGCGCACGGACCGTTGCGGTTGTGGGCGCACGGTGGACTCGCAGAGTCCGCGTTGATGGCTGAACACCTAGGCTTCCAACGCATTCGCGTGCTGTATCAACTTCGCCGATCGTTGCTCGCAACGCTGCCCCCCGTCGTCCTGCCTGATGGCGTGAAGGTTCGAACATTTCAACCAGGGGCGGACGACGAGGCGTGGCTCGCCGTTAACAACCGTGCGTTCGCTTCGCATCCCGAACAAGGGCACTGGACGCTGGAGGATCTGCGACAACGGATGGCCGAAGAGTGGTTCGATCCGGCCGGATTCTTCCTTGCGGAGATGGAAATCGACGGCGAGACGCGGCTGATCGGATTTCACTGGACCAAGGTGCACGGCCATCGTGTTGACGAACACGGGCACGAGCCGATCGGCGAGGTCTACGTGGTGGGCGTGGATCCGTCCGCGCAGGGCATGGGGCTCGGTCGGCAACTGACGCTGGTCGGGCTGCAGCATCTGCGGTCGCTCGGTTTGCAGCAGGTCATGTTGTACGTCGACGAATCAAACGTGCCAGCGATCAAGCTCTACGAGTCACTCGGCTTCAGTCGCTGGGACACCGACGTGCTGTTTCGGCACGACTAGCTCACGAGAGCCACAACACCAAGCGCACTATCGATCGCGTCATTCGACAGCGATCCCGTACTCGCTGCCGCCACGATGATGAGTTCGCTGTAGAGGTCGATCTCTTCGAGAAATGCCGAGTCGTGGACCCGCGGGTCGAACTCGATACCGCCTCGAACTGACAGTGCCATGTCCCCTCCTGGCTACCGAGCGGCTAAAGCCACCACAGCCGAGGGCCGGAGCGCGACAGCGATAAACAGACGCTAACCGCCCGAGTGGGCGGATTGCATGACCTAATGGTGTCATCTACGAACGTCGGGAAGGCCCTACGACACCCGCTCAACACGGCCCGCCAGGTTGCCAGCTAGCTCAGTTCGAGGGTCCAAGCTGCCGATAGACCACCATGCAGATCATGTATGTCGAGACGTGCCCCGACTGCGAATGCGTCGTCGTCCGCGCTCCGACTGGGGAAACCAAGCCGTCACGGTTGATGGCCGGGTGTACCGGTTGCAGCTGCCACAAGTCCTGGCAGAAGGCTCAGTCAGTACAGGAGGCGCAGTCACTACAGAAGCCTCAGCACGGAGTGCCCGAGCAAGGCCACGCCGAAGACTCCGAGCAGTTCACCCAGATCGCGTCGTCCGGCAGCTAGCTGCTCAGGACAGAAAGTCGCGCATGGATCGCTGGACGACCCCGCTGAGCGCGGCCAGCGCCGCGCGGTAGGCGACCTCGTCGGCCGAGTCATCGCCCAGGTAATCGCCCCCGAGCGGGTCGAGATCGCTCGACACCACCGGCCCCGCTGTCGCTGCGGCGATATCGGCAGCGACCAGCCCGACCACATCGAGGTGCTCGACGGCCGCCGCGTGTGCCTGTTTGTAAGTCAGCAACCTGGTGTCTTCGTCGTCGAGATCGACGCGCGGCGGGATCACACCTGCACCTCGAATGTTGCCGTCCGGCGCAGTATCGCCAAGTTCCGTTCGCTCGTCACGCACGCCTCACGAAGTGCGCGCCGGTTGGCCTCGGCAAGTGTGGTGACCTCGTCGATCAAGGTTCTAAATGCGGCCCGGTGAGCGTGAAACAGCTCTGTCCACGGGCTCGGGGCCGCCGCGGCGAGCTCAGAAAGCGTCGCGCCGGCGGGCAAACCCAGCTGGGCGGCCAAGTCGTCGACCTCGAGCGCGCGGGTGATCTCGACTAGTTGGAGTTGCTCGAGGACGAGGTCGACTTCGTGAGTCGACCGGGCCAGCCACCGAATGCTGCCGGCGCGCAGGAGTAACCGTTCGGAGTCGAGCTTGAAAAGCAGGAGGTCAAGGAGCTCGCGCTCACGCCAGAGGGTGTCGGATACCTCGGCAAAGCCGGACACGTCGCCTCCTCTGGTTCCGCACGTCGACTGAGTCCCCATCGGCAGGTCGAGCGGCGGCCTGAGTCGTCCTCTCGGGTCTTTCGCCTCTCAAGTCCCTGATTTGCTTAATCTAAACGGGCCATTTGGCCGCGTGCCGTATGTCTGCCCCGGACTAGTCACTCGTGACCGTTTCCAGGCTCGTAGTCCATTTGGAGTCAAGGAAACCCTACTTTCGCGGCGATGACTGTCCTATGGCAGCCAACGACAGTGCAGAAGTCAGCGAGAACCCTCAGGTCGAGCACCCCTGCGATGACCTCGTGCGTGAGCACTTACCGCTCGTGGGTTACCTCGTCGCCGAAGCAGCGAGCAAGCTGCCTGGTCACGTCAGCCGTGACGACCTCACCTCCGCCGGCATGATGGCGCTGGTCCAAGCCGCCCGCGGCTTCGACGCCACTCGCGGCGTTCCTTTCGCGCGCTACGCCAGCGTGCGAATCCGCGGCGGCATCATCGACGAGCTTCGGGGCCACGACTGGGCCAGCCGATCGGTTCGCATCAAGGCACGGCAGCGCGGGACGGCGGAGGAGTCGCTCGCGGCGCTACTTGGCCGACACCCAACGCAACAAGAGCTGGCCGATCACCTCGGTGTTTCGCGTCACGAGCTGTCGTCCGTCGAAGGCGACGTGCATCGTTCGGTCGTGTTGAGCCTGCAAGGTTTCGCTGAGGCCGGCACCCTCGAAGGGATGCTGCCGCATCAGGACCCTGGTCCCGAGGAGCACCTGCTCAACCGCGAACGCGAGTTCTATCTGCTCAACGCCGTCGCTGCGCTGCCGGATCGCTTGCGCGTCGTGATCCAGGGCTACTTCTTCGAAGAGCGGCCGATGGCCGAGATCGCCGACGAGCTCGGCGTTACCGAGTCGCGGATCTCGCAGATGCGCGCCGAAGGCCTCGCGCTACTGAAGGACGGCATGACCGCGATGCTCGCACCGGAGCAGTTGGACACTCAAGATCGCCCAGACGGTTGCGTTGCTCGTCGCAAGGCGGCCTACTACGCAGCTATCGCCGCGAGCTCGTCGTACCGCGCCCGCATGAGCATGTCGGAGCAAGCCGAACCCAGTAAGCGCGGTATTTCTGGCGCTGCATGATTTCTGGCGCTGCGTGACCCACCTTTCTCAGGTCGAGACTTCCGCGGCCGAAAGGGACTCTGACCACGCGATGTAGGTCACCTGAAGACTGGGCCGGCAGCCGCCGGTGAGCGCCGGTCGCGGACGGAGTAGGTCACATGATCGTCTTGACCCGCCTCAACGGGCCGTCGTTCGCGTTGAACCCTGACCTGATCGAACGTGTTGAAGCCAACCCCGACACGGTCGTTGTGCTGATCGGGGGCGCGAAGTATCCGATCGCCGAATCCGTCGAAGAGTTGCTCGAGCGCGTTCGCGACTACCGAGGCCGGGTCATTGCGTCGGCACACGCGGCAGAATTCCCCCCGGCCCAACTCCCGTCGTCCGACTCATCTCCGAGTTCCGAACGAGTGCTGAGGATCCTGCCGACGCCCGGCTCCGAATAAAGAGGGCCGAAAGTCCTTGTCTTGATCGATATGGATGCCGACACGGTTTTCGTGACTCGCAGCCGGGACGACGAGCGGTGACGACCGTAGGCGGCCACCCGCTCGCGCACACGCTGGCACCGAACGCACCGGTACTGATCCGCGTCGGCAACCAGCACGACCGCGAATACACCTCGCGTATCGAGGATGTCGCGACCGACGCGGTCACCATCAACTCACCGGCTGGTGCGAGTGCTGCGCTTCTCGCGAGCGGCACCCGCGAGGTCGATCTTTCATGGCTATCGCCGCGCGGCCGCTATGAACAGCGATGCGTCGTTGTCGAGCATGCAGCGGGCGGCCAAAAGCAGTGGCGTCTTCGCCCGGTACGACGTGCGGTGCTGATCCAGCGACGTCGCTACGTTCGCGTCGCCGCGCAGGTACCTGTGCAAGTTGTCGTCGAGGGTGTCGAAGTTCCGGGGCTTACTGTCGATGTGTCCGAGGGTGGCTTCCGGGTCAGGCTGCCTCGTCAGTTGATTCCCGAGCTTGCATTCACCACCGTGCTCGCAAAGATCGGCGGCGTGCAGGTCGCGGTATCCGGCTACGTGCTGCGAACCAGCGATGCGCCGCCCGACAGAACAGACGCCGTGATTGCGTTCGATGCTGGTACTGGTGAAGTGGAAGCAATCCGGCGCTTCGTTCTCAACGCCCAACTACGGGCGCGAGCCGCCCGCGCCATGCGCGACTAGCTGCCGCGAACTAGTTCGCACCAAACGGTCTTGGCCGCGTCTGTCTGGTCGACGCCCCACGCTTGGCCGAGCGCCTGCACCAGGCGAAGCCCGCGACCTGTGGTCGTCTCGTTGGAAAAGCGTCGCATCGATGCGCGTGCTAGCGGCCGGCCGTCAGTCACCGCAACTCGGATGTGTGACGCATCATGCGAAATGCTCAGCACAAATGATGTGCCGGCGTGAACTACTGCGTTAGTCGCAAGTTCGCTGACCACCTGAGTGACCGGCCACGCGTCGTCACTCGCGCCACCAGCCTCAAGCACCGAGTTCGCAAAACGACGCGCCTGCGCAATGCTGCTAGGGGCGCCATCGAACTCAACGTGGGTTTCTTGCACATAGCCGATCCTACGCGTCGCCACACCCGGCCCGGTTCACCTAAGCGCATAGGCGTTTGGTCCGTTTCGCTACAACCTCGTGGGGTACGAAGGCTCCCGACAGTCGTGGGTCTCGGGCCGGCGACGTCAGCCGTGGGTCTCGGACCCAGCGACATCGAAGCTGCCGCGGGCAGCACGTCCTTGGAGGTTCGTTGTGGGGATCGGCGCATCGGTCTTTTTGATCGCATCGGGCGCGATTCTGACGTTCGCGGTTCACGCCAGCGTCAGCGGGGTTGAGATTCACACCGTTGGCGTCATCTTGATGATCGCGGGCGCACTCGGCCTCATCGTCACGCTGACCATCTTCGCGCCTCGCCGTCGGGCCGCTCTCTACCAAAGCACGACTACGACCCGCACCACCCCGACCGTCTGAGAGGTCGCACCGAGTTGGCCCGCCGACACCCGCTCGGGCCACCCCTCGCCGTCCGACCATTGGTCTTCAACGCGTGCAAGAACGCGCGCTGAGGACCGACGCTCCCGGCCCAATCGCTGGCCGGCCACCTAGATTGCGCATTTGCTGTTGCTGGAGGGCAGTGATCGCGCTGTCTCTGGCGCGGCCGACAATGAGCGCATGGTCAAAACGCGCGACATCGGGCTGTTGCGGCTAATTGCCCAGCGGGTCGCAGGCGCAGGGCCGGCAACCGCAGCCGACGCGGTGCGATGGATGACCGCGACCCAAGCGCAGGACTATGCAAGCGGAGTATTGGCAATCGCGCTGCGAACCCAATCGCGCAGCCGCAGTGACGTTCATGCCGCGCTCGACAGTGGCTCGGTCGTCAGGTCATGGCCGATGCGCGGCACCTTGCATTTCGTTGCCGCCGAAGACCTTTCGTGGATGCTCGCGCTGACCGCCGAACGCTCGGTCGCGACATCGGAAAAGTACCGAGCGCAATTAGGCCTCGCGCTCTCGAGCGTCGAACAAGCTCGCGAGATCGCGATCGAGAACCTCGAGGGCGGCCGTCGCACATCGCGTGCAGATCTGCTTGCGCTATGGGAAAAGGCCGGGCAGAACGTGAAGGAGCACGGGTATCGGCTGATCTGGCATCTCGCGCAAACGCAGACCCTGTGCCTCGGGCCGACCGGTCCAGGACCAACGAATGAGCAACACTTCGTGCTGTTCGACGAATGGATCACCAAGTCTCGACAACTCGAACGTGACGAAGCTCTTGGTGAGTGGGCGTTGCGGTACTTCCGGAGCCACGGTCCGGCGACGGTCAAAGACTTCACCTGGTGGACGCAACTCAAAGCGGCCGACGTGAAGATCGCCGTAGCCATCGCGGCGCCGCAGCTAGAGCGCATCGTTGTCGACGACGTGACGTACTACCTCGACCCGCAAACACTTGCGTCGCTCACCGCACTTCGGCGAAAGGCGCGCGACGTCTTCCTGCTTCCGGCCTTCGACGAGTACCTGTTGGGCTACCAAACAAGGACCGCGGTATTGCCCAAAGAGTTCGCCTCACGGATCGTGCCCGGCAGCAACGGAGTGTTCCTGCCAACGGTCATTTCGGACGGCGAGGTGGTCGGCACATGGAAACGGGTGGGAATCGGGACGAAGCGGACCGTTACTGCAGTTGCCTTCACAGATTTCGACGAACGGGTTAGTGACGCCATCGAACGGGTATACAGCGCCCTCCCCGTCGGGTGATCAAGTTCCCTTTGCCCGGACCGATACGTGCATGTTGGCCACGAATCGGTGCCGGAAGGTCGGGCAATGCGGACAAAAATGCACGCGGGACGACGAATGCGACGGGCCGCGACGCTCGTCTCCGTCACCGCGATTGCGTGCACCGCGCTCGTTGCCACGCCGGGTTCCGCCTCTGCGGCCAGCCTCCCGACGGTCTCCAACGTCAGTCCGAACCGCGGCCCGGATGCGGGCGGCACCTCGGTCACCGTTACGGGCACCAACCTCACCGGTACGACCGCGGTCTACTTCGGTGCAGTGCAAGGGACGTCGATTTCGGTCGGGTCGGCGACGTCGCTGACCGTCACGTCGCCGGCGCAGACCTCGGCAACCGTCGACATCACCGTCGTCACACCGAGCGGCACCTCGCTGACAAGTGCGGCCGACGTCTACACGTACGAGAAGGTGCTGTTCACTGACTCGTTCGCGAACGCGACGACCGCAGAGCCCATGTACTTGCCGGCCGGAACTGGCGCAACCAACGTTGCGTGTCTGACCGCCGGATCATCGACAACACAAACACCGGTGCCCGACTGTGCATCGTCGGGCGGTGACACTGCAGGCAACGGCGTTCTGCGCCTGACCTCGAACGCAGGCAACCTCGAAGGGTCCGCGTTCTACAGCACATCGTTGCCGACTGCGAACGGGCTCGACCTTACGTTCAACACCTACCAGTACGGCTCGTCGAGCGAAGCTGACGGCATCGCGTTCAGCCTAGGTGCGACCGACCCGTCGAACCCCAGTGCTCCGGTGAACATGGGGCCGGCCGGCGGGCACCTCGGATATTCGGCCGGAACCGCGGCCCCATCTGGAGTCGGCCTCGCCCACGGCTACATGGGTTTTGGCCTCGACGTTTTCGGCAACTTCACCAACAGCCAGTACGAGGGCACCGGGTGCACTGACCCCAGCTGGATGTCCAGCGCGGCGCACGCGCAGAACGTGACGATCCGTGGACCAGGCAACGGCATGGTCGGCTACTGCACCGTCGACTCGACACTTAACCCGACTCACGGTGGCGGGCTTGGTGGCAAGAAGCTCGACAACGTCAGCGGCACTGACGCCACCCGATCGACGTCCCTCGTGCCGGTCGAAGTTGCGCTGAACCCGTCAACGGCATCGGCAATCACGGCGACTGGCATCACGATTCCGGCAGCCAGTTGGGCAATCCGGTTCACGCCGATCGGCGGCACCGCACAACTGATGACCGGCGCGTTGCCGGCTATCGCGAACGGCCTGTACCCGTCGAGCTGGATCAACCAGGCAACGGGTATGCCGTACACGTTGACGTTTGGATGGGTCGCGTCAACCGGTGGCTCGACCGACGTGCACGCGGTCAGCAACGTAAGTGCGACAACACTGCAGCCGTTGAGCTCAACTGTTTTCACCTTGACCAACACCGACAGCGGCTCGACGAACTTGGCCGGTGGCAGCAGCTACACCTCCACGTTCACGCCGACACTTAGCGCACAGAGTGGTGTCGAGCAGCAGCCGATTACCGTCGCGGGAACGTATCCCACAGGTCTCGTTCCGACCACCATTACCGGCGGCACGGGTTGGACTAACTGCCAGGTGACCGGTCAGACGTTTAGTTGTACGTATCCGGCCTCTGTCGCAAGTCCTGTCACTGCAGGGACGACGTTGCCCGCGGTACAGGTCGGCTTCACGGTGAAATCCGGCGCATCGCTCACCACCAACGCGAACGTCGTGCAGGGCCAGGTCAGTGCGGCGGATGCGCTCCCGGCGTCCGGCAACGACTACACGACCGTGAGCTACGGAACCACGACCGTGACAACGATGGCGCCGGTACAAGGTTCGACGTCGGGCGGGACGGCGGTGGTGATCACCGGCGCGAACATGTACGGCGTGACGGGCGTGACGTTCGGCGGAATCGCGGCGACGTCGATCAGCCATGATTCCAACACGCAACTGACGGTGTACTCGCCACCGAACTCCACCGCGGGCAGCGGACCTGTGGTGTTGAGCTACGGGACGTCGAGCACGGTGACCGCGGGCACCTTCACCTGGAACAGCACTGCACCGACGATCACGTCAATCACGCCAGGCAGCGGCCCGACGTCCGGCGGCACGGTGGTCACGATCATCGGCACCAACTTCACGCAGACCACCACGAGCGTGCTGTTTGGTGCCAACCCGGGAGTCTCTTTCACGTACGTCTCGCCGACCCAGATCACCGTGACGTCACCGCCTGGCAGCGCCGGACCCGCAGTCAACGTGACGACAACGACCGGCACCGGAAGCACCGCCTACGGCGCGGGTTTTGTTTACTACACAACACCTGTACCGAGCGGGCTCACACCAGTTCAAGGTCCGACGACCGGTTTTACCACGGTGAACATCAGCGGCAGCGGCTTTACTTCCGTTACAGGCGTGGACTTTGGTGGCACCGCCGCGTCGAGCTACACCATCAACTCCGACACATCGATCACCGCCAGCACACCGGCGCATGTAGCGGGCGCGACAACAGCGCACCTGACATACGGCGGCGGCACAGTTTCCGCCGGTACCTTCACGTTCATCGGGCCGCCGACATTCACCACGATGACGCCGACGGCTGGCTCGACCGTTGGCGGCACCACGGTCACGATCACCGGCACGAACTTGCAAGCTGCCTCGGTCACCGTCGGCGGCGTGCCCGGCACGAACGTCACCGTGGCCCCTGACGGCAGCAGCTTGACGTTCGTCACGCCGGCCGGAACTGCCGGCGCAACCGCCGTCAATGTCGGCGCGATCGGCGGCAGCGTGTCGGCCGGCAACTACACCTACGTCGCGCCGCCGGTCATCTCGGGCCTCGCACCGACAACAGGACTCGCCGCCGGCGGTACCAGCGTCGTCATCAACGGCACCGGCTTCACCGGTGCAACCGCAGTGCAATTCGGCGGGACGGCGGCAGCAAGCTTTGTCGTCAACTCCGACACTCAGATCACCGCTGTCTCACCAGCCGGCTCCGGCTCGGTGACCGTCGGCGTCACAACCCCTTACGGTTCAGGCACTTCTGCCGGAACGTTCGCTTACATCCCACCGCCCGCAGTGACTGGTTTCGCGCCCACATCAGGCCCTGCTAGCGGCGGCACGAGTGTCGTCATCACCGGTACGGGCTTCACCGCGGCAACCGCCGTGAAGTTCGGTGGCACGAACGCTGCCAGCTACGTCGTGAACTCCGACACCCAGATCACTGCGGTCACGGCTGCTGGCACCGGGTCTGTCAACGTCAGCGTGACAACAGCGAACGGCACTGGCACATCGTCGGGCACGTTCGCCTTCCTTGCGGCACCGACCGTCAGCAGCCTCTCACCGAACTTCGGCCCGGAGGCCGGAGGCACCAGCGTCGTCATCACCGGCACTGGATTCACGGCTGCAACGGCTGTGAAGTTCGGTACGACGAACGCGACGAGCTACACGGTCAACTCGACGACCCAGATCACCGCGACCTCGCCGGCCGGCACGGGTTCAGTGAACGTCAGCGTGACTACCGCTAACGGCACCGGCACCTCGAGTGGCACCTTCAGCTACCAGCCTGCTCCGAGCGTCTCCGGCCTGTTGCCGACTTCTGGTCCCGCTGTCGGCGGCACGAGTGTCGTCATTACGGGTACGAACTTCACCGGCGCGACGGCCGTCAAGTTCGGCACCACCGCCGCAACGAGCTTCACCGTCAACTCCGCGACGCAAATCACTGCGACCTCGCCCGCCGGCACGGGTGCCGTAAACGTCAGCGTAACGACCGTGAATGGCACAGGCACGTCGTCCGGCACGTTCACGTTCGTACCTACACCGAGCGTGACTGGCCTCGCGCCGACGTCAGGTCCAACGGCCGGTGGGACGAGTGTCGTCATCGCGGGCACGAACTTCACCGGTGCAACTGCTGTGCAATTCGGTAGCACAGCGGCGACCAGCTTCACCGTCAACTCCGCAACGCAGATCACCGCAACTTCTCCTGCGGGTACTGGCTCGGTGACGGTCAGCGTCATCACAGTCGGCGGCACCGGCACATCGGCGGCCGGCGCCTTCACCTTCGTTCCCGCACCGACGGTGACCGGACTTGTTCCGACGTCGGGTCCGACGGTCGGCGGCACCAGCGTGGTCATCACTGGTACGAACTTCACCGGCGCCACCGCGGTCAAGTTCGGCGCCGCGGCGGCAACGACCTTCACGGTGAACTCGGCGACGCAGATTACCGCGACCTCGCCCGCAGGTACTGGATCGGTGACCGTCAGCGTGATCACAGTCGGCGGCACCGGCACATCGGCGGCCGGCGCCTTCACCTTCGTTCCCGCCCCGACCGTGACCGGACTCGCGCCGACGTCAGGGCCCGCGACCGGTGGCACGAGCGTGGTCATCACGGGCACGAACTTCACCAGCGCGACAGCCGTGCAGTTTGGTAGCACCGCAGCTTCGAGCTTCACCGTCAACTCCGCAACGCAGATCACCGCGACCTCGCCCGCCGGCACTGGCTCAGTAACTGTCAGCGTCACCACAGTCGGCGGCACCGGCACCTCGGTTGGCACCTTCGCCTTCGTGCCCGCACCGACGATTACCGGGCTTGTTCCCACGTTCGGCCCCGAATCCGGCGGCACCAGCGTGGTCATCACTGGCACGAACCTCACCGGCGCGACCGCGGTGCAATTCGGTAGTACCGGGGCGACCAGTTTTACTGTCAACTCGGCGACGCAAATCACCGCGACATCGCCAGCCGGCACGGGTTCGGTGACAGTCAGCGTGACCACGATTGGCGGCACCGGCGCCTCGAGCGGCACCTTCAGCTACCAGCCGGCGCCGAGCATTTCAGGTCTCGCACCGACGTCCGGTCCGGCGACTGGCGGTACGAGCGTGGTCATCACCGGCACCGGCTTCACCGCTGCCACCGCAGTGAAGTTCGGCACCACCAACGCGACGAGCTACACGGTGAACTCCGCCACTCAGATCACCGCGGTCAGCGCGGCCGGGACCGGTTCAGTCAACGTCAGCGTCACGACAGTGAATGGCACCGGCACCTCAGCGGGAACGTTTACCTTCGTGCCCGCACCGACTGTCACCGGACTTGCACCGACCTCAGGGCCGACCACTGGCGGCACCAGCGTCGTCATCACCGGGACGAACTTCACCGCCGCAACCGCCGTTCAATTCGGTAGCACCGCAGCGGCAACCTTCACCGTCAACTCAGCGACGCAAATCACCGCGACCTCACCGACCGGCACTGGTGCGGTGACCGTGAGCGTCACCACAGTTGGTGGCAACGGAACGTCGGTCGGCACCTTCACCTTCGTCGCGGCACCGACCGTTACCGGGCTTGCGCCGACGTCTGGTCCGGCTACTGGCGGCACCAGCGTCGTCATCACCGGCACCAACCTCACCGGCGCAACCGCCGTCAAGTTCGGTAGCACCAACGCGACGAGCTTCACCGTCAACTCAGCAACGCAGATTACCGCAGTAAGCCCGGCCGGCACGGGCGCTGTGACCGTTAGCGTCACAACGGCCGGCGGCAGCGGAACGTCGGTCGGCACCTTCACCTACGTTGCGGCTCCGACCGTGACCGGGTTCGCCCCGACGTCCGGGCCTGAAAGCGGCGGCACCAGCGTCGTCATCACCGGCACCAACTTCACCGGTGCGACCGCCGTCAAGTTCGGCACCACCGCCGCAACAACGTTCACCGTCAACTCAGCTACCCAAATCACGGCAACATCGCCGGTCGGTACGGGTGCAGTGACCGTGAGCGTCACCACGGTCGGCGGCACCGGCACCTCAGTCGGCACGTTCACGTTCCTGCCAGCGCCGACCATTACAAGCTTCACGCCCACATCTGGCCCGACCGTCGGCGGCACAGGCGTCCTCATTACCGGCACGGGCTTCACGGGCGCGACGGCAGTGAAATTCGGCGCCACGAACGCCAGCAGCTTCACGGTGAACTCGGCCACGTCGATTACTGCCATTACGGCCGCCGGCACTGGTGCGGTGACCGTCAGCGTCACGACGCCCAACGGGACTGGCACGTCTGCGGGCACCTTCACCTACGTTGCCGCTCCGACTGTTACCAGCTTCGCCCCGACGTCCGGCCCCGCAACTGGCGGCACGAGCGTCGTCATCACCGGTACGAACTTCACCGGCGCAACAGCCGTGCAATTCGGTAGCACGACCGCGGCGACCTTCACGGTCAACTCGGCCACGCAGATCACCGCGACCTCACCCGCCGGCGCCGGTGCAGTCACCGTCAGCGTCACCACAGTCGGCGGCACAGGCACCTCGGTCGGCACCTTCACCTACGTTGCGGCACCCACCGTGACAGGCCTCGCGCCAACATCTGGTCCGGCAACCGGTGGCACCAGCGTTGTCATCACCGGCACCAACTTCACCGGCGCGACCGCCGTCAAGTTCGGTAGCACGAACGCCACGAGCTTCACCATCAACTCAGCCACCCAGATCACCGCGGTCAGCCCGGTCGGCACCGGCGCAGTAACGGTCAGCGTCACCACGCCGAACGGCACCGGCACCTCGGCGGGAACGTTCACCTTCGTTACAGCGCCGACGGTTACTGGCCTGGCGCCGACGTCTGGTCCGGCAACCGGTGGCACCAGCGTGGTCATCACGGGCACCAACTTCACCGGCGCGACCGCGGTGCAGTTCGGTAGCACGAACGCGGCGACCTTCACCGTCAACTCGGCCACGCAAATCACCGCGACCTCACCCGCAGGTACCGGCGCAGCAACTGTCAGCGTCACCACGGTCGGCGGCACCGGCACAGGCGGCACGTTCACGTTCTTGGCAGCTCCAACCGTGACAGGCTTTGCACCGACCTCAGGACCGGAAAGCGGTGACACGAGCGTCGTCATCACCGGCACTGGATTCACCGGCGCAACCGCAGTCAAGTTCGGCAGCACGAACGCGACAAGCTTCACTGTCAACTCAGCAACCCAGATCACCGCGGCCTCACCGACCGGCAGCGGTGCGGTCACCGTCAGCGTCACGACTCCGAACGGCACCGACACCTCGGTCGGGACGTTCACCTACATCGCGGCACCGACGGTCACCGGTCTTGCACCGACCTCCGGTCCGGAAAGCGGTAGCACCAGCGTCGTCATCACCGGCACCGGATTCACCGGCGCAACCGCAGTCAAGTTCGGTACGACGAACGCGACGAGCTTCACCGTCAACTCGGCCACGCAGATCACCGCAACGGCGCCAGCCGGAACTGGTGCACTCAGCGTTAGCGTGACGACACCGGGCGGCACCGGCACAGGCGGCACCTTCACCTACGTGCCAGCCCCGACCGTGACCGGACTCGCCCCGACGTCCGGCCCTGCAAGTGGTGGCACGAGCGTCGTCATCACCGGCACCGGCTTCACTGCCGCAACTGCAGTGAAGTTCGGGACGACGAATGCGGCGAGCTACGTGGTCAACTCGGCGACGCAGATCACCGCGGTCAGCCCGATCGGTGCCGGTTCAGTGACCGTCAGCGTCACGACGGCGAACGGCACCGGCACCTCCGCCGGGACCTTCGCCTTCCTTGCCGCACCGGCAATCAGCGGGCTCGCCCCGACGTCCGGCCCTGAAAGCGGTGGCACCAGCGTCGTCATCACCGGCACCGGCTTCAACGGCGCGACCGCTGTGCAATTCGGTGGGGTTGCCGCGGCGAGCTACTCGGTCGACTCGGCGACGCAGATCACCGCCGTCAGCCCCGCGCGGACCGGTGCGGTGACGGTCACAGTGACGACGCCGAACGGCCCCGGAACCTCCGCGGGCCTGTTCACTTTCCTTGCTGCGCCTACGGTTTCGGGCCTCGCGCCGACCTCAGGGCCAGAGACGGGCGCGACGACCGTCGTGATTACTGGCACCGGCTTTACCGGCGCGACGGCGGTCAACTTCGGCAGCACGCCGGCAACGTCGTACACCGTCAACTCGGCAACGCAGATCACCGCCGTCAGCCCGGCCGGCATTGGTGCAGTCACGGTAAGCGTGACGACGCCGAACGGCATGGGCACGTCGATCGGCACCTACAGCTACGTTCCCGCACCGAACATCGCGAGCTTCATCCCGACGTCCGGCCCGCAAAGTGGTGGCACCAGCGTCGTCATCACCGGCACCGGCTTCACGGGCGCGACCGTTGTGCTGTTCGGCAGTACCGCGGCCGCGAGCTTCGTAGTGAACTCGGCGACGCAGATCACCGCTGTCAGTCCGGCCGGAGTCGGTGCGGTCTACCTCAGCATCGCGACGACGAACGGCACCGGGGTCTCGTTCGGAACGTTCACGTTCCTGCCTCCGCCTACGGTTGCCGGTCTCGCGCCGGCGGTCGGACCTGAGGTCGGTGGCACCGGCGTCGTCATCACCGGCACCGGCTTCACCGGCGCAACCGTCGTTCAGTTCGGCGGTATCAACGCAACAAGCTTCATCGTCAACTCCGCGACGCAGATCACCGCCACGTCGCCAGCCGGCGTTGGTGCAGTAACCGTCACTGTGACGACGCCGAACGGAACGGGAACCTCCGCCGGCACCTTCGGATACCTGCCTGCGCCAAGCATTTCCGGCCTCGCCCCGACCTTCGGACCTGAGGCCGGCGGCACCACCGTCATCATCACCGGTAGCGCCTTCACCGGTGCAAGCGCCGTGCAATTCGGCGGGACGGCGGCAGCGAGCTTTGTGGTCAACTCGGCGACGCAGATCACCGCTGTCAGTCCCGCGGGTGTCGGTGCAGTGAACATCAGCGTCACCACGACGAACGGCACTGCGGTGTCGTTCGGCACCTACAGCTACTTGCCGGTGCCCTCGATCTCGGGCCTGGCACCAGGCAGTGGCCCTGAGTCTGGCGGAACCATCGTGGTCATCACCGGCACCGGCTTCTCCGGCGCAACTGTGGTGAGCTTCGGCGGCGTACCGGCGACGTCGTACACGGTCGATTCTTCTACGCAGATCAGTGCGTTGTCGCCTGCAGGCACCGGCACAGTGACAGTGAGCGTGACGACACTTGGCGGCAGCACCAACTCGGTCGGCAACTTCAGCTACGTCGCGGCCGGCGGCCTCGGCGGTAGTGGTGGTGGCGGCGGCGGTGGCGGCGGTGGCGGCGGTGGCGGTGGTGGTGGCGGTGGCGGTGCCGGACTTGGTGGCGCCCTGACCGGACTGACTGTGACTCGCATCGGCGGCCCCGACCGCGACGCGACCGCGAACCTGATCTCGCAGGCGATGTACCCGACCGCCCACTCGGCGAAGGTCGTGATCCTCGCGCGCGACGACGTCTTCGCCGACGCGCTGGCCGGATCACCGATGTCGAAGGTGTTCGACGGACCGGTGCTACTTACGCCGAGCAACTCGTTGGGAGCAAGTGCCCAAGACGGCATCACGCGCGTACTGAACCCCGGCGACACCGTGTACATCCTCGGCGGGACGTCGGCCATCAGCGACGGCGTGCTCGCACAGATCAGAGCACTCGGCTTTGTGACCGTGCGCATCGGCGGCACCGACCGCTATGGGACAGCGGCGTTGATCGCAGCGAAGCTTTCGACGTCCGAGACAATCACGAAGGTCTATCTCGCGACCGGCGTGAACTTCCCCGACGCATTGTCTGCTGCGAGTGCGGCCGGATCGACCGGCGGCGTCATCTTGCTGACGGCTGACACGATCATGCCTGCGGAGACGGCCAGTTGGCTCGTCGCCCACAGCTCGCTGCAGCGCATCGCGGTCGGTGGACAGGCGGCGAAGGCATCTCCGGGTGCCACTGTGCTGGCCGGTGCCGATCGCTACCAGACTGCGACTGACGTAGCGGCCGCTACTTTCCCAACGCCGACTGGCTTGCTGTTGGCGACGGGCCTGAACTTCCCTGACGCGCTCGCGGGTGCTGCCTACGCTGCGCAACAGGGTTGGGGCTTGCTGCTCGTCGACCCGGGGACGTCTTCGGTTACCGGTGCAGAGGCGCAGTACCTGCGCGACGTATCCCCGACCGTGCTGACGATCGTGATCCTCGGAGGCACCAGCGCCCTGCCCGACTCGGCAGCCGACGTCATCGTGTCGGCAGTCGCCCCGCTCACCCACTAGCCAGCTCGCCCCGCCCGGCGGCCCGGCGGTCGGTCGGTTGGTTGATCACGTAAGGGGGGTGCGGGGTCACTTCAACATGCGCGCCCACCTGTTGAAGTGACGGTTCGCCTAGCGCGACGAGCCGTCAGAATGCGCGAGCTTGTAGAGGCGGGACGGCGGGAAGCGCGAACCGTTCGGCGCTGCGCCGCGTTCCTTGGGTGGGAACCGGCTAGAGATCGAGGCGACGACGTGTGGATTCGCGGCATGGCAGGAGTCGTACTGTGCGCGGTCGGCGCGGTCTTTATCGACCAAGGTGTCGGCCACTTGCACGGGTCGCCGATGACCGGGCATCACCAGTACGCAGCGCTAGGAGTTGTCGTTGTCGTGATCGGCCTCGTGCTCATCGGCCTGGCGGCGCGTTCGTGGCGCCGACGCAGCAACTAGCTCGATAACTAGCCAGGCGAAGCTATCTCAGTAGTGCAGGGAAGCCTTGACGGCGCCGATCTGGGCACCGGCCGGTGACACCAGGAACCAAGTGCCGGCCTTGCCCTGTCCGCTCGTGTCACCCGCGGCCTTGTCGCCCTTGAAGTAATACAGCGGGTGACCCTTATACGTAACCTGCTGAGATCCGTCGGTGCGTGGACTCGTACTGAGGAGCGTCGCGGTCGCACCCGCTCCGGCCTGTGGTGCCCCATTGGTCAACAGTGGCGGCCAGTTCGCAATGCACTGCCCGTAACACGTCGACGTCGGTGACGTATCTGGCGCGTAGAGGTAGAGCGTGTTGCCGCTCGCGTCAGTGAGATACGTGCCGAGCGGCCCCATCTTGGTCGCGACAGTTGCGGGAGCGGTCGGGCCTGCTGCACTCGCGCCGGCGGTACCCGGAGCGACCGGAGCTGCGGTGGCGGGCGTCGTGGTGGCTGCGCTAGCGGTTGGCGGCGCACTCGATGCCGCTGGGCCGCTGGAAGATTTGCTACTCGCGCATCCAGTTACCAAGAGTGCAACGACTCCAAGCGAAACTGTCGCTTTGATCGCTGTTGACCGTGCACGCATGACGTTCCTCATTCTTGGACTCTCGCACATGCATGGCTACTTGCTTCTTGCGGTCCATCAGTGCTGTGAGAGACCGGTGTCATGCGGCGCCCCGGAGAATGACGCCGCATGACGGTCCAGTCAGTTAAGTAGCTCTACGAGGACGCTGCAGCGGCCGGGGACGACGCGCCGCCGCCGATCTGCGTACCTGCAGGTGCCACCAGGAACCAGATGCCTTCCTTGCCTTGCCCGTTCGTGTCGCCGGCGGCCTTGTCGCCTATGAAGTAGTAGAGCGGGTGACCGTTGTAGGTCACCTGTGTCGTGCCGTCGTTGCGCTTGGTGGTGCCGAGCTTGCTGGCGTCAGCGCCGGTGCCTGCAGTCGCCGCACCTGTAGTCAGCAACGCCGGCCATGCTGCGACGCATTGCCCGTAACACGTCGACGTTGACGTCGTGTCAGGCGTATATACGTACAAGCTCTTACCGCTGCCGTCTGTCAGGTAGGTGCCCAGTGCGCCTGACTTCGACGCGACGCTGGCCGGACCAGCGGGGGCGGCTGCGCCCGATCCCCCGGCTGCGGGTGCCGCACTAGAGGGTGCCGCGGCAGGTGCAGCGGTGCTGGCTACCGCAGTAGGCGTGCCGCTGCTCGACTTCTTGCTGCTGGAGCATCCGGCTACCAGCAACGCGGCCATTCCAAGGAAGACCGTCGCCTTGATCACTGGAGATGTGCGCATCTTTGGCTCCCGACGTTGTGATGGGCTATCGATCCCACTACGCACGCCGCCGCCGTCCCGTTCAATGTGCCCGTTCAATGCGCCTCGGGCTCGTCGAGAGCGACCACCGTATGGTGACGGGCATGCCTGACGAGATTGGTCCCACGCTGCTCGGGTCGCTGATTCGCGCGCTCGACGCCGCGCCGCCATACCGGCTCGCCACGGTGCTGCACGATTTCCTCAACGCGAGAATCGGCGCGCAAGCCGCGACCGTGCTGCTCGCGGACTACGAGGAACGCACGCTCGAGCCGGTGCCCGACGCCGTGCCGTCGCCGACGTTGGGTGCGCAACGGATCGAAGGCAGCGAGGCCGGCCGCGCCTATCGCGAGCAGCGGGTCGTCGAAGTCGCTATGCCGGACGGCGGGGTGGCGCTGTATTTCCCGATCACGCAGCGTGCCGAGCGGGTTGGGGTCCTTGAAGTGCAGGTGCCATCCGCCACCATTGCGATCCGCGAGCAACTCGCAGAGGTTGCTCGGGTGCTCGCGTACATGATCGCGGCCGCCCGCCGCTACACCGATCAGTTCGAGCGCATCCGCCGGCGACGAGATTTGCAACTCGCAGCGGAAATGCAGTGGGAGATGCTGCCCGTGCTCGCCTACGCGTGCGCCGAGTACGACATCGCGGGCAGCCTCGAGCCGGCGTATGAGATCGGTGGCGACACCTTCGATTACGCCGTAGCACCAGCAGATCTCACAATCTCCGTGTCCGACGCCATGGGTCACGGGTTGCGGTCAGCAATGCTCGCTAGCCTCGCTGTAACGACGATGCGCAACTCGCGGCGACGTGGCGACGGCGTGGTCGCGCAAGCGACCAACGCCGCGAGCAATCTGACGCAGCAGTTCGCGGGCGAGTACTTCGTGACGCTCGCCCTGCTGCAAGTCGACGTCCCGTCCGGCGCCGCGGCGGTGGTCAATGCCGGACATCCGTTGCCGATCCTGGTGCGTGATGGTGCCGTCAGCACCGTGCAGCTCGCGGCCTCGCCGCCGCTCGGAATGTTCGCTGACACCTTGTACGTTCCCGAGCGGTTTCAGCTTCGCGCCGGCGATCGCCTTGTCTTGATCAGCGATGGCATCGTCGAAGCCAAGCCGGTTGGCGGTGAGGCACTGGGCGACACCGCGCTGCACGCGTTGTTGCGCGACATGAGCGACCTCTCCGCGATCGAGACCGTTCGGCAGGTGACGGCGGCCGTGGTCGCCCATCGCGCAGGAGATTTGCAAGACGACGCCACCGCCGTGTGCCTCGATTGGCGGGGCCTGAACTAGCCGTCGGCGCAAGCCCCAGCACGTACCCGAGGTCCTGGGGGACGCACTCGCTGGAACGTAACCGATCGTATGTGCCCCGTTGTCGGGATTTCAAGACCGGCGGGAACACCCCGAATGAGCCGTCATGCTCCTGCCGCCAACCCCTGCCGGAACTCTGGGCTCGCAATCGTCTCCTGGAAAATCGATGGATCGACGGCACCTGAGAGCACTTGATCGAGCAGCTCCGCGAGGGTGTACTTCGGGTTGGCCGTGCGCGCACGATCGATCGCGATGCCGGCGAGGACGCCTTCGCCCCGTAGATAGCAGACCCACGCGAGCACGGTCAGTGCCGCGGCGGCACCTGGCATCACCGAGCGTCGGACCAACTCCAAGAGAAGGGCACGCGTCGCGTCGCCGAGGTCGCCGTCGAACCAAGTGAGGATCTCGTCGCGCACACCCCACAGGTCGAGAGACACGATCATCCTCGCGGCGTCGTCGGCAGTGAGTTCGCCAGCCGAGCCCTCGACGCTCGCCTCGACCGTCGCGCGGTAGAGCGCTAACGATTCGGCGACGACCTGGCTTTTGTGACCCGCGAAAACTCGCGCGGCGAGTTCCTCGTCAATACGCGGGATCGCGTATGCCATTGCCGCTGCCGCCATGCCGCCGACAGGGTCGAGCATGTTCGCGAGTTCTTCTCGCGAGCCCAGCACAACGCGACCCTCGACGGTCATCGCGACCGCGAGTTCCGAGGTCGTGTCGCGCTCGATCAACGTTCCGGACGGCGGGCAGCACTCGGCGTTCTCGCATTTCATTGACCACCATCGGCCATCGTCGACGCACAGCATTTCTCGCACGTCGATGCGCGCCCTGTTCAGGTGCTTGGTCAGCGCAGCGGCCAGCGGCTTGATCGACGGATACGAAATGCCACCGGACGGCGGGTAGAACACGATGATCGCCTGCGCCGCACCGTCACGCTTGAGGTAGCCGACGAAACTTCGCGCGCACGCCGTTGCGAATTTCGCCGCAGGCAGATCGATGCGCGCCGTCAGTCCGAGGCGGCTGCGCGGGCCGCGCAACGAGAGCACGACGAGTGACTCGTGCGGCTCAAATCCGACCAGATAAGGAACGGCGTCGATGATGTCGGCTGGTGAGCGGAGCTTGACCCTGACCTGCGTGTCTGTCGTCATGCAACGAAGCCTGCGCTTGTGCGGCGTCGCGCAACACGGCAGAACGCAGCTTGTGGATGGCGGCGAAGTTACCCACAGAGCCTAGGTAACGGCGGGCCCCACGAGTTCGGCGTACGCCACGATGTCGTCTTCATAGCTATGCGCCTTGGTGTTGAACGCGCCGCCACAGGTGATCAATCGCAGCGCGGAGTAGGCGGTGTTGCCGTAGACGAGCTTCGTCGGGAACGCATCTTTGGCGTACTCATGCACGCTGAGTACGCGGAAAACAGCAGTGCTGCCGTCCGCACGCGTGACGTCGATTTCGGCGCCCGGCAGTAGTGAGTGCAGTCGGTAGAACACGCCGTCGACACCTGCCCAGTCAATGTGGCCGACGATGATGGCCGGTCCGAGCTCGCCAGGTGTCGGTGCGCCCGTGTACCAGCCTGCGGGCGTTGCGGCCGGGGGAACCTGTAGCGATCCGTCGGCGAGTAGGCCCAAGTTCATCAGTGGGCTGTCGACTCCGATTGACGGAACTCGCACTCGCACCGGAACCGATTTGCTCATCGGCTTGGCGATCGGCAGGTTCGCCAGGTCAGCCGCAGTCGCAACAGACGATGGGACGTCGGGTGCGGACGGCAAGATGGAATCCATCGGCGAATCCGATACGGGCGCGGACGCCGGTGCTGACGACGCCCGCGCGGACGCAACGGCAGATGACGGTACCGGCGCCACAGACGGTGCGACAGCCGACTTCGTCGCGCTCGACGTTCCGCACCCTGCGACGAAAACGGCCGCGATCGCTGCACTTACCGCCATGCGCGCCTTCATCGTTGACGACGGCGACGGTGAGCGAGATTCGACGCGGTCACGCTGGCGCCGGCAACGGCGAGTCCGAGAGTGGCTATCCCGATGGCGACGACCGGTGGCACAGTGCCTGCGTGCCGGATCGAGCTGCCGTCACCTGTGTGCACGGCGCCGACCGGAACGCGCTGGATCTGAGGTGCACCAGGTGCTGCTGCTCCGGCCCCCGCTGCGCCGGGTGCGGCTGCTGCCTTCAACGCCGCTGCCGCCTTCGATGCTGCGGCTGCTTTTGCTGCCGCGGCTAACTTCGACGCTGCTGCGGCGGAGGCCGATGCGGCTGGAGTTGTCGGCTTCGGGGTAGCAGTCGGCTTCGGCGTAGCAGTCGGCTTTGGTGTGACAGAAGGCTTGGGCGTCGCGCTCGCGCTTGGCGTCACGACCGGAGTCGCGGCGCATGTCGGCCGGATGATCGTGTCGTGAATCAACGTGACCGCACCCGCGCCGGACGCCTGCTCGCCAGCAAGCAGTCGACCAATAACGGTGACGCCGCTGCCGAGCGAGATGCTGTCGTGCGCCATGACCGTGCCGTCGAGCGTCGAGCCGGCACCGAGGGTGGCGGCGCTACCGATCTTCCAGAAGATGTTGCACGCCTGCGCGCCACGGATCAGGTTGATGTTGCCGGTGCCGCCGGTGATCAGCGTGCTCGCGGTCTGAAAGATGAAGACGGAGTTCGCATTGTTCGCGCCGTCGAGGGTCAGCGTGCCTGACATCCCAAACGTGCCGGACGCCGATGTGTACACGCCCGCGACAAGTGTCTGACCTGCGAGCTCAGTGAGGACGACGCCAGGTGTCTGGCCGGCAGCGTTGTTGAACGCGTTAGTCAGCGCGGCCTTCGCGCCCTGAGTCACTGCATCGTTCGGGTTCGGGCTCGTGTGGTTCGCGCCGGTCAGCGTCACGCAGTTCGCACCCGGACACGCGGCGAAGCCGGTCTCCGACGCAGTCGGCGACGAGCCGACATCGCCGTTAATCGTCGTGATCCCGGTGTTCGTGATTCCTGACCCGGCGAGGATCGCGTACGTGCCCGCGGTGCCGAGAGGGACCGTCGTCGCGGCCGCCTGCGCGGTGCCCGTCGTCATGACTAGCGCGGCGACGACGGAAAACGCCATGAGCGAGGTCGCGGACGCGTGCCTGAGGGAGGTTCGTGTCATTCAAATGCCGCTCTACTGGATGAGGTAGCGGCAAAAGGTGGGCACGAGTATCCGGACCGCCCAACAACACGCTAAGTAGTCACATCGTCACACAGAACCCAAACATGAGACCATTCGCGCACAATATTCACCCATTTGCCGGAATTCGCGGAGCCAATTGCGGCGTGACCGATCAACTTCTCCGGATACTTTGCTCTGTCGCCCCACAGCAACAGAGCTGAGCTGTCGCCCCACAGCAACAGAGCTGAGCTGTTGCGCTACAGCAACAGAGCAAAGCGCGCGCGATAGACGATGCAACGACCGGGTCGCCGCACGAAGAAATCGGAAACGTCCCACCGCCCTGGGAGGCAACGGGACGTCCCCGACTTCAGTCTGTGCCGAGCTACGCGGCGGGTCCGCTGCCCAACGTCACAGTCGCGGTGTGGGTCGCACCGGTCGTGTCGGTCCAGCCGAGCACGACCTTGGTGCCCGCGTGGTATCCGGCCATCAGCGTCGAGAGCGTGGTGGCCGAGTCGACGGTGTGCCCACCGAGTGAGGTGATCACGTCGCCTTCCGCGAGGCCCGCACCAGCCGCCGTCCCGCCGTCAATGACGCCGGCGATCGTCGCGCCCGAGGCAGTTGACTGACCGAAGCTCGAGTCGGTCGATGCGAGTTCGACGCCGAGGAACGCGGTGCTGCCGACGTGGACAGCCGCCGATGCCTTGCCGGCGACCATCTGGCGCGCGATCGTCAACGCTTCGTTGATCGGAATCGCGAAACCCTCGTTTGCCGAGCCGCCCGATTCGTAGGAGGCGAACGGGTCGTCCTGCCCGTTGGATCCGGATGCTGCGGTGTCGATGCCGATGACCTGGCCGGCGCTGTTCACGAGCGAGCCGCCCGAGTCGCCCGGCTCGACGTCGGCGTTGACCTCGATGAGTCCGGTCAACTGCTCGCTGGTGCCGCCGAGTTCGTCGCTTGCAGTGATCGGCTGGTTCAGCGCGAGGATCGATCCGCCTGCAGCACTGGGAGTTCCGCCGGTGCCGCCCGCGTTGCCGATCGCCACGACGCCTTCGCCGACTGTCGCCTTCGACGAGTCGCCGATCGTCGCGACCTTCAAGCCTGACGCGCCTTGCAGTTGCAGCACCGCGATGTCTTGCGTCGCGTCGTATCCGACGACGGTGGCCTTGTAGGTCTTGCCGTTGCCGACGTCGGTGACGCTGATCGCGGTGGCGCCGTCGATGACGTGGTTGTTGGTGAGGATTTCACCGGTTGACGTCAGCACGATTCCCGTGCCGGCGCCCGAGGCCTCTTCATAACCGAACGTCGAGTTGATGTCGACCAGGCCAGGATCAACGGTGGTCGCGATGGCGGAGACGTTGGACGGCGAACCACTGCCCGCAGTAGTGCCACTCGACGAGCTGTTGGAGGAGTTGCCCGACGAACCGCTCGAACCGCTCGAACCGCTCGAACCGCTCGAACCGCCGTAGCCGTAGCTCGGCACGTAACTCCACGGATCGCTGTAGCCATAGCCGTAACCGCCGTAGCCGTAACCGCCATAACCGCCTCCGTACGGCGACCAGTCCGCGTTGCTGCCCGACGATCCATCGGACGACGACGTGCCTGAAGAAGACGTGCCTGAAGACGAAGTGCTGGACGGCGAGTTGCTGGCCGCCGCAGCGGCGTTCTGCGTCTTAGCCGCCGCGGGCCGATCCAGTTGGCCGACGCCGACAGCACCCGCGACGGCCGCGGCGACAACCGCTGCGAGCACCGCCGTCGTCCGACCGCGACGCCGGCGATGCCGCGACGGCACTGCAGCGGCAGCCTCGGGTGCTGGCGCGGTGTCCTTCGGTGTTGGGTTCTCGGGCGTGATGTCGGCGCTCATGGCTGGCTCCTCAGTCGATCGTGTCTCCATTACTTTCCGACCGTCTGCTGTACGTCGCATGAGACGCGGCTAAGAAGCTCCTGAATTCCGAATTACCGAGACGTTACGGCCCAGGTCTGAACTAGCCCCGCCACCCCAAACCGGCCCGGGAGCAGCAGAGGACAACCATGGCCACGCAACTGCGAACGCCGAACCTCACCCACGCTGGCGACCGCCGACTCGCGCGAATCGCCGCGGTTGGCATCGCCATCTCTCTAGCGGCGGGTGCGGCGCGGCTCCTACATGTGTTGCCTTCGAGCGCCGCCGCTGCCATCGTGCTGATCGGTGTCGTCATCGGGCTGCGCGTCGCGCTGATCTACGCATCTCGGTCCGCGACATCTGCCACGCGAGCGAAGACGATGACGATGGTGTCGAATATCGGCCTCGCGGTGTCAGCTGTAACGGTCATCGCCGCGTTGCCGCATTTAACGAAGCAAGCCGGCGCAGGCCACTTCTTCTCTGATGCGTTCGGGCAACTCTGGACAATCGGCGTGCTGACCATCGCCGCCGGACCGGTTCGCACGATCGGATGGCGCGGTCTCGTCGGTGCCGGTCTCACTGGTTTCCTTGCTGTTACTGGACTTTCGCGGCTGTTCGATCGTCCTCTCGTCAGCCATTTCGGCGTCACCTCGTTGTTCGCGGTCGCGGGTGTGGTGCCGATCACTGAGGAACTGTTCAAGCTCCTACCGGTGCTACTGGTCGTACTGATTGCTGTCCGCCGCAAGGACACAAGGCCGTCGGTCCTCGATCTCGTGTTGATTGGCGCGTGGTCCGGTGCTGGCTTCACATTGTTCGAGGACGCATCGCTTGGTCGAGGCGGTGCACAGTTCGGCTCGTTCCCGCCGTTCTCGTGGCTGTCACCAGGTGGTGTGCACGCGAAAGTGTGGGGCTCCAGCTACCTGTCCGTCGGCCACCTCGTGCACACCGCACTCATTGCCCTCGGACTCGGAACGTGGATGCTCTATCGGCACCGCATCAAGTTCGCCTGGGCATGGTTGCTGGTGCCGATCGGCGTCTCGCTCGCCGACCACATGCTCAACAACGGCATCGCGACCGGGCACGTCTCGCACGGGGCCGCCGATCCGTTTCTGATCCTGACTCTGTGGGGTCACCTTTCGCTGCTGTTGTTACTTGCCGGCGTCGGCTACCTGTTCGTTCGCGAAGGCCGATCGGTGGGGTCGCTGAAACCTGCGAAGGAATGGTTCCAACTGACCCCAGAAATCGCTGCCCAGCGAGGAAAACGGCTCGCGGCAGCCCAAGTCGCTCCGGCACAAGGCGGCCAGTCATGAGCCTGCTCCTCTACGTTGCCTCGTGCGTCAGCTGCGCACCTAGTTCGAACAGCCTCGGGCCAGGGCTCGGCATGCTCGCAGGAGCCGGCGGCGCGCTCGGACTCGTCGGCTCGATCGGCGGGCTGTTGGGCGGCGGAGCCGACCCCGGAACAGACGGCGGTCCAGGAGCAGACGGCGGTCCCGGAACAAACGGTGGTCCCGGAACAAACACTGGCGCGGACGGCGGAACCGGTGCGAGTGGCGGGACTGGTGGACCGACCGAGTTCGGCCCCGGAACGGATCCAGACTCCGACCCAGGAACTGCCCCGACTGGGTGGAACACGATCACCCAAAACGGCGACGGCACGACCACGGTCACCGGACCTGACGGCTCCGCCGTCCCGAATGGCTGGAACACAATCACACCGAACGGCGATGGCACGGTGACCGTGACCGATCCCGACGGAAACACTGTCCCGACCGATTCCGACCCGATCGTGAACCCCGACGGCAGCGTCAGCGTGCACAACCAAGACGGCAGCGTCGACACGACAGGTCCTGGCTACTCGAGCCACTCCACTACTGACGGCTCCCAAGCCCTTACTTCCGATACCACGGGGGCGACTGCCGCCAACTCTCCAGACGGCACCGTCGTGACGTCGCACGACAACGGCATGAACAGCGTCGACCAACCCGATGGCTCCAACGACACCACCTTCGGCGGCAGCGACAGCGGATTCAGCTCCCACACCGACGCCAACGGCACCACGATCACCGGCCCTGACGGCAGTACGACGACGTTCGGCTCCGACGGGACGACGACCACGACGCATCCCGATGGCAGCGGCGTCACGAGCTCGGCCGGCGTCACGACCGTGACGGGCTCCGACGGCACGGTCACGACGACCTACCCAGACGGCACCTCGACAGTGACCACGCCTGGACAAGGAACGACCGTGCACTTGCCGGGTGGCCAGACACTCAACCCTGACGGCTCACAAGGTTCCGACCCTGGCTGGCAACCGCCTGGCGACGGTCCGTCGTCGTGGCACGACTCGAACGGCTCGACCACCTCTGTCGGCCCGAACGGGGAAGTCGTGACACAAAACCCAAACGGCACAGGCAGCGTCACCCTGCCGGGTGGCACCCAGATTACCGGCGGCGGAGGAACTGACGTCACAACAACAAACACTGATGGGACGTCGACAACCAGTACGCCTGGCGGCACTTCGACGACAAACCTCGGCGGCGGGGTCACTTACAAGAACGAAGGCGGCGGCGTGTCGACGTTCACCACGCCCGACGGTGGATCGACGACGCACATCCCGGGCGCCGGCTCGGTTCAGACCGGTGGCGCCGCAGACTCCGACGTCGGCGATGGCAGTGGTGACGGCTCGAATGGGCAACCGCCTACGTAGTTGCGTACCGATGTGCAGCCGCAACATTTCGTCTTCAATCGTGGCGACCGCCTGCAATGCATCACGCCATCGGAGATACGCGAAATGCAACGACGCGCTGCACTCGTCCTTGTTGTCATTACTCCCGCTTTACTCATTACCTCGTGCAAGTCGTCGAGTCAGAGCAAGGTGACGACAGTGCAGCCGAAGGTGTCGGCAACGGCGATCGCGCCCGCGACAACAGCACCCGCACCAGCGTCGTCGTCCGCGCCGGTCACTCCTATCCCGCTGCCGCCGCCCGCAAGCTCGGCCCCCGCGTCGCCGTCGCCTTCGGCTCCGCCCACCCCCACGCCGTCCGCATCAGCGTCTCCGTCACCCACGCCGTCGGGACCGCCCGTCAACCTTGATCCGTGCCAGCTGGTCACTCAGGACGAAGCGTCGACGCTCGCTCACGTGACCTACGGCCCGGGCAAAGAAGAGGCCCTCACGGGTGGTAGCAAGGAATGCGTTTATGGATCTCAGACGACGAACGTGATGGACATCATCGTCGCTATGGCGGCAAGCCCCGCTGCGGCGCAAGCCGTGTACGCCGAGGAGCTGGGCGAGACGCAAACCCTGATCGCGACTCGCCTTCCAGCGGGCGTCCACGTCAATCTCAACACCGCGAACACTGCGGGCATCGGTGACAAGGCTTCGACCGTGACCGGAGCCGAAACGCTGCTCGGGAAACAGATTTCCTTCAGCGGCATCTACGTGATCTCGGGCGCAACCTTCTTCACCATCGGCGACCTCGTACTCGGCGCTACGCCGCCGACCGTGGCCGCAATACAGGACCAAGCGCAGACCGTGATCGGCCGCATCTAACCTCAACTCCCCGCCGTCCCTGTCGAGTGTCGGGCTGCGACGACGCGCCGGACGCGACCGTCGAGCACTCACCGATCTAGGCAGAACCCGGCGGACGTCATCCGAGAGGAGTACGCACCCACGGACAGATCGTCCTTTGTGCCGACGCCGTTGGTTCGTGCGCTGTGTAAATCTGTCGGCCTGCCCGTAACGCTTTCGGAACGCCGCGCTACCAAAGTGGCGCCAGGGCCTAACCAAAAAGGGGAGCAACACGCACATGAAGCTGAAGAAAATGATGGGCTTGGGCACGATGTCCGTCGGGGTGGCAACCGCACTCGTAGCGGCCACCGCCGGTTCGGCCGCGGCGAGCCCGACACCGCCGTCATGGCAGATCATCAAGACGATCTCGTCGGCCTTCGTCGGGCCGCTGCAGTTCGCCGTTGACGGCCACAACGTCGTCGTGGCTGACAACTTCACCTCAACATTGTCGATCGTCGGGCACCCGACTCCGCTGGCGGTAGGCCCCGACCCGTCGACCGGTGGCGACATAGGAGGCGTGGCGGTCGACCCGGATACTCACCAGGTTGCGTACACCACCAGCAACGGCGACCACAGCTACACGACCTTGACGATTGTCCATGCAGGCGGGAAAAACCTGACCGTCAACCTGGCCGCGTTCGAGAAGAAGTACAACCCCGACCAGATCAATCATTACGGCGATATCCACACCACCAACGCGTGCGTGCTCAACGCGCTGAACGCGGCAGGTGCGACGCTCAACTACACCGGATTGGTTGATTCCCACCCGTACGCGGTCGCCGCACTTGGTCACGGTGCGTTCGCGGTCGCCGACGCCGGCGGTAACGACCTGCTGAAGGTCGACGCGTCAGGACACATCTCCGTGCTGAGCGTTCTTCCGCCACAGCCAGAGAAGGTCACCGCCGCGCTTGCCGCCGCGAACGGGTTGCCGTCTTGCGTGGTCGGCATCACCTACGTCGCCGAGCCCGTACCCACCGACGTTGAAGTCGGCCCACACGGCCAGCTGTTCGTGACGACCTTGCCCGGCGGTATCGACGGCGCGTTCGGCAGCGTCTACGCGATCGGAGCACACGGCAGCGCAACCAAGATCGCGGGGGGTCTCGAGTCAGCGACCAACCTGGCCATCGACCCTGTCGGCCACATTTACGTCGCCGAACTCGGCAGCGGGCAGATCGCGGAGATCGTTAACGGCAAGCCGTACCCGGTCATCTCACTCCCCGATGTCGCCGCAGTTGAATGGGCAAACGGTCACCTGTACGCATCGACCGCACCAGCAGCCAACGGGGGCACGGCACCTGGCACGATTGTCGAACTCGGCTGTTCAACAACAACAGTGGACTGACTCGACTAGCTAAGATCGCGGGCCTTCACTGTCGCAGCGATGACAGTGAAGGTCCGCGATTTGTTGTGCGCTGTCACGCAGCGCCAACGACATGCTCGTCACCTACCCGGCCCTGGCGATCAACCCACGTCGGCGCTGCTGGTTGGCTCGAGCGGGCCGAACCCCCGCGAAGCACGGCGTACATCGACACCCGCAGCCAGCTGAAGCCGAGCAACGCGCCGGCCAGCACGTCGCTTGGGTAATGCATGCCTCGGTAGAGCCGCGACGCCGCGACGACGACCGGGAACAGGATGGCGACCGTGACAGCCAGTCGCCGCCACACCACGCCCGCGCCGTAACAGACCACGAGCGCGGCAATCGAGCCGTACAGCGCAACCGAAGCCGCGGTATGACCTGACGGGAAGCTTGACGTCGGCGGTGCGTGATCGAGGCGGACGACGTTGGGTCGGGGTCGGTGCACAACGAGCGTCGTGATGATGAAAATCGTCACCTCGCCGATGACGGCCGTGACCACCAGCATTGGCTCCCGCCACCGTTTGAAGACAAGTCGCGCGGTTACGGTGACGAGTAGCGCGACTGCTGTGACCGGCATGGTCGATGCCGCGTCAGTTGCGCCAAGGCTAAGCGCGTTCAGCACGTGGTCTCGATGGTGAGCCAGCACCGAGTCGACCGATCCGTCCGCTCGTCCGAAGCGGCTGTGCGCGAGCACATGCGCGTCGAGTAGACCGAGAGCGATCATCACGAGTGCAAGTACCACCGCGGCGCCGAACACGATCGTCAAGGCGCGTCTCATGGGCTCACCAGGTGTTCGCTGGCCTCCACGTCGAGGCCACCGGTCTTGGCGCTGGGGCGAGGCCAGGCTTGCTTGCGCCAAACCCGAAATCCCGCGCACGTCGCGGCTATCCAGCCGGCTGCGAAGATCCAGCCGCCGACGACATCGCTGAGGTAGTGCACGCCAAGTGTTACCCGAGCGAACCCGATCAACGCGAGCAACATGACGGCGGCCGCAACCACTAACCATCGCCAAACGGGCCGCATCAGCGGCAGCATCACGATCAAGAGGATGGCGACGCCGACGAACGACTCAAGGGCATGGCCCGATGGGAAACTCTTTCCGGGTGCGCTCGCCACCGGGTTTGCGAGGTGCGGGCGTGCACGGTCGGCAACGGTCTTGATCACGTTGTCCAAGAGCGCCGCACCTGCCATCGTGACCGCAGCCCACAGGGCGAGTCGTGCAGCCCGCCGGATAACGAGTACGACGGTGAGCAGCGCGATGAGAACCCAGAAGGTGTGCGGCGCACACACGTTACTTACGGCCTGCAGAAATGTGACAAGACCATGGTGATTGATAGCGAGTTCGTGCGCGTGAGTCGCGACGCTTAGGTCGGCGCTCTGTAAGCCGGAGCTGTGCGAACGAACCAACGCAAGCAGAACGCCAAAGGGAACCAGGACGACGAACGCCGCGACACCCCACAAGGTCAACTCAAGCCCGAGCCGGGAGTCGGGGTCTAGGCGACGCCGGCGTCGGCTAAGCCGAGCCGACGTCACGCGCACCCCACTGCAGCGCCATGGCAGCCGTTTACCCCCCAGTTTCGAGAATATTCATGAGATTGCGCGGTCACGCGACTAATAAGCCGTGTCGAACGTCGGCAGCGGGGTAGACCCAGCATCCGCGAGGGTCTTGGCCGACCTCGCGACTTCCGACAACAGCCACGGAGCGCGTTGTGACATCAGTGTCAGTAATCGCCCACTCGGGAAAGACGCTGGGAGGAGGCCTAGGCGAGTTGCGCGAGGTGCTTGCTCGCGAAGGCTTCCCCGATCCGCTCTGGTACGAAATCTCAAAGAGCAAGCAGGCCCCGAAATTTGCTCGCCGCGCACTTGCGGGCGGTGCGGACCTTCTGTTCGTCTGGGGTGGCGACGGGACCGTTCAGCGGTGCATCGATGCGGTGGCTGGGAAATCTGCGACGATCGCAATCCTGCCAGCCGGAACTGCGAATTTGTTGGCCACGAACCTCGGTATTCCAAGTGATCTGGCCGAAGCTGTGCGGGTCGGACTTCGTGGACATCGCCGGCCCCTCGACACCGGCTCGGTAAATGGCGAGCACTTCACGGTGATGGCTGGCGCTGGCTTTGATGCCCTCATGATCAGAGATGCTGATCGAGGCATGAAAGACCGGTTCGGGCGAGCGGCATACCTCTGGACGGGTACCAAGAATCTCGCTGCAAATCGCGCCAAGGCGACAATCACGATCGATGGCAAGCGCTTCTTCAAAGGTCGCGTCGCGTGCATTCTTGTCGCCAACGTTGGGCAGATTCTGGGCGGTGTCAAAGCCTTCAAGAACGCACGGCCGGACGACGGTGTGCTGGAGCTCGGCATCGTCAC
This sequence comes from Acidothermaceae bacterium, assembly GCA_036501485.1. Taxonomy (GTDB): domain Bacteria; phylum Actinomycetota; class Actinomycetes; order Acidothermales; family Acidothermaceae; genus PALSA-607. The sequence goes on along the minus strand of DASYAG010000056.1, from coordinate 83,638 downwards.
CGCAAAGAACCCGCTGCAGTGGACCAGGGCGCTTGGACGAATGGCGCTTGGTAATGCAGGCAAGTCGCCCTTCGTGCAGATGACGAAGGGAAAGAAGTTCACGCTCACCTTCGACCGCAAGTTCCCTTATGAACTCGACGGCGGAGCGAGGCCAGGCACGAAGAAACTGCGGATCCGGGTGCACCCGTCATCCATTCACATTTGCGTCCCGCACAGCGAGTCTTTAACCCGTGAGTCTTAGACGCGGTGCCAGCGGGCCTCACACAGGCCATACAGGCCAAAGATGATGAGGCCGACCGCTGCGACACCAAGGAGCGCAGCCCCGTAGGTCTGGTTGCGCAACGTACGAAGTGCCTCGTCGAGGCCTCGTGCCTTCGCCGGATCAAACGTCTTGGCTGCATCAATGACGAGAGCACCGGCGAGCGCGAAGATCAGGCCCCGAGCTGTAGTGCCGATGACTCCGAGCGTTTCCACCACGCGGCGCGCGGGCTCACTCAACTGCCCGATGCGCATCGTCTTGAGAAACTCGCGACGAACGCCCTCGACCGCCAGCATTAGTCCGACAATCACCACGATGGCACCGACGATCCCGACCAGCCACCGACCCCCTTGATGTTGCATCACTCGCGCGCTTGCGTCTTGCTGCGTGGTCGCTTGGCTGGAGCCCGAACCGTGCAGCACCGAGAAGGTCGTCAGCGCAAAGAACGCGTATACGACACCGCGAAAGCCGGATTTGATGCGCGCACCCGCGCCGTCGCCTTCACCTGCGACGCCCCAGATCGCCTCGCTGAACCGCCAGCAGGAATAAGCCACGAAGCCTGCGAACAGGGCCCACAGACTCACGGACCCGTAAGGCCTGCCAGCGAGCGTTCGCAGCGCACCGCTTTGGTCCGCCTCGCCATTGCCTCTGCCGAAGGCGAGCATGAGCGCTACCCATCCGATGAGCAGGTAGATCACAGCCCGAGCAACAAGTCCAAGGTGCGCGACCAGCATTCCAGCCCACCCCACCGTGGAGTGAGCCGACATCGGCGCGGTGCTCGTTGCCACAGGACTCCATCTCGGTCGCTGACGTTTGACCTGTACTACCCGCCCAGCGCGAAAAGTCACACCCGCCTGTCAGGCCCACCGAAACGTCACCCCGAGTTGGCTGGACTCGGCCGGCAGCTCGCGGCGAGCCGGGGTCGTTGGAGCTCGGTCGGACGGCGGGGGGTGACGGTCAGCTGATCGCTGCGCCGACAGCGGTTTGCACGCCTGCACTCAGCACTGCGGAACCACCGAAGAGGTCAGCGGCCGTGACGGTCGAACCCACCGACTGCAAGTAGCTCGCCGTGTTCGCGGGCAGCGCATTCGTGTCGGCGAGTACGAGCGGCGCGCCGAGGTGCGCGAGGAACGCGCCTCCCGACAACGCATCAGGGAAGTTCTCGCCAGTGGCAACCCCGACGGTCGTCGGCGAGCTGAAGAACGTCGTCGCCACCTTGGCTGCGGTCGCGTAGCGGTCTGACCCGGCAAGTGCAACCGCGGCCGGATCGGCGGTCGCGGCCGGTCCCCCGATTGCATACACCGTCGTGCCGTGCACGTTCAAGTAAGAACTCGTCGGTGCGGTCAGTGCGGAACCGGCACTGAGCAACACGACGCCACCAGCCTTCGCGGCGGCCGGCCCGGCGGCCAGCGCATCGGGGAAGTTCTCGCCAGTAGCAAGTAGCACGGTGCTCGGGTCGCCCAACGCATCGGCGACGGCGACCGCTGTGTCGTACCGAGTCGCGCCGCTGTAGCGGGCGACGACGTACCCGAGCCCGGTCAGCTGGGTCGCCACACTCGCGGGAACGGCCGAAACCCCACCGAGCACATACACCGTCTTGCCGGTCGCGAGAACGCGTTGAAGCTCGGCCAGAGTGACGGCAGGCAACTGCGCACCCGTCGTGAGTAGCAGCGGCGCATTCTTTGCCGCGGCCAGCGGCGCACCAACGAGTGCGTCGGCGTATTCGTCACCGCGCGCCAGCACTACTGCGCCTGCACCACCCGACGGGAACTCGGCTTGCGAAGTTGCAACGGCAGTGCCGTAGCGGTCGGAGCCAGCCAGCCGGACGGCGGGACCGGTCGCGAAGGTGATCGGCTGCCACAAGTGCCCGCCGTCGCGCGTCATCCACAGCTGCGAAGGGGGCGTTGCCGGGTCGCCCTCGATGGCGACGCCTTGTTGCGCCGTCGTGAATCCGAGGTCATGCCATGCCTGGCCACCCGTAGTCGACTCCAGCACCGTCTGCCAAGTCTTGCCGCCGTCGAACGTCGCGTACAAGAACGAGGCGCCGGACGACGAGGCGACCACAAGGTTGCCCGGCGCGGCAACGGCCAACGTAAGCGAGACACCACCGCGAGGCGGCCCGGCTGTTGTCGCCGTGAACGTCTGCCCGCCGTCCGTTGAAATGGAGACGGTCTTCGTCGCGCTGCCCGCACCGGGATCGCTAGAGCAGCCAAGCGCGGTGTACGCCGCCGACGGGCCGGCCGCAAAGTCGCCCGCGCAAGGCGCGGTCGAATGGCTCCACGTCGTGCCGTCGTCCGGGCTGTGGTACAGCGTGGACGACGTACCCGGGTTGAGCACCCACACGTCGTCACCTTGCACATCGAGGCCAAGATTCGCTGGGCCCGTCGTCGTCACGGTCAGCACCGAAGTCCAGATCTCACTGCCCACGGGAGACCGGTAGAGCTGCCCTGCGGTCGCGGTCCCCGTCGGCGCGATCAGCGCGTACACGAAGCCGTTGGAGGCGGCGAGCTGCACGACGAAACGCGAACCGGTACCGGGAAGCGTCGACTGCGCCCACGTCGCGCCACCGTCGTGGGTCACCCACAACGTGTCGCCGAAGGCGTAGCCATCGTTCGCGTCGGCGAACCGCAACCCGACCAACCCGTCCCGGCCATCGGGGGTGATCTTCTCGGTGGGCGCAGGCACGCCGGCCCACGTGCGGCCACCGTCCGTCGTCCGCACTATCGATGTGCACACCGGGTTGGAGCACGGCGCAGAACCCAGAACCCAGCCGTCGGCGGCGGAGATGAAGGTGACCGAGGCTGGCTCGAAGCCGGACGGAACCGCGCCGCCGGCTGGCGCGGCGAGAGCTGGAGTGGCGAAGACCCCGACGAGAGACGCAGCGACGGCACCCACAACGCCAACGCCGAAAACCCTTCGTGCCATAGACATCTGGCTGCGTGTCGCGGGCGTGGCTCGCATCGTCGCGGACCTCCTGGTCGTGATCTTCGTCGGGTTCCATACATACCCGAAAAGGATCGTCCGCGTAAATGCCGCAGACGCGACTAGAGGGCGGGTGGGCTCGCGAGGATGCTCGCGACATTCGCGGAGATCGCCGTGGTGCTCCCGAACAACGTCACCGCCGCAACCGTCGGCGTCGCGGCGAGATACGCAGTCGTTGCACTCGGGAGCGCGGCAGGGTCGGTCAGCAGCAGCGGCCGGCCAAGGTGGGCAAGTGCAGCACCGCCGGAGAGAGCGTCGGGGAAGTTCGCACCTGTTGCCATTCCGATAGCAGCCGGCGCGCTGAAGAACCTCGCGGCGATAGCTGCCGCCGTCGCGTATCTGTCAGCGCCCTCGACCGCCGTCGCGCTCGGGTCGGCAGCAACCGCAGGCCCACCCGCGGCGTAGGTCGTTGTTGCATGGGCGGTCAGATAGGCCTCCGTCTCGGGCGGCATCACACCGCCGTCGGTAAGGAGCACGGCTGCGCCGATGTGGGCAGCCGCCGGGCCAGCAGCGAGGCCATCAGGAAAGTTGAGGCCGGTGGTCAACAAGACAGTGGCGGGGTCACCTAGCGCGTCTGCGACGGCCACAGCGGTCGCGTAGCGGTTGGCACCCGCGTAGCGCGTCGTTTGGTAGCCAGCGGTCGTGAGTTGAGTTTGAACGGACGCCGGGATGGCCGCGTCACCACCGAGCAGGTAGACCGTCCCTCCGGGCGGAAGCACGCGCTCGAGCTGCATCAAGGTGATCGCGGGAAGAGTCGAACCCGACGTCAACAGCAGCGGAGCGTTCTTCGCCGCAGCCAACGGAGCCCCAACAAGTGCGTCGGCGTATTGGTCGCCGCGCGCTAGCACGACGGCACCAGCGCCGCCTTTCAGGTAGGTCCATTGGGCCGCGGCGGATGCCGTTTGGAATCGGTCTGGTCCGGCAATCCGAGTGACGACCCGACCCGTGGGTTCCACCGACGCGCCCGGGTAAAGCGCTACCGAGAGTACGAGTCGATAGATGTAGTAAGTGCCGGACGGATTGGCCAGCGTGCTGGACTGGACGGTGAAGTCACCTTCGCCCAAAGGAAAGAGGAGGTTCGTCGGCACCTGCGGTGTGCTGCCGTCACCGTTCGCGACATCGCCGGAAATACTGTCGAGGCCGTAGTCCGACTTGGTGATCTCGTAGCCCTGCCGTGCAGACACCGTGTAGGCGTTGCCGGTACCACCAGCCAATGTGCTCCCGGAAATCGAGAGGTACTTCGAGGGATCGCCGCCGTCGCTGCCAGTGCATATCGGCGTACCCAAAGCCGCTGCGTGGTCAAGGCAGGTCACGGTGTCGATCGTTCCGGCATCACAAGCAGGAAGGACGAAACCGGATTGGGCCACGGTGATCTCGGACGGATCGCTGACCAAGAAGACTTCGAGGTCGAGGGACGTTCTCGGCAGCAGATCGCCGCCCTGACTACCAAGCTCGAAGTTCATCGTCGCCACGTTGCCATTCGCGTCGGTCGTGAACGCCGACTGACCAAGCGGACGGTTCAGGGTCGGCGAGTACACAGCCAGATGGCGTGATGCGTTGGGGGCGTCCCCAGCCACCGACGCGTTGACACTGAAGGCGTTGCCGAGGTTGGAACAATCTCGCGCGACCGACAAGATCGTCAGCGTTGTAGTACTCGCGTGGGCGGCTACCGGCGCAACGATCCAACCCAGACATGCCGTAACAGTGACTGCTGCGGCCACTGCTCGTCGCCATCGTTGTGCTGTTGTAGAACGCACGAGCGTGATCCCCCTGATGTGATCGTCGTCCCGCGCGTGCGGGTCGTACAACCCTCTGCCGATGACTGGGCTGAGCGTAGCTGCGCACGAGCGCGTTTCTCACGAAACGGCGAAAGGTAGTCCGATCGGGACAGAGCTTTGCGGCATTTGGCCCAGCGACCCGCGTGCCAGCGGCCGAGGGCCGACCGCCAATATCCGTGGCTCGGCGTCCGGCTGACGGGTTAACGTGGCGCTGTGACGGCGGTGACTACCAGCGGGACACCGCTCCGGATTCGGTCGCGCACGCTCGGTCCACTCGTTGTGGTGTTCTTGGCGGTCGGTCTGTCGCTTGCGCTTTCGTTCCCGTTCCTGTCGCTGTTCCTCACCAGCGCCGTGCACGCAGGGCCGATCAAGTTGTCGGTGTTCCTGCTCGCCCAACCCCTGTCGGGGGTTGTGGTGTCGACCGTTCTCGGCCGGCTTTCGGACGGTCGGGTGGCTAGGCGGCGGGTGCTCATGGCGTCCGCGACGGCCGGTTGCATCAGTGCCGCGCTGTTCTCGGTACTGCGCAGCTACTGGCCGCTGCTCGCGCTGGCCTGCACGGTGACAGCTATGGGCGGCGCGCTGATGCCGCAGGGGTTCGCGTACGCCCGCGCCTTCCTGGTGGGCGAACCGAACGCGCCAATGGTCACCACCACCCTTCGAACGTTCTTCTCCCTCTCCTGGGTCGCGGGCCCACCGCTCGCCTCACTGCTCTTGAACGCAGGCGGCTTCACCACCCTCTACGCGTGCTCGAGCGGGCTATTCGCGTTCGTCGCCATCGTGGTTGCGCGCTGGTTCGTCGAACCGCCCGTCATTGCTAAACCGTCGACGGACGATAAGAAGTTGGACGTCGATTTGCCCGCTGCTCGGCGGTCGCTATGGACCACGCTCGCCGGACTGGTCTTGCTACAGAGCGCCAGTGGGTTGAACGTTCAGGCATTGCCACTGCTGATACGCCACAACCTGCACTCCGGCGTAGGGCCTGCGGGGGTCATCTTGGGCATCTGTGCAGCCCTCGAGATTCCGATCATGCTGGGCTTCGGTGTGCTGTCCAAGCGAGTGCCCTTGCAGCGACTCGTATTGACAGGTCCGTTGTTCGCGATGGCCTACTACGCCATCGCCTCTGTCGCCCAGCAGGTGTGGCAGCTGGGCGCAGCGCAGGTGCTGAACGCGTGCTGCATCGCGGCGGTCCAGGGCCTGGCAATCAGTTACGTGCAAGAACTGCTGCCGTTGCATCCCGGCCGCGCCTCGACGCTTTACAGCAACACATTCGCCTGCGGCGCGATCCTCGCGAGCCCGCTGCTGGGCCTGGGCGCGAAGTTCGGCTACCGCTACTGCTTCATCTCGGCGATCGGACTCGCCGTCGTCGGGCTCGTCCTCCTGACAGTCGGTCGTCCCAGTCGGAGATCGGCGACCTAGTAGCCAGCTGCTCGGTGTCCGCGTGTAGCGATCTGTATAGCTCGCACGATCACCGTGATGAGCAGCGCGAATATCGCCCAGCCGATGAGTGCCGCGATCGCCGCGGGTGGATGAGGTATCTCGTGGTAGAACGCGCCCAACGAGTCGTAGACCATGTGCGCAACGATCAGCGGAGTGATGCGCCGAGTGCGGCGGAACAACCAGATCGCAGTGGCCGCCCACAGCAAGAAGACGATGACGCCCCAGCCGTAGTAGACGTGGTAGCTCAGCCGCAGCGTAAGTCCGATCGCGTAGATGACCCAGACCTTGGTACGCGCCTGCTCGAGCGCGGTCACGAGAAGCGCGACGACGACAAGTTCCTCGACGATGCCCGCCGAGATCGACTGCGGGATCTCGTAAATCAGGTGCCATGCCTTCGCCGGCAGGAACGGATACTTCGCGTGCGGACTCACGAGGGCCAGCAACCCTCCCGATCCGAGCACTGCGGCAACGAACCCCATGGACACCCCGAACGCCTGCCACTGGTAGGCGCGGTGTTCACCCCACGCAGGTGCCCAGCCGATATCGGAAAAGCCGAGTCCGCGTAGCCGAGTCAGCGAGCCGACGACGACGATCGCCATCGCCGCGATGGCCAACTCAGAGACGCCCGAGAGCACGCCCTCGGAGACCGAGATCAAGTCGTGGTTGATCGGCTGGTGCGCGTCATAGAACACCGCCGCGAGAACGCTAGCGAGGAAGAACATCGCGAAGACGCCAAGCACCTCCGTCCACGCGCGACGAGCCGAAACAGAAATGATCGGACGTCGAGTGCTGGGCGGAGCGGACGGCAGCATCGAGGCTGCCCAGCCGCGAAAACCCCTGCGGCGATGCGGCGGAGCCGGATAGCGCCAGAACTGCCACCCGTAAGGCGCTGCCGGCCAGCTCGGGTCAGGCTGCCAACCGGGCGGCGGCTGCCAGCCCGCCGGTGGCTGCGGCCAGCCAGGCGGTGAAGCGAACCTCATTGGACCTATTCCTCGTCGTCGTTTGCAATCGTCGAGCGCAATCGTCGCATTGAGGAACTCAACTTCGGCAAGGAATCCGCCCAAATCCCATCCGTCGACACCTGCGCCATGTTGATAACCTCAGCGGTACACCAACCCACATTTTCTCGGTTTGCTCGCAAGCGCCGTAGCGCAAGCGTGAGTGGCCGCTACCCGTTGATACCAGAGTGCTACGCGGCGCAAGAGTCTGATCTCAGGCGGAACGCGCGGTGGATGGCCCTGGGCGCGGTGACATGTCTCCAACAAGATGTGCCCGCCGATTGGCCGCTACCAAACTCAAAGCGCTCGCCCTGTGAGACTGGCGCACCTGGCCCCTGCGGTTCCAAACTGCCAGAATGAAGTGCGCCGGCGGCGAAACCGAACCTGCGGTTGTTGGAATGGAAGAGCGCCTTGAAAATCGATCCGAATCCAGGAATGTTCTGGGATATCACAAGGTCGGCGGGAAGCAACTCCAACCTGGCGGCTTTTCTTGCGGGCTTCGCCCTGACCGCGATGGCAATAGTTCTGGTTCGATTCGACAAGTACCCTTACGGCGCGGATATTCTCAAGCGGCCTGCCGACGTGAAACGAGGGTTTCTGCGACGACGGCCCGCCACGGTGGAGAACGCGAAAGACGAGCAGGATAGCTTGTACGAATCCAGGAGAGCGCAGTTTGCTACCAAGGCGACACGGCTTCTCCTGATGGCGTTTATCTCGTTGATTATTGCGTCGATAGAGTGGGGGGTCTTGTCGGCTCAACCGCCACTGCCAACCGATGGTTCGATAGCGACTGCGTGCTTCGTAAGTGGTGCATGTGCTTTCACGAGTGCTGCGGACTCCATCCTTGCAACCGCGTGCGTAGACCTCACCGCAGTCGGCGCGCTCGCACTGATAGCAGCGATGGCAGAACTCGTATCGTTCAACTTCAACGAAAAGAGCACCATAAGGAGAACAGTTAGGCGCTCCTTCTTCGCAGTTAGCGCACTTGCTGTTTACGAAATCTCGGCTTTCGTCTGGCAAGCGATCAGCGACCTCGGCCGGACCATCACGCCGTCCAGCGTCAAGTATCCTACATCGTTCTCGCCAAACTGGATCGCGTTCGCGCCGATGGTATGCGCGACGATCGCCTGCGTAGCCGTCACACTGGGGGCGAAGCGGGATTGGGGAAAACGTCTCGCCACGAAAAGAACGGAAGTAAAGAAGCCACCACTGGGAGAGTCCGTGGGTTATCCCGTCCGATGGCTGTTCCGTTGGGTAAACGTGGCAACCCTCGTGGGCACTGCGAGCGCGCTCGCAGTTGCGACTTCCGGTCTAATTCCCTTCCGTAACTACGGAGACAAGCTCGTTTCCACAGGGATCACATCCGGCAATGTTCAGCTTCGGCTCGCTGCCGCCACATCGTGCGCTTGCTCCGTTGTAACTCTCGGTGTGCTGCTTGTCTGCGGCTGGGGAATCGGCAGAGTCGAGTAGTCGGATCGCCTGCACTGAGCGCATCGGCCAGCATCTACGCCGCTATGGAGAGGGCATAGAACATGACGGCCCGGGTCGCTAACTGAGTCTGAGGGGTCGGGCGATCACACTGCGGGGGCCCAAAACCAGCATCTCGATGACATGTCGACTCAGGCGGCACGTCAGCTTCTTGCGAAGGACATACCGACCTAGACGCGTCGGCCGATCTTCCACTCGTTACGGCACTTCCGGCATCTGAACGTCGCCCAATCAACGTTGTGCCATGCGGCGGTCGGATCGTCACGCAGCTCCTCGATGTCCTCCGCTGCCCACCCCTCGTAGCCCGTCGATTCAATGTCGGCTGAGCCACACCGTTGGCACGATTGTCTCGGGACCCGCGTCCATGAGTGGCCGCAGTCCGAGCAGTTGAGCTCAATGAGATCGCGACCCCGCTTGGTACCACGCGGGCCATCGGTTGAGCCGCACTTTGGACACGCGAACTCATCCTCGGTCACCCCTGCACCGCCCTCAGGGACGGGAGGCCGCTCAACGACCTGCGTATACATCGGCGTCGAAGCCGGTACCAAACTGATTCGGCCGTCGGCAGTTGTGGCGACGAACGACCAGCGCACGCCTGCAGCCACCAGCCACACCGAGACTGGACCGCTTTCACATAGCCTCAGTAGCTCGCGGTACTTCCGTCCCAAGTTCGTGGCAGGCAGTTCAGCATCGGTCGTTGCGAACTGCATCCAACTAGCAAGCATCGTTTGAAGGCTGTCGGGACCGGTGGCTCTGGCCTTAGCCTCAACCGCGCGCACTACCCTCCCATCGGGCCCGAGCCCAAGTGCGTCGAACTCGCCGCGCTCAAACTCCACCTGTGCTGCGGGCCACCCGAGGTCAAGGACGAGTTCGGCCGTCGTCCCAATCTGTATCAAGTACTCGAGATTGACCGCGACCCCGTCTCCGTTACTGCTGAAAAGCGCGTAGCGGCCGGGCGGACTCTTGGGTCGGGCACAGTGCACGGTCACGAAACCAGCGGCATCAACAGACACCAGTCCCAGATCAACCGCGCGAAGGAATGACGTTGCCTCGGTATGCAGCCCACGTCGCGGCCACGACACCGAGGCGGAAAGCACGTCGGGTCGTACCTCGGCAAAACCCAGCGCCGACCGTGTTAGCAACTCCCTCAGCAGGCGCACCGAATCGGCGTCCCCGTCGACGTCGACATCAATCGCGGCTACTGCAGCCGCCAGCCAGTCCGCAGTAATCATTGCGTCGAGCACGGGCGGGCAACGCGCTGACCGACTACGTCGGAGTGCCGAGTCATACCCCCCACCATTCCCCATCCTCGTGATGCTCGACCGCTGCGAAGTATTGACCGTACGCGGCCGCGCCTTCCGTGTGTATAGGTACAACCCGCTCCGGCCTCATAGCTTCGACGAGCCTCTGTAAATCGGCGACTGGCGCATGGCCGGAGGTGTGATGGATGACGAACGGCACACCCCACTGGCTTACGGAGTGCGCAAAACGAGAACCTGAACCATCGCCCAGGTATCCGGGCCACAACGACCACACAACAACTCCGTCCGGGCCAAGAAGGCCGCCCGGCAGGAGGTCGGCCACAGCTCCCGACGAGCCGAGCACAACGTACTTCGACGTGTCGGCGGCGACGGCCTCGGGAAAGACTCGCACCGACTGCACCGCCGCCGTCCGATCGAACTCGCCTGACGTCTTCACCAGTACGCGCTGCCGTTGCGGTACCAGCACGCCGAGAGAAGGAAATCCCGGCTGTGGGATGGTCGAGCGACCGGTTGCTTGTGCCATTGCGACGGAGTACAGGTCGACAAGCAGAGTGCGCCCCGCACGAAGGCAGGCCCTGTAGACGGTGACAAGTCGATCGATGTTCTGCGCCGATGACACCACGGCGGCGAGCCCCACCGTCGACCTGAAAGTCGCCGCCATCGCTGCCTCCACATCCGACTCCCTGGTAACAACCTCCCCAGAATGCCCCGTGCGTCCGATGTGGGTGCCTTCAAGCAGAAGTGCATGGACGTCGAGCGGTGGTTGTGCGACCAGTCGATCGAACAAGCTTGCTTTACGGCCGTGACCACGGATGTCACCGCTATAGAAGAGCCTTCGGCCGCCGGCCTCAACGAGCAGTGAGTACGCATCGAACGCACTGTGGTCGGCAAGGAAAGGCGTGACAGTGAATGGTTCGATCGCGATTGGCTGCCGGTCGACGAACTCCTCGGCCAATGTGACTTCTGCACTCGCACGCGAGAAGAAGCCGGCGGCCGACATCATGCTTGCGGTCGCGGCGCCGGCGTAGATCGGCACGTGCGGCGAGACCCGCGGTAGCAAACCGTAGTGGTCCAAGTGCGAGTGGGAGATCAGCACTCCCAGAAGCGACGTATCGTCGCCGTCGCCCAACCCCGGCACCGCCGGGAGCGGGACCTCGTCGTTCCAGCCTGCAGACAGCGGCTTCCCGACATCGAGCACCAGTCGGGCGCCGTCCGCCTCGACCTCGACACAACTTCCGCCGATCTCCCTCGACCCGCGGTGAATCCGAACTCGCATGCCACTCCTGAGGTCTGTCCTTTGTCGTCGAGATGATCGTGGCAGCAAGCACCGACAAGACGCCCCGTCGGAGTGAGAGCGGCATGGGAAGGCCCACTACTGGCCGAGCCCTCTGAGGGCGCGCATTGCTATTTGGCTGTCACGATCGGAGAATGCCGCGAGTTGGAAATAGAAGCGCCCAAGACCAACTAGCGGCCGCCTCGCGCGACTCAAATACCAGCCGCGAAGGAGGGGACAGGAGATGTCCATCGAGTCCGAGAGGGCAAAGTTCAATTCGGCCGAGGCGCCGTCAATCGCCGCCTCGATAGGAGTGACAGCGCCGTGGAAGCAATCGGGTTCCTCGCGATTCACCTACTTCGCGGACCACACGCGTTTCCTCATCGTCGCGGGACCTCAGGAAGGCAGCGAGGTCGAACTGGCGCTCGCCTTCGGCCTCCACTATCGCGAGAACCGACGGTTAGTACTCGCGCTTCCGCACGATCACAGGTTCGCAACGTCGCAGCGTGCGGCGTGGCTGACGGCAACTGCGCAACCGGAACTCTGGATTCACGGAGACGGCCCGGTACGGCGCGTCGATTTGCCGACCAGAGAGGAGACGCTCGGCGAGTTCAGGAAGCGCCTCAAGGATGGGCAGTCCCTGACTGAGGAACTCCATGACGCAGCGACACCAGCTCATCTCGGTATACGGAGTACCGCGGTGTACGAGCTCGTCGAGTGGGCGACCGCCCACCCAGCCCTTGACGCTAGTCACCGGCGAGGTGAACGCGAATGGCAATGCATGGGACAGAAGGTTCTGTCCATCAAAGGAGCCCGTGACGGCCTGACAATCCAGGCCGGCATCCATTACACGGGCGAGGGGAGGACGCCTCCTGTATCGCTGAAAACCACGAAGGGCAAGCTTCAACCCGAAGAGCTGCAGGCAATCCAAATGCTCGTCGCCTCCGGCGTGGAGGCTCGGCTGAACGGGCCACCGCCGATTCATCGAGACGACGAACACTGGCTGCAGGCTGTGATCCGCCAGGAACCCAAGTTGGTCGGCGTCGAGCAGCCCGCGCTGCGGGAACTGCCTGCGTGGCGACCGGCAGATGCACCGAAGACCTGGAGTCGGGGCTACATCGACTTGATCGGGCTTGATGGACACGGCGACGTGCGCATCGTAGAGACGAAACTGTCTAAGAACCCCGACCCCATGCTGATCCTCCAGGGCCTCGACTACTACGTCTGGGCAAAGGCCTACCAGAAGATTGTGCGGACCAGGCTAAGTGCGCCCGAGCGGGCTGAGTTCGAGATCCACTATGTCGTGGGCGATACCAGTATGCGCGAGATTCATGTGTCCGAGTTTTCAGCGGCGCAAGCGGACAGTCTGGGTGACGACATCCGTTGGAGATTTCAAACAGTGAAGGACTGGTATCACGGCCCGCGCGAGTCAGATCAAGCAATATCAACCCTCCTCGAGCCTAGAACCCTGCCCTAGCACTAACTCCAAATCGACTACTGCAACGACATCGAACGACAACGCTCAAACAGCGAAAGGTGACTGGCGATGGACGACGACGGCCAATCGGCGGGAAGTTTCCGCATCGAACGCGTGCGGTCTGATCATTGGGTGTCGCTCAAGGGCCACCCGAGCTCATACGACGCAACCGGCGAGCAATGGGAATGGGGGTTCGCCATCCCCTGGATATTCAGGGCGTTGGCTTCTCCGTTGACGCACGAACGGATCCCGGCCCCACCTCGGGCCGGCGACTCGAATGAGTCGGCAGTGTCCTACTGGGAGTCGCTGTTGTATTTGCTCATCTACTCGTTTGGCTGGGCGCGACCTGACCTCGGACTTCGCTGGTGGTACGACTCCGGCAAGCCCGTTGATGACCCGCGGCTCCAGTTACTCTCGCAGATCTGGGACGCTGACGGACAACTCGATTGGTTCGCTGGTTGGCTTTGGACAACGCCATGGATCTCGCACGACGCGGACATGGCTACATTCACTGGCTACGTCGATCGAGGCGAGAAAGTAAACGTAGACCGTGGGTGGCTCGATGCCACAAGAGCGCGGGCCGAAGCATTCGGAGGTCCCGTCCCGTTCAGGACCGGCGGTACGGACCCGCTGCACTTGTCAATGCACAGCAGTGGTCCGTTGCGGCCGACGAGAGGCAACGCTGCGCTCGTTCACGCAGACGGCAGTCAGCGCCGCGCCGTGCTCGTGTGCGAGTCGATGATCGGATGGTACCGGGAACTTGTCGTGCAGGGGAACTTGCTGCCCGCCACCGTCGATCACTCGTGGCATGTCGACGTTGTCGTTCGACCAGTCGGATGGCTTGGGACGTATAGGCGGTCACGCGTCACCGGGCTTTGGTTCGCGGGACACCACCGCCATCATCTCCCTGGAACCTAGGGGTTCCCGATTGCGTCATATCGCCTGAGATTCTGCGCTCTTGGCGGTGTCCCACAGGAACTGTGACACGTGCTGCATATGCGCAAAACCGTCGCCGGCGAGAGTGAGCAAAACATCGTTGCTCCACAGGATCAACCTGCCGATTGTCCATTGGACGCGAGCGCCATCAGGAAGATCCAGGTCATAGACAAGCTTTGCTACCTCCTTCTTCCCGTGGTTCGGACTGCTGTAAGTCAGGATCGGAAGAAAGCGGTCGGGTTGCATGACGCAAAGCACCTTCGTCAGCAGGGACTCCTTGAATCCCGTCATCCCAAGTCCGTGGCGTTCCTCGATCAAGTCCGTCAGGCGATCCTCGAGGGGCCGACTCGCAGGGCCGTAGAGCAGATATTTGATCGTAGCTCGAGTGCGGTTGGCGGCAACCTCAGCACCTAGATCGTTCCACGCCCGGTTGAAAACCGACATGTTTCCGGGCCGCGCTCCAACGTCGGAGTTAGCGAAATCCTTGAGGTCCTGGGGAGCTCCGGTCCGCAAACCCTCCTCGCTAAAAACCATCTGATAACGAGCCCAATATGGGCCGACGGCGGGCTGGGGATCGGGGTGCCGGCGTAGGAACTTGGCCTTCAACTCGGCGACGTACGCAAGCCTCTGCGGATCCACGTTCTTTGGTCCGGGGAAACGCGTCCGCGCCTCTTCAAATGTGCTTATCGGCCTCGGGGATGCTCTTGCCTCGCCACGGACCCATGAGTGACCGCATGCATCGCACTTGACCTGGCGGCGTCCGTCAGGCAACAGAGCAACGAGTCGAAGGTCGTCCGAGCCACAGGACTCACAACTGATCACACGACCTCCAGCCGTCTTGATCGTTGGTTCGTTGTCCAGCGACACGAGAGGATACTGGTCTTTGCGGGGGCGCGCCCTGGACGCTCAAGGCTTGTGCACATCGGCGAGAATTGCTGAGTGTTATGCCGTTTGCGTCGCCTCGGCCGGCCCTCGGGGGCCGGCACTCGCTGGCGCCATCACCACCGACCCGCCCAACGGGTCGGGACCCTGATGGCGAGCCCACCTGCGGTCAGGTCAGCGCGTGCGCCGAGAAATGCTGCAAGGACCGAGGATGTCGCCGTACCCTGTGCGCGGACTGGTTGGTGCGCGCCCAGCGGGGAGGGGCCTTGAAGGACAGGGAACTCGCGCCCGACCCGCAACTTATGGAATCGATGCGCGCGGTCGGATACACGCTGGAGACCGCGATCGCCGACGTTATCGACAACTCAATAACCGCGGCGAGCGATCAGGTCGACGTTCGATTTACAGCAACTCCCGAAGCCCGAATCGCCATCATCGACAATGGGTCGGGGATGGACCGACAGGCACTCCTCGATGCGATGAGGCTCGCCGGACGGCCTCCCTCTTACACGCGGCAGCCGCACGATCTCGGTCGCTTCGGCTTAGGGCTAAAGACCGCGAGCTTGTCACAAGCAAGGTCTCTCACGGTAGCCGCGAAGCAAGGGGAGGCTCTGGGCGGAGTCCGCTGGGATCTTGATCATCTCGCGAACACCGGCAAGTGGTCTTTGCAGCTGTTAGACAACCGAGAGATCCGCTCCCTGCCTTGGATCGAGTCTCTTGACTCGCACGATCACGGAACGCTCGTGCTCTGGGAGAGGCTGGACCAACTCCACGCCGCCCCCAATCTTGTTGAGGAGCAGCTGGACGAACTTATGGATCGGGTTCGGGGTCACCTTGGACTGGTCTTCCATCGATTCACGGGTTCGACAATGCCACCCCTAAGCAACCCGCTGGTCCTGCGGATAAACGGGGCCCAAGTGCCCCGGATCGACCCCTTTCTGACGGAGCACCGCGGGACCCAGCGGGGACAGCTCGAAAGAATGAAGGTCGAAGGCTCATGGGTGACTATCCAGCCGTACACCCTCCCCTACATAAACAAACTTCGCGCTGCAGACCGGGATGCCGCTCAAGTTGCAGGCACATTGCGCGACTCCCAAGGCTTTTACATCTATCGAGCTGGCCGACTTGTTTTGTGGGGGACGTGGTTTCGGATCATTCCAAAGGACGAGCTTGGCAAGCTCGCACGCGTTCAAGTTGACATACCGAACGCACTTGACCATCTCTGGGCACTGGACATCAAGAAGTCTTCCGCCTCGCCGCCGCCGGAGGTGAGACGCCGGCTACTGCAAATCGCTAGTCGGATTGTCCGGCCCAGCCGGCGCGTATACCAATACCGAGGCCGAACGCTCACCAGCGACAAGGTCGACAGGCTATGGATCCTGATCGAGGATCGTGAGACCTTCCGCTACGAAATCAACCTCAACCACCCGCTCGTCGTTGCGTTCTCGGAATTGCTCGATGATCGAAGTCGGTCGGCGGTGTTACGCCTTCTTCGCGCACTTGAAGCGACGTTTCCTGTTGAGGACGCCTACAGCCGTCTAGGCAGCGATCGCAGGCACACACCGCCGACGGTCGAGCCTCAGCAGTTGGTGGAGCTGGCAAACACCTTCTACGACTCGATGACCGGGAGCGTTGAGCTGGTTGCCGAGCGCCTAGCGCACATCGAGCCCTTCAGCGGCATGAAGGATCTAGAGTCGTTCCTAAGGGAGGTAGTCGATGCGCGACCTGATCGAGCCGATAGACCCCACTGAACGCAAGAAGGCGATGTTGCTGCTTGAGCAGTTCGTCACCGTCTCGATGCAGGATCAGCGGATCGACGAACCAGAGCTACTCGATCGCCTCCGCAGATTTAACGGCCTGCAGGGTCAGGCTCTGGCAGAGCCAGATCTCGAAACAGTGGCTCGACGCCTTATGGAGCGACTTGCTATCGACGTGGACCTCGGGTCCGTCATCACGTCTCGCGACTACGAGCCTTGGCTCGAGGCGCGCAAGCGAGACATCGATTGGGGCCGGTGGCTGGCCTTTAAGCAGCTGCTCGTCAAACAAGGACGATCCTTAAAGGTGATCGACAAGACCGACGAGCTGACGGACAAGATCCTCGATCTCACCGGCGACCCAGCGAAGAAGGGTGCTTGGGCGCGCCGCGGTCTAGTCCTAGGAGATGTCCAGTCTGGCAAAACCGGCACATATCTAGGGCTCTTCAACAAAGCGGCCGACGCTGGGTTTCGGCTCTTCATTCTCCTCGCAGGCAACACGGAAGTGCTTCGCCAACAGACGCAGGCTCGTGTTGATGAGTCATTTATCGGACGCGATTCGTCGAAGGTGATTCCACGCAAAGGCGCCAATGTGACGCCAAGCAAGCACATCGGTGTTGGTCTGATCCGGAAAGACCTTGCACAGGCATCAGGTATGACGACCGCAATAAGAGACTTCAGGCAAAGTAGCTACGAAGCTTCGAACATCACAGTCCAGACGGATGCGACACACCCCTACGTGTTCGTAGTCAAGAAGAACAAACACGTACTGGCTGCGCTCCTTGCCTGGCTCCGGGAGCAGGCCCAAGCATCTGGGGGAAAGCTTGCCGTTCCTGTCTTAATGCTGGACGACGAGTCCGATTACGCATCCATCAATACGAACTCAGAGACAGACCCAACTGCGATCAACCAAGCAATTCGCGACGTGTTGGCGCGGTTCTCGCGCAGCTCCTACGTCGCTTTCACCGCCACGCCATTCGCGAACATCTTCATCGATCATGGCGTCGAAAACGACCTATTCCCCCGCGACTTCGTGTACTCGCTCGAAGCGCCGTCGAACTACGTTGGGAGTGCACGGACGTTTGGCACGACCGAGCAAGTTCGCACCGACGCGCTTACAGACCTCGACGACGTCGAAGAATGGATCCCACTCGGGCATAAATCGCAGCTTCGCGTCGTGCAGCTTCCAGCAAGTCTCACCGACGCCGTCGACACATTTCTGCTCAGCAACGCGATTCGCGATCTTCGCGGTGACACTGACAAGCCCCGCGCGATGCTCGTCAACGTCTCCCGGTTCAAGGCCGTACAGCGCCAAGTCTTCGAGTTTCTCACGGAGTCGGTCGGAAAGACAAGATCGGCCGTGGAGCTCCACCACGCCGACACGGGCACACAGCATTCGGTCATTCTGCGGCTACGAGACCGATTCGAGACTGAATACTCTGGCCTCGCGTTTGGCTGGGACGAGGTTCTGCAGCAACTGCCAAAAGCCATTTCCGACGTCCGGGTGAGACTCTTCAACTCCGATACCGACAAGCGGTTGACGGAGGAGGATGCTCAGTGGGATCGGCCGGCCCGCATGATCGCCGTGGGTGGTGACGTCCTCAGCCGAGGACTGACCCTCGAAGGCTTATGTGTGAGCTATTTTTATCGCCGGGTCACTGCTTCGGACACGCTAATGCAGATGGGGCGCTGGTTCGGATACCGAGATGGGTACGAGGACCTTTGCCGGATCTGGATCAACGCCGATGCCGCTGACAACTACCGCTTCTCGTCGGACTCCATCGATGAGTTGAGGACCGACCTTCGCTTGATGTTGCGCCAGAACCTCACGCCAGAAGATTTCGGTCTCGCTGTGAGGAAACACCCAGGCGCACTCCTAATCACGGCACGTAACAAGATGAAGAACGCCCAACTGGCCAGCCGCACCATTGGGCTGGCAGGCCGCCGCCTCGAAACGACCACACTTGAACCCGACCACACGCAGAATAGAGCCGATCTCGAATGGCTGATCGGTGCGGTCGAGCTCGATGCCGATTACAACGCTACGCGGGCCGGCTGGCATCGGTGGCAGTCCGTAGACCGCGAACTCGTCGCCGAGTTCTTGGCGCGATACGGCCGACTCGCCCCTCCTTCAGACCCATTCTTCTCCGGCGACACACTCAGCAAGTGGGCAAGGTCCGCGAAGGCAGAAAAGCTCGCGCGGTGGGACATTGCGATTGTGAACGGGACCAAGGGCAGGGACCGCACCCTCGCCCTAGGTTCTGGACGCGCACTTCCGATCCCCCGCCGTGTCATCCGGCGCGACGGTGACTCATTGCGGGTGTCGGGAAGCAGCCGGCGCTTGGCCGGACCAACCGATCTCGCCCAGCTGTTGGAGCCTGCCGTCCGTAGTCACGCAGAGGAGCAGTACCGGTCAGCAGAGCCGGAGAAGAGTGTGCCAGAGCGGATCTACTACCCGCATCTCGCCCGTCCCGCATTGATCATCTATCCACTCGTTTCGGAACCTCCCGAAGATGGATCCGACGTGGACATGCATCACCACGTCTCGATCGACAAGAGCGACTATGTCGTTGCACTGAAGGTAGCTATCCCAGGTGATACGACGAAAGTTCGCGACGCCGGCGGCGACGTGACCTATCTGATCAACACCGTCGCGCAACAGAACTGGCTGTCAGAGTTCAAGGACAGCGACGATGAGGATCTCGATGACTGAGAACGTCGAAGATCGCTGGCGTGCGCTGTTAGCTCGGGGTGAGCCGGAGTCACGCGAAGTAGACGCTGGCAGTCCACTACGGATGATCGTCGGTGTTAGTCCCGTAGGGCGTCCGTATTTCGCGGTGGTCGTGTCCGAACGCCCGGGAGTACCCGACGTAACGAATGCTATCGAGGTGACTCGACGCCAGCGAGCTTCCGATGGCCGTTGGACGCTCACACTGGAGTTGCAAGTGTTGGCACTTACAGATCCGTTTGTCTCGCTCGTGTCCGAGCTCGCGGCAAAGAGCGCAGAGGCGCCGAGCGAGGCAGATGCCCTCACCGTCTTTCTGCAAACCCTCGCAGAGTGGCAGGAGCTACTTACAGCGCAGGCGGGACGGCTCTCGGAAGCTGCACTGCGGGGGTTGGTTGCAGAGCTTTGGTTTGGATTCGAATCGGAGGTACACGGCCACGGTCTCGACGAGGTCACGCGCGCCTGGTCCGGGCCCTTAGGCGGCTCCCAAGACTTTCAGTTCCCTAGTCCAGGATTGCGATACGAGGTTAAATCTCTAAGGCCGGGCCGCACGAACATCGAAATCAGTTCTGAAGGGCAGCTGGACGGAAAGGATATCCGGCTCGCGGTGGTGACGGTGGAGCAGCTTGCTTCCTACGCCGACGGAGTCACGCTGCCAGACCTCGTGGCATCAATCAGGACAAGAATTCAAGACGGAGCGGATCGGGCCGAGTTCAACCGCCGGTTCGCTCGGCTTCTTGTCGATTTGGACGACGACTGGTACTCCGAGCAGACGTTTGTCGTGCGCCGGCTCCACATGTACGACGTCAACGACAGCTTCCCCGCGCTGAGGCGTTCAACGCTTCCAGACGCGATTGACCGGACCAGCTATCGGATCGACGTGCAGCGCCTGCCGCAGTTCATCATCCTCGAGACGGATTACACGCACAGGGGTAGCCAGGTCGATGGATAGGCAGCAGTTCTACGCTGAGCTGATGAATGAAGTGCGTGCCCGAGCCGAGCTCGACAACGACTTCACCGAATCGGCCTATCTGACTGAAGTTACCGACCGGCTCGTCGAAACAGAGGAGGTCGGCAACCTCACACCTGTGCATTTCATAGGGAGCGGCAGCCGAAACAAGAGGCTCACGGTTAGCGCGTACGACATGGACGACTCCGACGACTCGATAGCACTCGCAGTGGTCCATTTTTACGATGACTCTGAGGTCGCGACGCTGAGCGCTGCTGAAGCCAAGCGCGAGTTCTCAGCCGTCCAGAACTACATCGACGAATCCCTTGCCGGCTCGTTCCAAATCGGACGGGAGGAGAGCGCAGAGGAGTACCAACTCGCCGACGAGATCCGTCGGCGGGGCCGGACCGTGACTCGGTACCGCATCTATTTGCTTACTAACATGGCGTTGTCGAGTCGGGCAAAGGACTTCCCCTCCGACTCCGTAGACGAAATACCGGTCGACTTTCATGTATGGGACATCGAGCGCTTCCACCGTGTCTTCGAGTCGGCGCTCGGCCGCGAAGAGCTCACGATCGATCTGACCGAGTGGGCGCCGGACGGCTTGCCCGCACTGAAAGCGGCATCCGCGGACGGCGACACCACGACGTACCTTTGTGTGCTCCCTGCGCGGCTCTTGGCGGATCTCTACGGTCGCTACGGCGGACGCCTTCTTGAGGGAAACGTGCGCTCCTACCTAAGCAATCGGGGCAAAGTGAATCGGGGTATACGAGACACGCTGATGTCCAGACCTGACCGATTCCTTGCGTATAACAACGGCATCACCGCAACAGCCACTTCCGTCGGGCTGTCTGGGGAGTCCATCACCAGCGTTACCGACCTACAGATCGTGAACGGCGGTCAGACTACGGCCTCGCTGTTTTACACCCACCGCGACAACAAGCAGGCGACGCAGTTCGACGACGCTCATGTTCAGGCAAAGTTAGTTGTGGTGTCGCCAGCGGACGCCCAAGAGCTGGTGCCCAACATCTCTCGGTTCGCCAACAGTCAGAACAAAATTAATGAAGCGGACTTCTTCTCCAACAGCCCTTTCCATATCCGCCTTGAGGAACTGTCAAGGCGGATTTTGACCCCTGCGCAACCAGGTGTGGCATTTCAGAGTAAGTGGTTCTACGAACGCGCACGAGGTCAGTACGCGAACGAGAAAACCAAGTCCGGTAGCGCCGCGGAGGAGAACAAGTTCTCGGCGACCTTCCCTCGAGACCAAGTCATCACCAAGACCGACGCCGCCAAGTATGCGGTTTCGTGGGCGCGCAAGCCCCACCTGGTAAGCGCAGGTGCTCAAAAGAACTTTGTCGCCTTCGCGAGCGATGTGGCGGCGCGGTGGGACTCATCGAGCGAGTCCATTAACGACAGCTACTTCAAGCAGCTCGTTGCGCAAGCCATCATGTACAACTCAATCCGAAGCGCCGTTGCCAAGCAAGCGTGGTATCAGAGTGGATACTTGGCAAACATTGTCACGTACACCATTGCAAAGATCGCTGACAGCGTCGCCAAGGCTGGCAACGGTGAGTTCGACTTCGACGGTGTATGGCAACGCCAAGCGATTTCGAAGTCGACTGAGACATTCGCTGTGGACGTAGCCGAGCAAGTGCTGCAGGTACTCGTCGCGGATGGGCGCCCCGTGGCTAATGTCACCGAGTGGGCCAAACGCGAACAATGCTGGAACACGGTCCAGGCGATGCGTGTCGATGTACCGGAGGACTGGATTGAGGAGCTCGTCGCTGCGGACGAGGTCCTGTCGGCAAAAAGGTCCGGACGCGTACAGCAGCGAGTCGACGACGGGATTCAGCTCCAAGCGGCGGTAATGGCGGTCCCTCCCGACGAGTGGGCGGCAATTGAGACGTTTGCTCGCGAACGCCGGCTGCTCAGCCCCACGGATGCTGGGATAATTGCTCTGGTCACACGAGCGAGTCCGTCGATTCCCTCTGAGAAGCAGGCCGCTCGGCTGATGGACCTGCGAAAGCGCGTATCCGCGAGTGGCTACGACTACGAGCGTGGCTGAAACGTGTTAACGCGATAACAACTTCTCGCATTCGGACGGTTCTGTTGGCGGGCGTGCCTAGACTGCTGAGCAACATTTAGGGGTGAACGGATGGGGAACACGCCGCGGACGAACGTCCCAGTTGTTCGCGGTCCGTTCGTACGGCTCGCGCCGCACGCCGATCATTGTGAAACGTCGAGCGACCTCGCCGAGCTTTGCCGAGGTATCCGCGCCGAGAACCCCAGTGCGCTATTGGTTGCAGATCTCTTCGCCGGCGCAGGTGGTCTCAGTCTAGGACTAGAGCAGGCCGGTTACCGAGTCGTCGTCGGCGCAGACCACGATGTGGATGCGCTTGCCACCCACCGCCATCACTTCGCCGGAATGGCACTCGATTGGGATCTGAGCGACCCAACAAATGTGGAGCGGGTCGGTGCACTGATTAGCGAGAACGGAATCGATGTATTGGCAGGAGGACCTCCGTGCCAGCCGTTCTCGAAGGCCGGAAGATCTGGACTGCGCTACCTCGTCCGCGCCGGCCTACGTGAGCCACATGATCACCGGCGGGATCTGTGGCGATCGTTCCTCGAGGTTGTTCGGCTCGGGTCACCGCGAGCGGTGATCATGGAAAACGTGCCTGACATGGCACTCGACCGAGAAATGTTCATCCTGCGCAGCATCGTGTTCGAACTCGAACAGCTCGGCTACACAGTTCAGGAGCGAGTGGTCGATGCGTGGCGATACGGCGTACCGCAATTCCGCCAGCGGCTCATCTTGGTTGGGGTACGGGACGCAAGCGCCTTTCAGTGGCCAGCTGAAGACCCTCGGAAGGTCACCGTCGCCAACGCGATCTCGGATCTGCCGCCTGTCAAAGGCGGGTGGCGACCCACCGGCGGTGCAGACGGCTGGGTCGACTACACCAGGCCGCGCACGGCGTTCCAAACGGCAATGCGCGCGGGGATCCCTGCTGCCGACGCGAACAAGGTCTTCGACCACATCACGAGGCCGGTCCGAGATGACGATGAGCGGGCGTTCGAACTACTCGATTCCGAAAGCCGCTATTCCGATTTGCCCGACCACCTCAAGCGCTACCGCGACGACATCTTCGATGACAAGTACAAGCGCCTTTCCGCAGACGACGTATCTCGGACGATCACGGCCCACATTGCCAAGGACGGCTACTGGTACATCCACCCTGAGCAGAATCGCACGCTGACAGTGCGCGAGGCAGCGCGCATCCAGACCTTTCCCGACTGGTTTCGGTTTGCTGGTCCGCCCTCGGTGGCATTCAAGCAAATCGGGAATGCGGTTCCACCTCGACTCGGTTGCGCGGTCGGCTCCGCCCTGCGGGCAAGCCTCGAGACAACTACCGCGCCTCCGCCGTCGACTGAGGACGTCGGCAACGCGTTGGCTTCGTGGTTCCGGATGGACAAGCAATCCTCATTACCGTGGCTTCACGCCACGTCCCCGTGGCACGTCATCCTCGGCGAACTCGCGTTGGATCGCGTGTCGACACTTACGGCTAACGCCATCTGGCCGCTGCTGGAAAAGTTCGTCGACCCCCAAGATCTTGTTCGCGGTGCCAATCGTCTCACCGAGATTCTGTCCTGGATTGGCCGCGAGGCGCGAGCGGCGGACCTCGTTACCGCGGCGAGGGCGATCGCGCGCCATGCAATCCTCGACGAGGAACGGCTGGAGAAGCTAGCGACGCGAGGAGCCGTTCCCACGAGCGTCATGGATCTCGCGCGACTCGCGATGACTGGGGGAGAGGAGCCTGTAGTCGCAACCTCCGGCGCATTGCGTGTAGCGGCGCGCTTCCAAGCGAACTCGCTCGGTCGCAAGAATCGGAACAGTGACGGAAGGATCGCGATCGCAAAAATGATTGGATTCGGCCCGAACGCGAAGGCAGCACAGCTGGCGCTGCTCGAGCTGGCTAACGACGTGTGCACCCCGGCTCGACCGCGGTGTGGCGTATGCCCACTCGCATCATGGTGCCGCTCTCGACACACGCTCGCCTAGAGGCCGAGGGCCGCCGACACGTCCGGGTGACGAGACTTGAAAGTCTTAAGTCCGGCTTTAAACCCTGGCAGATCCTGCGCGTCGAGCAGGGCCGCTTTTAGCGCTACGCCTACGTCGCGAAGGGAGGAGGAGTCCGCTGCGCTCGACTTAGGGGCAGACGCGCCCCTCTCGCCCGAGGCCGATTGGCGGTACGCCGCATCCGCTCGAACACACAGGTCATGGATAGGCCTCTCCAGCATATTTTTCAATGTCGCAGGCAGCACAACACTCATCTTCGCGACATTGATCTGAAAGGTTTCGTCAAGGTCGGTGTCGAAGTCGATCGATGCGCGCGCCAGCTTTGTGTGCTCGTCGATTCCCCGTAGACCGTTCCAACCCCCAAACTGCACAAGACGGTTCGCCCTGTAGATGTACAGGCCCTGCTGCCGGTTCCACTTGAGCGGTCCGGACATACGCTCGGACCGCTCGGGCGTTGAAAATTTGTCTCGGGGCGGGAGGACGTACCCACGAAATGTGACGTCGGACGACCCGTAGTCGGTCTCGACCTCGAAGATCTCGGGATCCACCTCCAAGGTGTTCGGCTCGTCCCGAGCGAACGGATCCCACGCCTGTAGCTTCTCGTCGTTCACGGAGATAATCACCGAGTCAAGACTGTCGTCACCGGCAATGAACCGGTGGAAGACCATGCTCAGGTGCTCAGCAGTCTTGGTCGCGAGAGAGGCTAGGCGTCGGCGCCCCCAACCGGACTCCGCGTAACGTTCGGGGAGGACGCGGTCGAGGTTCTCCCAGACGACGACCGTGCCCGGTCGCTCCTGCAACCGCCCGATTGCTTCCTCGATAGCCTCGCTATCTTCGTCCTCAAGAACGGCCCAGGAGTCCGCTCGCTCGATGAAGTCTAGGTCGACGGTCCGCACGTGGCAGATCGGCCGCTTGTGTGCGTGGCGGCTGACGACGGTCAACCGTCGGCACTGCGAGAAAGAGCCTGTCTTTAGGCCAAGTCCGAACCGACCTAGATCATGTCGTGCGTACTCGCGACGGCTTCCGAAGCGAAGTGCTTCCAACAACGCTTGGGGCGTCATTCCATCGCCGTCGTCGGAGATCAGGACGTACGAAGCGTTCGGGTCAAACGCCAAGCTGACGTCCACTTGGCGCGCCCCAGCGACAATGGAGTTGTCGACGAGGTCCGCCACGGCCGTGTGGAAGTCGTACCCAATGTCGCGCAGCGAACCGGTGAGCCTAGCCGCCGACGGCGGCACATCGACGTAGCTCCGCGCGCTAGCCACCCCGCACCTCCTCGTGGAGATAATGGCACCACCACTTGGGGTATCCCGAGAGCCACTCCGCGAGAATCGTACCCAGGGCTGCTGACATGCCTAGCGAACCGTCTCCCCACGCTGTCGCGGCAGCTACGCGTCGGACGATGCAGGCTAACCGTGGACGAGACACACTGCCGGAGCTAGCGGTGCGCTCTAGACTCCACGCACTGGGGCTGAGATTCAGAGTCGCGACCCCTCTGCCCTTCGACCGCAGGCGCCGCGCTGATATCTATTTCAGCAGCGTCGGCCTCTACGTGTTCATCGACGGCTGCTTTTGGCACGGCTGTCCTGATCACTACATGGAACCGAAGACCAACGTGAACTTCTGGCGCTCGAAGATCGAGGGCAATCGCTCACGCGACCTGGACACGACGCTTCGCCTAGGCGCAATGGGCTACGACGTGCTGCGCTTTTGGGAGCACTCAGACCCGAGCACCATCTGTAGCGACATCGCGGCTCGATACACGCTCGCTCGTCTCGCGTCTCGTTAGGCCGAAGCTGTGGTCAGACCCCACATGGACCACTAGCGCAAGCATGCGGGGACCGAGGATGCGTCGAGATGGCACCCAGCCTTCACAGAAGCAGTGCGAACCGCTAACTCACGATCGGAGCAACCTCACCGCAGGCCAAGGCACCGAGTTCGCTGTCCCGCGGCAGGTAGCTCGACGACGCGCTGGCGAACCGACGGCGCACGGGCAAAAATGGCGCTCAGAATCCTTTCCGCTGCCTGCTGCGACAGGAGCCGGTGGGCTCCGATCGCGGCACTGCGAGATCATGCAGCCATGACGAAGTACGACGGCTTGGCAAGGCTGCTGCGTGATCTATCCGGCCCACGCACCCGATTGACATTCGAGACGATCGCGACAGCGGTTCCCGGTGGCCTGCCGCCGAGTGCGTACCGACGCACGGCTTGGTGGTCCAACGAGGCTCAGGGCTCCCACGTGCAAGCGCGTGCGTGGATGGACGCTGGATGGCGCGTTGAGGAGCTGGACCTCGCGGACCGCTCCGTGACATTTATCCGCAGTCGCAGCTCGTGACCCGAGCGCCACGACGACGTCCGCCCACGCTCGAAGATTGGCCCGGACTCACCGCCGACGGTCGCGCTGACCGGAGTTACCGCCGAGCGGCCGCATTGCCAAGCGCCCAGCCCGGTTTGGTGCGGCGATCGATTTCGGCCAGAATGCCGGCCATGACGATCTGGCTTGAGGCTGAGCAGAACTGGAACGTCCTTTCGCCACATGGCTTCACAGACGAGGACGCACTACACACCGTGATCGAGCGGGCGCCGCAACTGCTCCCGCTCGCCGGAGACCCACAGCTCACAGTCGTGGGTCGCGAGGTCCGACTCGGCGGCGGGCGCGCTGACTTGGTCGCGATCGACACGCACGCCCAGCTCTCGGTGGTCGAGATAAAACTGCGCACCAATGCCGAGTCCCGGCGCGCGGTAATCAGCCAAGTGCTCGCCTACGCAGCCGCGTTGCATCAACTAACCATCGATCAGGTGCAACGCGAGATCCTTCGTGACCACCTGCGAACGCGCGGCTTCGGGTCCCTCTACGAGGCAGCCCACTCTGCCGGTCAGCCGAAAGAATACGAAGCCGCGGAGTTTGAAGCCATGGTCGCGGAGTCGTTGGCCCTTGGCGCGTTTCGGCTCGTCGTCGTCCTCGACGACGTGCCACCGGAGCTAGTGCGATTGTCCGGCTACCTCACGGCGATTAGCGACCGCATCAAGCTGGACCTCATTGTCGTATCGGCCTACAGCGTGGGCGGATCGCGCATCGTCGTGCCGAGACGAATAGACCCTGCACGCGAGGAGCCCGCTGATTCGGCCACCCCAACCGAAGTCAAATCCACGGCGCAGACTATCGAGGGTGGACAGCCGTTCTTCGACGCGATCGCACAAGCCGCGGATGAGCATCGAGCTGGTTTACTTCAGCTCTACGGGTGGGCGTCGCACCTTGAGTCTGAGGGCCTCGTGCGCTTGCAAACATACTTTGGCAAGCGCGGCGAGATAACGCTGTTGCCGCGTCTGCAACCTGAGCTCGCAGGGCTCGTCACGGTTTGGAACTGGCCCGGCCAGGGAGCGTTCCTAAGTGTGTACAGATCCGTGTTCGATCGCCGAGCGCCGGAGTTCACCGAACCCGTCGAACAGCTCATCGCGCCGCTCAAACTTGGGCAAGGGAACACCGTGAGCGCGGTTACACCTCAGCTTCTGGATGCACTCACCGCTGCGTACCGTGCTGCCGCAAGTACATGTTAACTCTCGGCCGACATCTGGTAGCCAGCGTCGACACACGGCCGGCACATACCAGCGTCATGGGGCTTCCCGCGGGCTCCGCTCCCTACGCTGCATAACCGCAGTCAACTCCCTTAGAGCGAGGAAGCGTCAATGACGGCCGGGGTGGGTGTCAACCCTCAGCCGAAACACCGTCCGGCGTCACGAACCGCAACTGTCAGGGCCATCCGACCAAATACAGATGAGGTAGTCCTGACGCACCATGCACGAACCGTGACGTACGTGTAACGCGGATCCGATCCTCTGTGGAGGCCGGTCGCAGCTACGTTGCGTGCGTCTACGGCTTAGCGGCACACGCGCCGTCCGGTACTCCGGCTAACCACCCGTAGCGGGTAGCCGCGGATCAAGGCCGTCAGCGTCAATCGCCCGCATCCAGCAGATCAAGAGACGCTATGCCCTTCAGGCAAAGGTCATAAGCACGAACGGCGTGAGCAGCCGACCACCCTAGTGCCCATAAGATGCTCACAAGCTGGAGCTGGAGGTGTTGAGGCCGAAGGTCTGGGTCGCTGCTCATCTCAACCAAGGTAGGCGCGTCGCCGACCGGGGAGGCCGCGTCTGGAATGCGCCAGAAATACTGGTGCCCCTCCGCACTTGGGTGGGCAATATTGCACAGGACGTCATATACCTGTGGGTGATACTCCCGAATCTCCTCATGCTCCGCTCCCGCGAACTTGAGAACGGACCGCTGATGGTTCAAAAAGTGATTAGCCTTGTGGTCGCCTTCTAGGATTCCTTTGCGACCCCACAACCCGCGTATTGAGCTTGCCTCCATGGCGGTGAACAAGGCGACAAGATCGTGATCGCGTTCGCTCTGCTTCAGCGCCTTGGACCACATGACAACATGGTCGATGGCAGCGGTAGCCGCCTCGAAGCCGGCGCGGGCACACGCCGCCGAAGCTGCCACTCGTCGCGCATTCAGAGCCTTCACTGAGGTGGCCGCGCACTCGCGTGCCTTCCAAGCCAGGCCCAGGACCGTCGCAGTCACATCGTTTAGACACGCCCCGTAGACCGTCGCGACGAGGGCGCTGTCCTCGTCGATGTTCTCGACGAGATGTTGCAACGACTCAGCGGTGTCATACCTCCAGAGGTGCGAGTCCGGCAGCATCTTAAAGATCCCGAATAGATCCCGCGCCTGATCCACGTAGACCAAGCGCGTCGTCCTGGGGGCTAGCGACGCTTGCGGTTGTGTAATCGCAAAGTCACTCGTGTAGTAGTTCGGCATATCTCCCCCAACTGTCGCGTTGTTAGGGTCTATCAGACGAGAGGTAATACAAGCCATGGGGTGTCCGTCGGTAAGCCATCGACCGCCTGATGCTCGGGTCCGAAGTCTCGATAGAGGTGGCGAGCAAGCGCCTCGGCCACTTGGCGATCGCGGCAACCCCTTACGTACTCGAACATGCTTGAAGGCGTGAGCGCACTCCGCCGCGGTGTGCGTGCGGGTTGGTGCCTGCGGCGGTCGCAAGTGACGGCTCGGCTCAGAGTCCGCGGAGACGTTCGCCGAACCCGGAGTGGGTGGGCCTGTGAGACTCCGGTTGAGGTGAGACGCTTTGGCTTCGGGTGATGTGCGACACCTCGCGCATCAGTAAACCGGGTCAGTGAGCCTTGGCGGCTCGTTTCTTGCGGACCTCCTTTTGTTCGGTGCGCACGATGGTCTTTAACCGTTCGTCACGATGCCAGACCTGCATCAGTTTTCCGTCGACGTGGACATCGATGAGTTCACCGGCGCGGTGTTTGCCGACGCTGAACTGCTGCCACGCCACGCTGATCACCCCGTTCGCGCCGACGCGGCGGGTGATCCAGTCCGGTCCGGACCGGTCCGGGCCCGGGTCACGCTGGCCGGGCAGGTTCAACAGCGACGCTTGCCGACCGGCGGCGTTGAACCGCTCGGCCGGCACCGCCATGCCGATGCCTTGGTGCGGTCGGTTGGTGTTGTAGTCAACGACCCACGCGTCCAGCTCGGCTTGCGCGGCGGCCTGCGAGTCGAACACCCGGCCGGTGAGGAACTCGGTGCGCATCGCCCGATGGAACCGCTCGATCTTGCCGGTCGTGGTCGGCGAATACGGCGCCGTGCACCGGTGCGTGATCCCGTTCTCCCGACAGATCCGATCAAAGAGCACCTCGGTGTCTTTGATCCCGAACCGGCCGGTGAACACCTTCCCGTTATCGGTGAGCACTTCCTGGGGAACACCGTGGGTGCGCATCGCCGCCGCGAACGCCTCACACACCACCCGCGCGGTCGCCCTCGGCATCAACGCGGCGCAGACACAAAACCTGGCGTGATCATCGATGCCGGTCAACGCTTTCAACTCGGTGCCATCGACGATCGCGATCCCGTTGACCACGTCGAACTGCCACAACTCCATCGGCGACCCGCGTTCCCACCGCCGCCACTTCTCCGCCCGCCCGCGCCGCGCCTCCGGCACGATCAACTGGTGGCGCACCAGCGCCCGATAGATCCCCGACCGCGACGGTGGCGGGTCTAGCCCCGCTTTGGTGGCCTCATGGACCAGCCGGCGCGGACCCCACCCAGGATGACGCCGCCGCCACTCCAAGACCTGCGCCATCACCTCCGCCGGCATCTGATGCGGACACTCGATCGGGCGATGCGACCGATCCGCAAGCCCCTCCAAACCGGCCGCTTCATAGCGAGCCAGCCACCGGTGCACCGTCTGCCGGGCGACCCCGAACCGTGACGCCGTCTCAGAGACCGAAACCACGTCCAACACTGCCAACACCGCTTGATACCGCTGCTCCACCACGCTGATCTCCATCAACACCTCAGGCCCCCTTCGGCTCGAGACCGAGCCTCACAGGGGCGAACGCGAGGTGTCACACATCAACCGGAGCCAGTGTCGCCAATCAACCGGAACCGCGTCACACATCAACCGAATACGATGTGTCGCACATCAGGCGGAGCTTTACAGAATGGGGTGGGCCGCCCGGGGGTCGAACCCGGAACCCGCGGATTAAAAGTCCGCTGCTCTGCCAGTTGAGCTAACGGCCCGTGGGAACAGACTTTAGCCGCCCGCGGCCCCGAGGCTCCCTCGCGATAGACATAGGGCAGCCGCATCCGGGGAATGGCCGCGTCTGACCAACCGAACGGGAGACACGTGACTACGCAACCGACCATCGGCGTGCTTGGCACTGGGATCATGGGCGCGCCTGTCGTGCGGAACCTGCAGAAGGCCGGCTTCGCGGTCCGAGCCTGGAACCGCAACCCAGACAAAGCCGCAGCCCTTGAGGCTGATGGGATCACCGTTGCCGACACCCCTGCCGACGCTGCCAGAGACGCCGACTTCGTCATGACGATCCTCATCGACGGCGCAGCCGTCGAGCAGACCATGGTCGACGGCGGAGCACTAGAAGCGATGGGCAAGGACGCCATCTGGCTGCAGTGCTCCACGGTCGGCATCGAAGCGACCGAACGTCTCGCCGACCTCGCCAAAGCCAGAGGTATCAACTACATAGACGCGCCCCTCATCGGCACCAAGAAGCCGGCCGAGGACGGCAAGCTCACGGTCCTCGCCGCCGGAAACCGCCACCTCGAACCCAAGTGCCAACCGGTCTTCGACGCCATCGGCGCACGAACGATCTGGCTCGACAACGTAGGAGAAGCGTCGAAGCTCAAGCTCGTCGTCAACAGCTGGGTCCTCGCAGTCAGTGCCGCCATTGCGGAAGCGATTGCGCTCGCAGAGGGTCTCGGCCTCGACCCGCAGCTCTTCCTTGAAACGATCAAGGGCTCGGCGACCGACAACCCCTTCCTCCAAATGAAGGGCCAGGCGACGATCGACCGCAACTTCGCGCCGTCCTTCCCTACGGATGGCGCCTACAAGGACATCAAACTCATCCTCGACGCCTCACAGGCCGCAGATATCGATCAAGACCTCATCACCGCCGTCCAGCAAAAGCTTGAGCGCACCGTGCAAAAAGGGCACGGAGACAAGGACATGGCCGCCATGTTCCACGCCACCGCCAAGTGACATCGGCGTAATCCAGGCGCCAAAACGGACGTCATCCACTTGGGGGGTACCCATCGGCATTCGGGCTAGTTAGGTTGCCGTGGGGAGACAAGCCGCTCGCCCGGCCTACAGGCCTGGCGCGCCAAAACACGGAGGGACCAACCCATGCCCAACGCACATCCGATCGTTCGCTTCACCAAGAGGCGGGTGATTGCAGGTGCACTCAGCGTCGGTGTGGCAGGAGCTCTCATAGCTGCCCAGGGCGCGACCGCGAGCGCCGCGTCGTCGAACTCGACGACTCCGACCGTGAGCGTTGCCCAATCGAACGTTGCCCCGCTGGCTGCCGGTACGCCGCTGGGCACCACCGACCCGAACACCCCGGTGCAGATCTCGATCATCCTGCGCTCCCCTGGCCTCAGTCAGCTCGAAAGCAGGGTCGCGAACGGCTGGACAGGCCCCTACCTGACCACGCAGCAGTTCGCTAACCAGTACGGCCAGTCGCCGCTGGAGATCGCGGCCCTCGAGCTCTACCTCAAGGCCTACGGCATCAAGACGAACGCCCTCGCCGACCGCCTCGACATCCAGGCGACCGGCACCGCCGGCGAGTTCAACAAGGCGCTCGGCGTCTCGCTGAAGAACTTCCGGATCAAGGCCCCCGGCATCCACGGCGGTTTCAAGACCCAGACCGTGTTCGGCAGCATCACCAACCCGCGGCTACCGTCGCAGTTCGCCGGCCCGATCCTGGCCATCCTCGGCCTGACCAACTACTCGCCATTCGTGTCGAACGCGAAGACCGCCACCGGGCACAAGGTCAACGTCACACCTTCGGCTGGCACCGGCGTCCCGGCGGGAATGATGACCCCCGCTGACTTCGTCAAGAACTACAACCTGAAGCCGATCGAGAACGGCGGCGCGAAGGGCCAAGGCGAGACGATCGGCATCGTCACGTTCGCGGCCATCGACCCAACGACGCCGGTCAAGTTCTGGAACAACGTCCTCGGACTGAACGTGCCTGCGAGCCGCTTGAAGATCATCCCGATCGACGGTGGTTCTCCCGGCCCGAGCGTGGTCGCCGGTTCAGACGAATCTGACCTGGACGTCGAGCAGTCCGGTGCGATCGCGCCTGGCGCGAACGTTCGGCTGTACGAAGCGCCAAACAGCGACCCCGGCTACGCGGACGCGTATTACACCGCGGCGTCGGACAACATGAACGACACGCTCTCGATCAGCTGGGGCGAGTCGGAGACCTACATCCAGCAGACAGTTCTGCAGGGCACCGAAACTCCTGCGTACGTTGCGTCAACCGACCAGGTGCTCGCCGAACTCGGCGCGCAGGGCACGTCGAACTTCAGCTCGTCTGGTGACTCCGGTGCGTACGACGCCCTTGACGACGTCGGCAGCACCAACCTCGCCGTCGACAACGGTGCGGACAGCCCGTACACAACCTCAGCAGGTGGCACCACCCCGGCCGGGTTGCAGACCTACGGAGTCCTCGACTCCAACGGCAACCTCACCAGCACCGAGTCGGCGAACATCCCGGCCGAGCGGGCCTGGAGCTGGGACTACCTGGCGGATCTGTGGCAGGCACTCGGATTCCCGGACCAAGCCACTGCGGCGAAGACTCTGATCGTCGGCGACGGCGGTGGCTACAGCGTCCTTGAACCGCGGCCGAGCTACCAGAACGGCATTTCCGGCTTCAACGATCGGCAGTACTTCACTGGCACCGACTTCCAGCAGGTTGCTCCTGGCCTGACGGAACCGACCGACGTCAACTTCACCCCGAACCCGTCGTTGCAGAGCGGTCACCAGAACACCGGTCGTGGCGAGCCTGACGTGTCGACGAACGCCGACCCGCAGACCGGCTACGCCGACTACGACCCGACGTTGTTCGCGGCTGACGGTGGTTTCGAGCAGTACGGCGGAACCAGCTTCGTGTCACCGCAGCTCAACGGGACGACGGCGGTGATCGACAGCTACGTCGGCCACCGGGTCGGTTTCTGGAACCCGAAGATCTACCAGTGGGCTAACGGCGGGGGTTCGCCGTTCACGCCGCTGAACGACACCACCGTGTTCTCCGGCAAGCAGTACCTGTTCCAGACGAGTCTGAAGGGTGTCAACACCGCTCTGCCGGGTGTCTTCAGCAACAACAACGAGTACTACACGGGTAAGCAGGGCGCGACCTGGAACCCGGCGACAGGTCTCGGCGTTCCGAACCTGACGCAGCTAGCGAAGGACTTCGCGAAGTAAGTAACACAAGGTCGCCGCTTCACGGTTCTTGCAGCACTCGCCTCTCTGCCCCGAGTGCGTTTGTCTGCAAGAACCGTGGGGGCGGCCGATCCTTTTTCACGACCGTTGATGCTCAGCGCGCGCAAGAACGCGCGTCTGGCTACAACGCTCGGCTGGAAATCAGTTGCTGGACGGCGTGCGCGACCGTCTCACGGTCCGCGTTGTCCGCGTGAATGATCGCGAGCAACATCAGCAGCAGCTGGGCAGGCGGCAGGGTGTCGTCGATGCTTCCTTTTTGTTGGGCGGCCTTGAGCTTGGCGATCTTTCTGCCGAGCGACGCTCCTGTGACGGGCAGCTGCATGAAGACGCCCGGACGTTCCAGGCTGTGCCATCGCGCGAGGCGCGCAAGCTCAGGATGCTCGACGTTGAAATCGAACAGCCGCCGCGCATAACCCGGTAGGTCTGCAGCATCGAACGGGACGCCGTCCAGCAATGTCTCGAGGTTGGCTTCGAGCGTCGCGTCGAAGAGACCTTCCTTGCTGCCGAAGTACGCGTAGATCAGCTGCTTGTTGGCGCCGGCGCTCGCCGCGACCCGATCGACTCGAGCACCCGCCAACCCACGCTCGGCGAATTCAGCAGTTGCCGCCTTAAGGATGCGGGCCTTCGTGGCCGCGGAGTCGCGAGGCATGGCCAGCAGTGTACGAGCGAACCAACCAACCAGTTGACAACTTCAGGACCGGCTCTGCTAGATTCCAACCAACCAGTTAGATGACTATGGGAATGAGTGCCATGACCACGCAGGTCGCGATCGTGACGGGAGCATCGTCGGGCATTGGGCACGCGACGACCTTGCGACTGAAGGACGCCGGGTTCACCGTCTATGCCGGCGCCCGACGCGTCGAGAAGATGAAAGACCTCGCCGACGCCGACATCCACGTAGTCGACCTCGACGTCACGGACGACGCCTCGATGGTCAGCATCGTCGACCGCGTTATCGCTGAGACCGGACGCATCGACGTCCTGGTGAACAACGCCGGCTACGGAGCGTTCGGCGCGCTCGAAGACGTGCCTAATGCGGAAGGACGGCGACAGTTCGACGTCAACGTCTTCGGTCTCGCGCGCATGACCCAGCTCGCACTCCCCCATATGCGCAAGCAAAAGAGCGGTCGCATCATCAACATGTCGTCGATGGGTGGCCGCATCTACGAACCGCTCGGAAGTTGGTACCACGCAACGAAATTCGCGGTCGAAGGCATGAGCGACTCGCTGCGGCTCGAGGTGAGTCCGTTCGGCATCCACGTCGTGTTGATCGAGCCCGGCGGCATGAACACCGAGTGGGGCGCGATCGCCGCCGACGGCCTGATCACCGCATCGGCGAGCACTGCGTACGCCGATCAGGCGCCCGGAGTGGCGAGGATGCTGCGTTCGGTGGATCGCAAGCCGCGCCCCTCGTCGTCCCCTGATCGCATTGCGAAAGCCGTCACTCGCGCCGCGACCGCGCGCCGACCGAGGGTGCGCTACTTACTCGGGCCTGGAGCCAAGCCGCTGGTTGCGCTGCACACGATCCTGCCGGCCCGGGTTTTCGATCGGATGATGGCGCGGGTGTTCGGAACGCCGCGCTGACCGCCGATGAATAGGTGGAACCGTGGTTGGCTTGGTGGCGTCGAACCCCCGACAGTTCGCGGGTTCGCACCTGGAGGAATCACAAATGCCCGGCACATCGGCGTCCAAGAAGTCAGCGTTTAGCGGCACTGCCGTGTTGGCCATCGTGACCGCAGGCGTGCTGCTCGCCGGCTGCGCGAGCAAGAATTCGGCCGCCGGGTCAGGTGGCAAGCCGCCCAAGTTGCTGATCGGCACCGGGTCCTCCGCGGGTGCCGCCGACGCACCGATGATCGCCGCGGCCGGCGTCGCACCTGGTGCCGTCGCCCCACAGCCGGTCGGCGGATTCGCTGGATTCGGCGGCTACGTCGTCGCCGGCACGCTGCCAACAACGCCCACCCACGCACCGATCTATACGTGGCAGTCGGGCAAAGCAAGTGAGGCCGACGTCATGAAGCTCGCGGCGGCGTTCGGGCTCACTGGCACTCCGACCCGCCACTCGCACGGCTGGGATCTCAAAACATCCGGCGGTGAGTTGCGCGTGCGCGACGACGAAGACCAGCAGTGGTCGTACGCTCGCGCCGACGCGCTCGACTGCCCCGCTTACCAGACCGACATCGACAACGGCGACGGCGTAAGCACCGGATTCGCGTGCGCAACCTCCGCGCCAGTGCCGCCAGTTGCGTCGCCCGGCACCGCAATCTCTGCGACGCCTGCGACTCCGGTCACTCCCGTGCAGGGACCCGACGAGACAGCGACAAAGACCGCCGCTGCCAGCCTTTTATCGACGCTCGGCGTCACCGGTGACGAGCAGTTCAACCAATCGTCGCCAGCATCAACTCTCTCGGTTTCGCCGCAGATTGACGGCATGCCGACGCAAGGAATCGAAACCGATGTGGACGTCGATGCGCAAGGAATTCGCGCCGCGACCGGTCGTCTTGTGGCACCAAAGGCTGGCGACGATTACCCGTTGCAGACAGCTGCGGCCGCGTTCAAGTCGCTCGCCGATCGGCCGGTGCCCGCGATTGCGATGTATTGCGGACCGCTTCGGGGCGGACCGGTGCTTCCGGTTCCGGTGGCGAGTGGACCGGACAGGGAGCCGCTCGCACCGAGTGCATCGGCGGTGCCCGCTCCAGTGGCTAGCGGACCGAACACGAAGTTCCCGCTGAACCCCGCCGCGTCGGCATCGCCGAACACTGTGCTGGTCGCGTCACCGCCGCCCGTGCCGGTGAGCGGCCCGGCTGTCGGCAGCGTCGGTCCTGTCGCTGTGCCGCCGGTCGAGTCGTCGTATCCATGCCCAACGCCGAAGCCACAGAAGGTGACCGGCGCGGTCATCGGATTGCAGGTCGAGTACAACGCGAGCGGCGCGACGACTGCTGCTGACGGATCGACGAGTGGCGGCACGAACATCTTGGTACCGACGTGGTTCTTCACTGTCGAGGGCTCGACCGATCCGCTGACCGTTGTCGCGATCGACCCCTCGTTCCTCGGCGACCAGACGCCGATCCCGCCGGTCGGCGCACCAGCGGCGTCAACGTCAGCCGGCTTCGAAGGATCAGGCGGCGGCGCATCTGCGAACTCGGGAACTGTCGCCGTCCCGCCAGCCCCGCCGTCCGGCAACTTCACCGGCGGACCGGCGATCATCGTGCCAACACCCGCAACGAAGTCGTAGGTCACCGCTCTCGTTACCGGAGTTCGAGCGCCCGCAGGATGTACTCCGGTCGTGAGCTGACGTCAGCCTTCCGATAGATGCGGGTCAAGTGCTGTTCGACGGCCTTGGTCGACACCCCAAGTGCCTGCGCAATAGTGACTGTGCGCCAGCCACGCAAAACGAGATCGGACACCCGCCGTTCCGTTGGCGTGAGGGATTCTCCGGTCACTTGGATGGACGTCGTAGCGCACGCGGCCTCGATCGCCTCGACGCGCGCTACCAGTTGCCAGATACCAGCGAGCGGCCGGCGGAGATGCTCGAACAGGTCGTGCTCGTCGGCGGTGAAGTCGCGATCCTTGCGGCACACCCCGAACCCGACGGTTCGCCCACCGGACGTAGACACGGTTTGGTAGTCGGCGTACTCGATACGGCGTGGGCGGAAGAAGTCCTGGTAGAAGGCCGATCGACGCAAGTCCGCGCTCGAGCAGAGGTCGGTCAATCTAACGGTGCACGCCGGACGACGACGAGTCACGTGAGCGACCCACGGGTGTTCGAGCGGCCGCGATTCGTAAGCGCGAAGAGCACCGGGCACGGCAGTGCTAGCTGTCGGGTAACCCACGCACGAAGCAATGCGTCCGGTGCGGGTCACGACCTCGCTGTGGCTCGTCTCGTCAGCGTGGAACATCGTTTGCAGCACCGGTAGCACATTCGCAACGAGCTCCGCTCGTGTGCTACTCGCGGCGGCCCTGTCGAGCAGGAGTAAGCCGCGCAGGTGATCAGACTCGCGTACGTGCATGACGCCCCTCCCGTCAGGCGTGGTCACCAGTGTCGGTGATCGAGATATGCCCTGTAAATGCAAGACGCAGATTCGGGTGCGGCTGCTGCAAGGCTCGCGATGTTGGGTTTTCCCTATCGCGGCCCACCCACCGCGTCGCTAGCTTCACGGCATGCGACGTTTCCGTGTCATGGCCGCGATCGTGGCGATCGCGAGCACAGGGCTCCTCGCCACCCCCGCAGTAGCGCAGCAGCCCCAGTCGGCGGCGAACCGATGTGCGAGCTTCAACGGACCGCTGTGCAGCGTGTCGCTGCCCACCGGCATCACGATGCGCTACCTCGACGTCGGACCCGCGGACGGTCCGGTCACCCTGCTCCTGCACGGGTTCGCCGACGACGTGCAGAGCTGGTCACTCGTCGTCCCCCAACTGCAGCGGCTCATGCCGTGGGCACGATTCCTCATCCCCGACCTGCTAGGCCAGGGCGAGACGACGCAACCGCCCGCCGCAAGGTGCGCACCGAACCCCGACAACTGCTTCCGCCCGATTGACGACGCCAACGACGTCGTCGCGTTCCTCGACGCCGAGCACGTCGCACGCGCGTCGATCCTGGGCCACTCCGTGGGCACACTCGTCGCGCAGGAGATCGCACTCGACCACCCGAACCGCGTCTCGCGACTCATCCTCGTGTCGACCGCAACCAACGGTGCGCAGCCGCTCGTCGAGGGTGTCCAGAGCGAAGTCGTCCAGGGCGAGTGGCAGCAGGACTTCACCGCGGCCGGCTACACATGGCCCACCGGCGTCTACGGCCTCAACCCTGGCGTGGCCGTTCCCGACTTCACCCAGTTCATCGACGACGAGTACGAGACCTCGTCCGTAGCGCCGCCAAATCTGTTAACCGAGCTCCAGGCCGACGCGCAGACTGTCCAAGTCGGCACCTGGATCGGCACAGTCGACGACCTCGTAGTCGCCGACAACACCGCGCGACTGCAGCACCTCGGCGTGCCAACCCTGGTGCTCTACGCGACACAGGACGACGTCTTCTCACCGGCCGCCGAGCAGCAGTTGATCGGCTCCCTCGACGTCGCTGCCAGTCACGGCACGCCGTTCTGGTGGAAGCAGTACGGCGTGTTGCCACCGACAGACTCGGGCGAGCAGACCGACCTCGGCCACAACCTCCCCTGGGAGGCGCCCGCGGGTATCGCCGCCGATACCGCCGCGTTCCTAGTGTTAGGCGTACCGACCTGCACCCTCTATCGCACCGACTACCCAACCGACGTCCATCGGGTGCTCGCTATCCCAAATGCGGCCACGATCGTGCATGCAGGCGTTGGGCCACGCTGCATCTGACAACAGACCCACGCTGCCTCTGACGACAGACCCTTCGTGGCACTCGCGCGTACCGTTGATGCATGACGATCACCGAAGCTTCGCCAAGCCAACTATCAGACACAGACGCCGCCGCACGTCGTCGAAATCCGTGGCGCCGGCATCCGGGCGTGCGGTCCGGCGACCGACTGACCAGTGGCGAACGAGCGGCCGACATAGTTCGCAACGGCATGGGTTCGTGGCCGTTCGTCTTTGCCTTCCTCGGCTTCATGGCGATCTGGGCTGGGTTCAACGGCAACCACGGCTTCGACCCCTACCCGTTCATCCTGCTGAACCTCTTCCTCTCGATGATCGCCGGCCTCCAGGGGGCGATCCTGCTGATCTCGGCGAAGCGGGCCGACTCGATCAGCAGCGAAGTCGCGTTGCACACCCTCGGGAACACGGCTCGCCTGCAAGAGTTGATCGAGGCCAATACGGCGCTGACCGAGGTGGTCTCGCGGCTTGCGACGCAGATCCACGCCCAGATCTGTGGGACGGAGACAGCGCAGAAATAGCTCCGACCAGCACTTTTACTGCAATTCCGCGCCGACAGGTCGATGATGTTGGAGTGAGCTTCCCGCCGCATTGCCGTAGGTGAACGGTCTCTCACGCGCTGCCCAGACCCCGCCGTCGCGTTCGCGAGACTCGTCACCGGAACTCGACCGCCGCATTGCACGACGCGGTCGCATCGTCGCGCTCGCGCTAATCGTGATCTTGGTCGGCGTCATCGCGTTCGCCGTGTGGTCGTCGCATGTCACCCTGCTCACCGATCTCGCCATCTTCGGCCTCGGGCTAATCCTCGCCGCCGTCTTGGCCGGCCTCATTCGCGGTTACCGCCGGGTGCTCAAGGCCGAACGAGCCGTGGCCCTCGAGCGCTCCCTACACGACCCACTTACCGCGCTTGCGAACCGCTCGCTATTGGTCGACCGCCTCGAAGCTGCCCTTCACGCGGCATCGGAGTCGGGCGCGGTGACCGGACTTCTGCTGATTGACCTCGACCGATTCAAGGAAATCAACGACACGTTCGGGCACAACTACGGCGACAAATTACTGATTCAGATCGGACGTCGATTTGCTGCGGTAGTCGACGACGCTGACACCGTTGCTCGCATCGGCGGCGACGAATTTGCCGTCCTGTTGCCAAACGTCAGTAACCTCAATGCGGCGAACGAGATCGCCGAGAATCTCCAACGCGCGTTGGAAGCGTCCTTCAATGTCGAGGGTGTCGAGCTCGATGTCGACGCGAGCATCGGCGTCGTGCTGTCAGGTGAACACGGCACGGACGCGACGACGCTGCTGCAGCACGCGGACGTTGCGATGTATGTCGCGAAGACTCGCAACGTCGGTGTCTTCGCCTACAGCAAGGAAGTCGACGACTACTCACCAGTCCGACTGGCATTGTTGGGCGATCTGCGCCGCGCGTTGGAAATGCACGAGATCGTGTTGCACTACCAACCCAAGATCGATGTCGCGAGTGGCGAGGTAGTCGGTGTCGAAGCACTCGCCCGCTGGCAGCATCCGACACTGGGGTTGCTGTTTCCTGATGCGTTCATTCCGACAGCCGAACACACCAACCTCATCGGCCCGTTCACGAGCTACGTGCTCGACTCGGCGCTCGCGCAGGCCCGCAGCTGGGCAGACCAGGGTATGCCATTGCCGGTGTCGGTGAACCTGTCCGGTCGCAACCTTCTTGATGAGAACCTCCCTACGGAGGTGGCCGACTTACTCGCGACACACGGCGTGCCCGCGTCACTGCTCGAACTCGAAGTCACCGAGTCGGCGATCACGCTCGACCCGGTGCGCGCCCGTCGGATTCTGCAGAGCCTTTCAGAGCTCAACATCCGGCTGTCGATCGACGACTTCGGTGCCGGCTACACGAGCCTCAGCCAGTTGAAGACTTTGCCAGTCGACGAGCTGAAGATCGACCGCTCTTTCGTCATGACGATGGCGTCGGATGCGCGCGATGCGCTCATCGTTCGCAGCGTCATCGAACTCGGGCAGAACCTCGGATTGAACATTGTTGCCGAAGGCGTCGAGACCGCCGAGGCACTCGCGACTCTGCGCGGCTTCGGTTGCGAAGTCGCACAGGGCTACTTCATCGCGCGGCCCGCGCCCGTCGACGTTTTTGACGCATGGCGTCTCGCTCGCGAGGACGCTGTACCCACACCGATAGCGGCAACACCGACGCGGCGTGTCAGCGACGCCGTCCTCGCAGAACGAGATCTTGGCGAGGCCACCTCGCCCGCCGCGGCATTGCGGGCCAGTGAGGAGCGCTTCCGCGCGTTATTCACGCTCGCCCCTATCGGGATTTTGGAAGCACGGCCCGACGCCACCATCGTCGCGGTCAATCCGAGGGCATGCGCGATGCTCGGCTACCAACGTGACGAACTGATCGGGCGCCCGGCCACGATGCTGATCGACCCAGCCGACCGAGCAGGTCAGGCGCGAAGCATGGCCGCGCTTTCACAGGGCACCGGATACACGGCTCGACGCGTCTACAGCCGTAAAGACGGGACGCCGCTGACGGTGCTCATCAGCGTCGCCGTCGTTCGACACGCTTCCGGCGCGGTCTATCGCATGGTCGGGATGATGGTCGACATCAGTGACTTGGAAGCGGCACAACAGAACGCCGCCGCCGCGAGCCTCGAGCTGGCCACCAACCAGATGTTCACGGATTCGCTGCTCGACAACGCGGGGGCCGGAATTCTCACGTGCGACACAACCGGCAACGTGACAGTCATCAATCGGACGGCACGCTTGTGGCACGATCTTGACCCCGACGTCGAGCCCGACTCAGACCAACTCTTGCAGCTGAAAGACGACCTCTTCGAGCTCGATGGCGTGACACCTCTTTCGATCGAGAACAACGCCATGGTGCGAGCGTTCCGCGATGGCG
Source organism: Acidothermaceae bacterium (assembly GCA_036501485.1). GTDB lineage: Bacteria > Actinomycetota > Actinomycetes > Acidothermales > Acidothermaceae > PALSA-607. Next base: position 41,294 of record DASYAG010000056.1, on the reverse strand, counting down.
TCACGTCGAAGACCGAGATGATCATCGCGCCGGCCGGCATGAAGGCGACACGGGTAATCACTACAGGCATGCCGCTGCGCGATACAACGGGTGAGATCGTCGGCGCAGTCGGCACCATGCACGACATCACGTTGTTGCGCCAGCGCGAGTCAGAACTCGACGAGAGCGCTGCGTTCCACGATGCGGTTCTTGCCGCCAGTCCTGACGTCATCTTCATCGCCGACTCGGTGACAAACCGCAACTTGTGGTCGTCGAGAAACCTCATCGAGTTTGGGTACACCGATCAACAGATGAAGGAACTCGCAGACAACACGATTGACAGGCTTGTGCACCCTGAGGATCGCTTTAGGGTCCGCGAACAGAACATGGCAGCTCAAGACCTGCTGAACGGCGAGGTCGTACGGATCCGCTATCGAATACGTGTGCAGGACGACCTGTATCGCTGGTTCGCCCGCAGCGTCACACCGTTCGCGCGCAACTCCGCAGGCGTGGTGACGCAGCTTCTTGGCGTCGCCAGTGACGTCACCGAACTCGTGCAGATCGAGCAGCAGCTCGCCGACGCGGCCCTACACGACTCCCTCACCGGCCTGCCAAATCGAACCCTGCTCACGGACCGTCTGAGCAAGACGCTTGCCCGATCAAACCGCAGCGGCCACGAGCTCGCCGTACTTTTCTGCGACCTCGACGGATTCAAGGCCGTCAACGAGGACGGCGGTCATGAAGCGGGCGATGCCGTACTCGAGGCGACCGCGACGCGACTTCTTGCCACCCTGCGCGCAGAAGACACCGCGGCGCGTGTTGGCGGCGACGGCTTCGTAGTGATCGTCGAGCCATCGTCGCGTACCTGGGCCGGCCCCGGTGGCGCGCCAATCGACGTCCGCGCTTATGCCGTGCAGCTCGCCGAACGCATCGAGGCCGCGCTCGCAGTGCCTATCGATTTCGATGGGCACGAGTACGCCGTGACCGTCAGTATCGGGCTCGCATTCGCTCACGCCGGCGACGATGTCGAAGACGTTCTCGCGCAAGCCGGCGCCGCTATGTACAAGGCGAAGAGCCTCGGCAAGAACCGCCACGAGATCGCTACTGGCTTGCTGGGCTCGCTCCAAGCCGGACAAGAATCGTCGAACCGCTAGAGACCACGGTTGGCTCGCTGAGCGAAACGCCCACCGGGGATGCGGGCTCGACGAGTGCCGTCGGGCGGCCGGACAACGCCACCGCTGCTATGCGCGCGTCGGTCACGTCGATCGACCTCAAAGGTGCGGATCCACCAAGGCATCGGAAACTTAGGGTCTGATCGTCGACGACGACTTCGCCCCACATGGGTCCAGCGAACAACGGATAGCGGCTCGCGCGACGTCCGAGACGCAACGAACCAGTTGCGGCGTCGTATGACGCGCCGGTGTACGCATCGAGTGCGCCCCATCCGGCCATCGCACGTGAGTAGTGGTCACCGCATTCGATCTCGTTGTAGGGATTGCGCCGGGTGCCGTCATAACGTGCGCGCACCGCCGCCAGGATGGCAAGTCCCTCGGTGACCATGCCTTCGAACAGGCAGTGCGCCGCGACCTGGTACTCAACTCCAGTCCACACCTCATCGGAGTAGCGGATCGGAATCTCGGGCCGGCCACCGTGCGGCCACGTGCAAATCAGCAAGCCGCTGTCGTCTGCGTCGGCGAAGACTCGGTAACCATGATGGAAGTCGCGGAATCCGTGACGCATGTTGTACTGCGTAATCGAGCGAAGTGCTGTCTGCACGTGGTCGACAGGCAGCAGGTAGCCGAGGTCGAGTTGGTGTGCCCACGATTGCCCGAAGAGTTGATCGGTGAGGCAGCCCGAACCGAAGTCAAACGCCGAACCCTGCGATTGCTGCGAGTAATACTCCCCGTTCCAGAGCAACTCGTCATAGCTCGCACTTGCCTGTAGAAAAGTGCGGCCATAGCGAACTGCGTCGTCGGCCGCACCTACCAGCGCGCACATCTCCTGCATCGCCCGCAACGCCGCCAGCCAGATCGCGCCGACATACATGTTCGCGCCCTGCAGGCTGATGTCGTGGGTCACCGGTTGGTCGCCGGTGAGCACGCCGGTGCCTGATACATCCCACGTTCTGGATACGTAGTCCATGAGCCGGCGAGCGTGCGGCAGGTAGCGTTCCAGCCAATCAGCTCCGGCCCCCTGACGCACCTCCCGGTACGTCTTGAGAATCGTCCCCAGCATCCCGTCGAGCGCCGGTCTGGTCGGCCCGCCAATTGGCCGGCCGTGCAGTTGTGGCCCGTCGAGCGGGAACTGGACGCGATGTGGCAGGTAGCCCTCGGGTGCCTGCAGCACATCCCAGTCGGTCTCGCGCATCGACCGGTCGAGTTCGGGAAAAAGCCGTGAGACAGCCTGTTCGTAGTTCCAGACGTGCGTGCAGTTCAACGGGCACGACCCACCGATGTTGCCGTTCCAATTGCGCGTGGACTCCCCGAGTACGCCCTCGAAACCGAAGAACTTGCCGTCTGCGCTGCGGAAGGTAGTTGGGCTGCGGACCAGTGACGGCTGGGTAGCAAGTGTCTCGATGAGAGCGGGCGGCAGCGTGCTGTTGTACAACACATCGGGCCACGCCGAAGATGCGTGACGTAGTTCGCCGCGACGGCTCGCGTAGTAACGCACAACGTCTTCGGCAGCTGCGTGGGCCGTCGCGTAGTGATTGCCGATCCACGTCGGTTCGGCATCAGGATCGTCGGAGTCGCCGAACCGGTCGAAGTCTGCGTACCTGTTCGGAAAATGCCAGGCGTAGACAATTTCGACGGTCGTGCTCTCGCCAGGTTTCAAGTGGATCGGTACCGCCAAGCCGCCCGCCCACGTCGTACCGGCGGCGCTCGGTCCGACCGGCAAATGCACGGGCGGGCGAAGGGCTGCGACCGCGCGGCTCACCGCAGCCGGGCTCCAGTCTTCGAGGACGACGGGTGTCAGCAGCTTCAACGAATCGACCAACGCAAGCGCGGTATCGGCGTCGTTGAACTGCGGCAGCGCATATGCGGTCGCCGACGTCCAGAGCGCCATCGAGCCCGCGCCCCGATCGGTCGGCTCGAGCGAGTCATTGCCCATCAGGATCGCGGTTCCGTCAGCCACCGACGCAGCCCGGTTGTGGTTGCCGCCGAGAATGGCGCAGTGCGCATCTCGTATCGGCGCCGCGCCATCCCAACCAACCACGTTCTGCAGGGTGCCAAGTAGCCAACCAAGAACGTCGCTACTGAAACGGTTGGTCATCGTGAAGGTACAGCTCACGAGCGGCAGGCCAGACGCACCCGCGTCCAACGGAACAAACGGCGTGTAGGCCTCGAGCCGCACGTCGATCGGCCAGTCGTCTTCGTACTCGACGCGCGCGAACGGATACGCGCCCTCAAACGTCGTCCCTGCCACGTGCGGCCACATGAAGTCGCGACGGAACTCCCCGGCAGCGTCCAACTGGTCATTGACCTCTGGCGCCGGCTCGGGATGAGCCGCTATCGGACCAGCCTGAAGAATGCGCCGCTCAGACTTTGGCGGTTCCAATGACGAAATGCGAAGACCAAAGAATGACTGCGGGACGGCGCCCAGGTGGTTGCCCTGATTACAGATCTGCCACTGCTTGAGTGCGCCATTCCCGCCGATCGACACATTGCCTGTGCCGATACCGCCTAGGGGCATAGCAACCATGCGACGACTGTCGCCGGAGTACCTCGTCACCGGAACGGCACTCGTTCCTCGACCGGCGCGAGCGAGAAGGCCTTCGCGGGCAGCGTCTGATACCAGAATGCGACGGAGGAATAGTCGTCTGATCGGCCATTGGCGTGCCCGTGCTCAATCGTGACCCGAATCGAACGCGTGAACGTGACGGGATCTTCGATGTGGAACCGATACATCGAGAGCTCACCGCTCCAGTTCTCGCCGCCCGCCAAGGTGATGCCGTGGTAGGGCGCCGAGTACGTCTCGGCCGGACACCACGCGGTGTTGAAGTAGTCCTCAGTGCCGGTGCCGTGTAACGACGGCGGGAACTGTTCTCCGTCAATGAAGATCATGTCGTCGCCCTCGCCGTACCAGTTCCACTGCGAGGTGTCCCGCAGGTTTCGAATGCTCAAGATGCAGCCGACATAGTGGCCGCGACCTTCGGCTTCGAGAATCACGTAGTTCTCGTGCCCGTCGAGGTTGACGCCCTCGACTTGGAACGCGCGGTTGCCTTGTGCCTCGTCGCCCAGCCCATGCGTTGGGTTCTCGCGACGCCACTGGGCGTGAAAATATCCGAGCTCCGGGTCGGCCTGCTCAAAGACCTCGTAGTCGATGTAGTAGTAGACGAACATCGGTAGCACGGCCATCTCGCTGATCAGCTCAATCTTGGCGCCAGCGGCGAATGGCATCTGAAACCAGCAGTTGAAGCCTTTGCCGTCTTGCGGGCTCATCTGCAGAGGCGCTGAGACGAAGTTGGTCGTGCGTGCGTGTCCTACTCCGAAAAAGTCGCCAAGCGGCACCAAGACGCTCGGGTTGCCCTCGCCGTCCCACGTCATGCGCAGCACGAGTCGCCGAAGGTAGTCCGCCTCCACGACGTCGGGTTGATCGCGATAAACCGGTGCGACCGTCATCCAGATGTGCTGGATGTTGCCCGGGCCAGTAATCGACGCGAGTTCGACCGTCTCTCCCGGCTGCACCGTGAGCCGGTCATCGTTTCCGCCGGTCCGATCCCAGCTGGACTCGCGCTTTCGGCGCGACGACCGAAGGCGAGGCAGATCCCGAAGGCTGCTGCCGAAGTCTCCGTAACTCGACGTCATTCGATTGCTCCGATCCGACGCGATAGGTGCCTACCAGCGACGTTAACCCTCCGCGGCCGACGCATCGAGAACGCGCATGCGACGCACGGCGGCGCCCCCGAGGATTCGGGGGCGCCCCCGCAATGTTCACCCACCCGAGCTAGAGCCGCCAGCGAGGAGAGTGTTTAGCTGCTTGTCCAATGCGGTGAGAAGCGGCATCGGGTCACTCGACGACGACAACACCTCCGTCAAGGTCTTCGCGAAGGCATCGGTGACCGCGTCGCTTGCCACCGGCGACGGCAGCGGGGTCGCATAAGCCACGGAATTCCACAACTCGGAGATGCCCGGCTCGGGGCAAGCCGTCGCCAGCGTGTCGCTGAAGAACACCGACTTCAGGCCAGGGCAGGCCTGGCCGGTCGCGGCCAAGTTCGTAACCGCGCGCTGCGAAACCAGATACTTCGAGAAGGCCCACGCCGCCTCTTGGTTCTGCGACTTCTTGACGAGCGGGTACGCATTCCAACCGACCGACGTCCCCTGCTGTGTTTTGTGCGGCCATGCGACGACCTTCGCTTTGCCAGCCGCACCGGCCGTCTTGAGGCTCGGGTTCAACCACATGCCCGCACCGAAGATCGCGAGCTTGTCCTGAGAGAACTCCGTCACATCATCGAAGGCGCCGCCCGGCTTGGGCGAGTATCCGAGCTTGCATAGATTTTGCGCGAACACCACGCCTTCGACCGTCTTCGGGTCTGTCATCGTCGACTTCGTCCAGTCCGCGTTCAGGAGCGTGCCGCCGTTGGTGTACGCCCACGGACCGAAGGCGAACGAGTTCGGCACCACGTCGATGAGGTACGTGCCGGGCTTGGTGCAAATCTTCTTCCCGGCCGCCATCAAGTCGTCCCAAGTCCAGTCGTTGGTCGGGATCGGGACACCCGCATCCTGGAACATCTTGGTGTTGATCCAACAAAGCTGGGTGTTGTAGTCCGCCGGCAGGAAATAGGTCGGGGTGCCCTTGGGCGACACAATGTCCGTTGTCCACTTGAAGAAGTTCGCGTTCTCATCCTGGTAGTAGCTGGCCATTTCGGCCTTGTCCCGCGCCAGAAAGTCATCGAGCGGCAGCAACACGTTCTTGCCGGCGAACAACTGCTGAATGTTGACTGGTGCCTGCACGACGTCGAAGATCTTGCCGCCGGCCATCTGCAGGATCACGGAGTCGGCGTAGGACGTCCAGTCCGTCGCGTTGACCGGGACTACCTCCAGGGTGATGCCCGGGTAGGACTTTTGGAAGTCGGCGAAGATGGGCGTCCACGCTTTGACAATGTCGGCCGCGCCGAAGAACGCACATGAGACGTGGCCGGTGATGTTCGAAGCTGCGAGCGAACCGGTAGGTGCCGATGCGGCCGCGGACGACGCGACTGCGGACGACGCGGCCGCGGACGCGACCGCCGACGGTGCACTGGCCGACGACGATGCCGCCGACGCCGAGGTGGCTGCCGACGATGTCGTTGCAGATGCTGCCTTCGACGCGCTCGAGCTACATGCGTCGAGCAATGGCGTTGCAGCCAGTGCTGCCGCTCCTAAACCTGTGGCCGAAATGAACTGGCGACGTGTGATCACGATGCTCCATCTCTCTGTCGGGTCTGCGGCTGAAATCTCTTCGTAGGGGTTGGACTGGTCGAACTCGGTATTTGACACCACGTGCTGCGGATGTGTGAAATCGTTTTCTCGCTTGTGACGAACATACTCCTTCCGTCTTTGGACTACTTGAAGCCCGTCATCGCCAGGCTGGTGGTAATCGCCCGTTGAGCGAACAGGAACACGATGAGCAGCGGCAACACGGTCAGCGATATTGCCGCGAAGATTACTACGGGTGAGCCCTGCTGGTACTCGCCCTTTAGAGAAACGATGCCAAGGGGCAGCGTCATCTGGCTCCGGTTGGTCAGGTAGATGCTCGGCCAGAAGTAGTCGTTCCAGGTCGTCGCGGCAATCAGGATCGCAAGCGCTGCCAACGCCGGCTTCGATAACGGCAAGATGATCCGCCAAAGGATCCTGAGCGTCCCAAGGCCGTCGAGTCGGGCCGCGTCTTCTAGGTCGCGAGGGATGCCCTGGAAGAACTGGCGCAAGAGAAAGATGCCGAACACGTTCACGAGTCCGGGCAGCCACACAGCGGCTTGGCTCGACGACAGCTTTAGATGGTGCATGAGGATGTACGTGGGTGCGGCTGTTACTTGGTTTGGAATCATCAGTGCGGCAAGAAAGCCAATGAAGAGAGCATCGCGGCCGGGGAACTTTAGTCTGGCAAACGCGTAGGCCGCGAGTGAGCTGGTTATCAGCGAGCCCACAGTCACGATAGACGTGATCTTGATGCTGTTAACGAAAAAGGTCACGAACGGAGCCAAGCTGAATACCTGTGCGTAATTGTGAAGTGTCGGGTTCGTTGAGAGCCAGACGGGCGGCAACCGGAGTGCCTGGCCGCGACCGAGTACGGACTGCACGACGATCCACACAACGGGCAGCAACATCAGCGGAATGAGCACGACCAACCCGGTAGTCACTGCCGCCGAAGGTATGCGTGCAAGCACCCCACGACGCTCCTGCTGCGGGCCCGGGATAACGGCCACAGTCCTAGTCGCCGAGGTCATTGTGAACCCACCGTCGAGCGAACCCAAACTGGATGAGTGTCGCGAGCAAGAGCGTGACCATCACAAGCACGCCCAAAGTTGCCGCGTAACCGATATGGAACTGAACGAACCCCTTCTCGTAGATGTACTGAACGATCGACTCCGTCGTGTTCCCCGGGCCGCCTTTCGTGATGATGTTGACCGGCTCGAAGAGCTGGAACGCGCCGATAAACGAGATCACGATGACGAAGAACAGTGAAGGTGACAGCAGGGGCAACGTGATACTGCGCAGCATCCGCCATGGATTCGCGCCATCGATGCGTGCGGCCTCGTAGAGATGCTGAGGGATCACTTGCAGCCCAGCGAGGAGAACGATGAACGTGAAGCCCACCGTGTGCCAGAGGTCTACCCCGACGATCGCGGCAAGCGCGGTGTGCCGGTCGGCGAAGAGGTTGAGGCCCGAAATACCGATCTTGTCGAGGTAGTAAGTGATGAAGCCGAAGTTCGGGTCGAGAGTGAACTCGGCAATCAGCGAAACGACCGCCCACGAGATCAACACCGGGAAGAACACGGCTGTCCGCACGCCGTAGCTGAGGGCACGCGGCATGCGTCGGTTGGCAGCAAGCGCGAGAGCAAGTCCAACGACCACGTGTAGCGCGACGCTGGCAACAGTGAAGGTCAGCGTGACGCGAAGTGCGTTCAGCGCCTCTGAGTCGTGGATCAGGAACCGATAGTTCCCGAGGCCAATAAACTTCGCGGGCGTCAGAAGGTCGTAGTTGAAAAAGCTCAGCGCGATTCCACCGAACAGCGGTCCAATGATGAAGCAAAGCAGCAGGAGCAGGGCCGGGAGAATGAGCAGGTAGGCGGTCGCCGTTTCCCGCCGCCGGCGTGGGTCCACTCGGCGCCGCGGGCGTACGACACCCAACGCCGGGGCCGACACCGCCGTTCCGAGTTCAGCGCTGCTGGCGGCCATCTTCATCCGCCGGCGACCAGGCTTGGACACAGCACCGTCCGAGGACCTCTCTGTGGAACCGATTTCTAGAAACGTCAAACTAGAACTGGCGAGGGCGTCTGTCAACGGTTCGTTACGGCCGTGTCTCCGATTGCAACACACTTGTGACCGGGCCCTCCGATCTGTGCCGCTGAGGAGCAATTGCCTTAGCCTCACGCAGATGTGGGGCGCATCTTGCTGTGCAGAGGTACTCGCGTCCTGCGATCAGGCTGCCCAGCATTGACGCCGATGGTCGTCCTGCGTACGATTCGGCCCGAGAAACCGATTCCCGGGTGGCGAGTTCGGGTTTTGATGCGCAAGGCGAGAGACAGGGGCATATGCGCAAAAAGACACTGCTGCGAGACGTCGCCGATCACGCCGAAGTCTCGCCGGCCACGGCTTCGCGCATCCTCAACGGGAATCCTCACGTGGATCCGGATTTACGCGACCGCGTGTATGACTCGGTACGGGTACTCGGCTACCGCCCCAACCGGCTGGCCAGAAGCCTCCGGCTCCAGCGCACCGACGCGATTGGCGTCGTCGTGTCCGACATCGAGAACCCGCACTTCGGCGAGATGGTCAGCGTCATCGAGGCGGAGGCCTTCGGCCTCGGGTATCGAGTCCTCGTCTGCGGAACCAACGAGTCGACAGAGAAGCAGAGTACGTACTTGCGCTTGCTGACCGACGAGCACGTCGCGGGCGTCATTCTCTCGCCGTCGGAGCCTGCGGCGTCAGAGATTGGCGAGATGCTGGACGAAGGCATCCCTGTCGTCGCCTTTGACCGTGAGGTCGCCGACCAGCGCGCCGACACGATCGTTGCCGACAACGTCGACGGGCTCGCCCAGGCCACTCAATTACTCATCGATGCAGGTCACACGGCTATTGCGTACGTCGGAGGCCGCGAGGGCGTCGACACCAGCATCAAGCGCCTCAAGGGCTACCAGCAAGCTATGCGCGCCGCCGGCCTGAAGTCACGCGCCGTCGTTGGCGACTTCCGCGTCGAGGGTGGCCGGCGAGCGGTGGTCAAGCTGCTCGCGTCGCCCCAACCGCCCACAGCGATCGTCGTCGGCAACAACCTGATGACGCTTGGCGCGATCAAGGCAGCGCGCGACTGTAACGTCCGCATCCCTTCTCAGCTGGCACTGGTCGGTGTCGACGATCCGTACTGGGCTGAGTTCATGAACCCACCAATCACCACGCTCGCCCAGCCGGTCGCGGCCATGGCGCGTGAGGCCGTTGGCATGTTGGTCGCGCGTATTAACGGCGAGGTTGGCCCCCCGCGCCGATCAATGCATTCGTTCGGACTCGTCGTCCGGGAGTCGTCCGGCAGTTCACGCCGGACAAGCCCCGGGCTCAATCGCAGCTGAGGAGCAAAGATGGCGACTGTCGCGGTCATGACGGTTTCGGATGGACGTGACTATGTCCATCAAGAAATCGAATTCTTCGGACTCTCCGTCCAGGGCAGAATCGTCGATGCACTCACGGGGCTGGGCCACCGCGTCGTGACCGTTCCCGGCGATATTCACTCAAACGCAACGGCGGTTGAGCTCTCGCAAAAGCTCGCAGCGCACCGTCCCGACTTGACCATCATCAACATTCCGGTGTGGGCGTTCCCGCACTTCAGCGTGATCGCCGCGCGCGAGACCTCGGGCCCGCTGCTGCTCTTCTCCAACATCGACCCGCAATACCCCGGCATGGTCGGGATGCTCGCGGCCGGCGGCGGTCTCGATCAGATCGGTCGCACGCACGAGCGGGCGTGGGGCGACGTCGAGGATCCCGCCGTGTTGCGCAACCTCGACGCCTTGGTTCGTGCTGGCGCGGCCGCGAACTGCCTGAAGGGCAGCACCTTCGGTCGGGTCGGCGGCCGGCCGATGGGTATGTACACCGCGGTCTCGTCGGCAGAAGTCTGGATGTCGAAGTTCGGCATAGACGTCGAGGAGATCGACCAGTACGAACTGGTGCACCGCGCGCCGTCCGTGCCGGCGGCAAAAGTGGTAGCCGCCCGCAAGTGGCTCGAAGAGAAAGCCGCGAAAGTGCACTACGACGGAGTCCGGCTCACGCCTGAGCTGCTCGAGCGGCAGATCAGGGTCTATTACGTGATGCGAGAGCTGATCGACGAATGGTCCTTGGACTTCTGCGGGATCAAGGGTCAGCCCGAGATGACCAGCAGCTGGTGCACGATGGATGTCGCCGAGGCGTTCCTCAACGATCCCTATGACTGGGACGGCCCGAAGGAAACGATGGTCTGCAGCACCGAGTCCGACATGGACGCGGCCCTCACGATGCAACTCATGAAGCACATCTCGGGTACACCTGTGCTCTTCGCCGACGTGCGGCACTACCACCAAGATCTCGACATCTGGGACCTGTGCAACTCCGGCCAGCATGCGACCTGGTTTGCGGCCCGCTCGGACGACCCCGACGAGAACATGGCACGCGTCAATCTTTATCCCGAGGTGTTCTATTTCCCCGCGGGTGGTGCCTCGATCCAGCACGTGGCAGCTGCCGGCGACATGACCTTCGCCCGTCTGACCCGCCTCAACGGCCGGTATCGAATGCACGCACTTTCTGGCGGCTTCGAGGAATTCGATGTCGACACAACAGAACGGCTCAGTCGCGCGTCGACCTACGAGTGGCCACATGCGTTTGCTCGTTTCGACGCGACCGCCGCAGAGTTCCTCTCGAGATTCGGCGCGAATCACATTCACGCCGTACCCGGCGACCGGGTCGCCGAACTGCGCAGTGTGTGCCGGATCCTCGACATCGATTTCGATGGGTTCGGCGCGCTGGCATGAACGAGGTTGTGATCGGCCTCGACATCGGGACGTCGAGTACAAAGGCCGTCGCCGTCCGCGCCGACGGAACGGTGGTTGCCACCGTCCGCGGCGAGCATGGCGTTGACCAACCGCATCCGGGGTGGTTCGAGCAGGACGCTGAACGGGTGTGGTGGGAGCAATCGGCTGGGCTGCTGCGCAAACTCATGGCCACCGATCAGGTACGCGCGGCATCGATCGCGGGCATCGCCGTCAGTGGCATGGGGCCATGTCTGCTGGTCTGTGGCGAGGCGGGCGAGCCGCTTCGGCCAGGGATCCTCTACGGCATCGACACCCGGGCGACCGCCGAAATAGCTGAACTGAACGCGACGATCGGGCCAGAGCAGATTCTGGCCCGAGGCGGTTCGGCGCTGTCATCGCAAGCCATCGGGCCAAAGCTTCTTTGGGTGCAGCGCAACGAGCCGGCCGTGTGGGCCGCCACCGCGAAGTGGTTTACCACCAGCTCATTTCTGGTCCACCGACTCACCGACCGGTACGTACTGGATCACCACACCGCGAGCCAGTGCGATCCCATGTATGACCTGGTGGCACGCAAGTGGGCGTTCGACTGGGCCTCCGAACTGTCTCCAGGAGTCGAACTTCCCGAGCTCGTCTGGTCCGACGATGTCGCCGGCACGGTGACTCCGGCCGCGGCCGCCTTAACCGGTCTCCCGGTTGGCACCCCGGTTCTCGGTGGCACGGTCGACGCATGGGCGGAGGCGCACAGCGTCGGCGTCCGCGCTGATGGTGACCTCATGCTGATGTACGGCTCGACCATGTTCATGGTCGGCATCGACGCGGGCGTGCACGCGCACCCAGGGCTGTGGCGAACCGTCGGGGTTTCGGCGCAGACGACGAGCCTTGCCGCAGGCATGGCCACCTCGGGACTCCTCACGACCTGGATCGCCGATCTGACCGGCCGCAAAGTCACCGAACTTGCGATCGAGGCAGAGACGATCCAACCAGGTTCGGATGGTCTCGTACTGCTCCCCTACTTCGCCGGTGAGCGCAGCCCGGTGTTCGATCCCGGAGCCCGCGGTGTTGCGCTCGGACTCACGCTCGCACACACGGCCGCTCATTGGATGCGCGCCGCGTACGAGGCAATCGCGATGGGCGTGCGGCACAACCTCGAGGCGTTCGACATGAGCCGAGCCGCAGGCACGCCGTGGCGCGCCGTCGCGGTCGGAGGCGGTGCGGCCGGCCAGTTGTGGCCGCAGATCGTGTCCGACGTCACCGGCCGCGTTCAGTACATGCCGGAGCAGACAATCGGAGCGTGCTACGGCGACGCTCTGATGGCGGCGACCACCCTTGGCCTCGTTCCGGAAGGCACCGACTGGACTCGCATCAGTCGCGAGATCATCCCCAGACCCGAACTCGCCGAGCTGTACCAGCGGCGGTACGAGATCTACCGCGAGCTGTATCCGGCCACCCGACAGTTGATCGCACAACTCTGAAACAGGATTCAAAGGAGCCGCTCTATGTATCGGGAAAAACTCGACCTCACCGGACGCGTCGCAGTCGTCACGGGTGGCGCCCGCGGGATTGGACTCGCGATCGTCGAAGCGTTGCGCGAGATGGGTGCCCGCTGCGTCATCTTCGGCATCGAAGATGAGCAAGGCCACGCAGCGGTCGACGAGCTGAACGCGAGCGGCGCTGCCGTTGAGTACCGGCACCTCGATGTGCGTGACCATGAAGCGGTAGCGACCGCGTTTGAGCAGGTTCGGCAGGCTTACGGCGTACTCGACATTCTCGTGACCTCAGCGGGTGTGGTCTCGCACAAGCCGACCTCCGAGGTCACCGAGGCCGACTGGCGTTTCGTCCTCGACACGAATCTCGACGGCACCTTCTGGTGCGTGCGCGAAGCCGTGAAACAGATGCAGGGGACGACGACCCATGGCGCGATTGTCACGATCGGTTCGATGTCGGGGCTCATCGTCAACTTCCCGCAAATGCAGGCGTCGTACAACGCGTCCAAGGCTGCCGTTCACTCACTGACCGCGAGCCTCGCTGCTGAGTACGCCGAGACCGGCATCCGCATCAACTCGGTTGCGCCGGGCTACATCCTGACGGACTTGACGAAGAAAGGCGTGTCGCCCGACTGGCTCGAACTGTGGGCGGCGCATACACCGATCAAGCGGATGGGCAATCCCGATGAGATCGCCTCGCTGGTCTGCTTCCTGGCCTCTGACGCCGCCTCCTTCATGACCGGCGCGACCGTCGTCGCCGACGGCGGCTACACCATCTGGTAACCGCCGTCCGCCGGAGCGTTGGTCTCCAGCGCGCGTTCTGGCGCACGCGTTCTAGCGCGCGTTAGAGACCAACAGCCGAGGAACCGCAGGTCCAGCAATTTGCTCCCGCTCAACCGATCGTGTGGACTGCGTCCATGGTCAGCTTTGGAGCGTCGTCACAGGGTCGTTTTGTGAACTGGATGTCGGCCCTGCGGCGTCCAGGGATGGTCGGTCTCCAACGGCCGCGGTGGGACGCGGTAGGCAAAAGGTCGATCCGCGCCGCGGTGGTCATTCCCGGGCTGTTCGCGTTCGCTGACAAGGTTCTCAAGAACCCCCAGATCGCGACCTTCGCCTCGATCGGCTCCTTCGCAGTGCTCCTGCTCGCCGACTTCGGCGGACCGTTACGCAGAAGATTCATCGCCTACGCCGGCCTCGCAACAGTCGGTGCCATCTTCATCACGATCGGCACGCTGGCCTCACGAGTGACCTGGCTGTCGGTGGTCGTCGCAGGGCTCGCCGCCGCCCTCGTGCTCTTCCTCGGAATCCTGAGCGGGTACGTCGCCAAGGGTTCGGTCGCGTCGATGCTCGTGCTCATCCTTCCGCTCACCCTGCCCGCGAAGGCCAGTGCGATCGGACCGCGGCTCGAAGGCTGGGCGCTCGCCTCGGTCGTCGGCACGCTGGCGGTCTTCCTCGTCTGGCGCGACCCGCCGCAGGCCGGTCTCGGCACGTTGGCCGGCAACGCGCTGCACCGGATCGCCGATCACCTGCGCGCCACCCTGGGCGGCGAACCCGTCGAGGAAAACACCAAGGCTGCCGAAACGGCCGTGGCGAAACTCAAAGGCGCTTACCTCGCGACGCCGTTCAGGCCAACGGGCGCGACACTCTCCGAGCAAGCGATCGTCCAACTGGTCGAGGAAGTCGACTGGCTGCTGAGTCTCACGGCGAAGCACGACGACCTGCCCGCCGACGGCTATGCGCGTGCGACGGCGAAAGACCGCGAGCTGCTGACCCAGTCGATCGCGGTACTTCATGACGCGGGTACTGCACTGATCGATGCCGACGCCGGCGGCACCCAGAAGGTGGCGTGCAAACCGTGCGACGACCCTGCACTTGTCATCGATCTCGAACTGCTCGGCAGCCTGCGATCGGACGCAGCCATGGCGACGGCAGAGCTCGTGAACACCTGGTCCGCTGCAAGCATCGAGGCGGACGCCGATGTGCTGGAGTGTGCGTTCCACGCACGGTCTGTTGCCACGACGACAGCGGCTGCCGCGTCGTCGGCTCTTGTTGCTTCTGGCAACGCCGATCACGACGCCGTGAGGGCAGAACAGTCGCGCTGGTACGGCGCAGCGGACGGTCCGCAAACGGGCATCGGCGAGATCACCCAACAGGCACTCGCGCAGACCAGCCTGCGGTCGGTGTGGCTGCGCAACAGCCTGCGCGGTGCCGTCGGCGTCGCAGCCGCGGTGCTCGTTGCGAAGGTCACTGGCGTGCAGCACGGATTTTGGGTCGTGCTCGGAACCCTCGCCGTGCTCAGGTCGAATGCCCTTGGCACCGGTGCGATCGCGCTACGTGCGATCGCCGGCACGTCGCTCGGATTCATCGTCGGCGGCGCGCTACTGGTCGGCATCGGCCACAACACCACAGCGTTGTGGATCGTGCTGCCGTTCGCCGTGCTGCTCGCGAGCTACGCCCCATTGCGCATCTCGTTCCTCGCCGGCCAAGCCGCGTTTACCGTGCTGCTCGCGATCCTGTTCAACATCGTGCAACCGACCGGTTGGCGAGTCGGGCTCGTCCGTATCGAAGACGTGGCGATCGGCTGCGGCGTCAGCCTGGTCGCCGGCTTCCTGCTCTGGCCACGAGGCGCCGGACCCGTAGTTTCCGCGGATCTCGCCGACGCCTACCGCACCGGCACCACCTACCTATCGTCAGCCGTGCACTCGCTCATCGGCACGCACGCGACGCTCGGACAAGACGCAGTCAGCGAATCAGCCGCCGGAGACGCAACCGTGGCATCGCGGCGCCTCGACGTCGCGTTCCGCGTCTACCTCGCCGAGCAAGGCACCAAGCTGGTGCACCGAGATGAACTCGCAGCACTCGTTGGTGGCGCGAGCCGATTGCTACTTACCGCGAACTCCCTTGCAACGCTGCCGCTAAGACAGCGGGGCGGCACGAAGAACGACGAGCTTTTCCTGGACGGCGAGTTGCACAGCCTTACAACGGCATTCGATGGAATTGCCGATGACCTGTCAACGAGCAGCACCACCCCGCCGTCCGATAGAACGTCTGAAATCACTACAGGCACGCCAGAATCGGTGTGTGCGCTGTGGATTCATCACCACTTGCGGCACCTGCAGGAAGGCATCGGCCCACTCGAGCAAGCCTCGGCCGTCGTGCGGTCAGGAGTGTTGAACAAGTACCCGATCGTGCAGCATCGCCGAAATGACATGGGGCTCAACGGGTCGACTGAAGAGATAGCCCTGGGCGCGGTCGCAACCAAGCGAGACTAGCCGGCAACGTTGACCCGGGGTCTCGACGCCCTCGGCGACGGCGACCAATCCTGACCCGTGCGCGAGCGCGACGATCGCGCTGATGAACACGTCGGCGCCTGAGTCGTCGTCGAGCGTGCTCACGAAGCTCTTGTCAATCTTGAGCTGATCGACAGGCAGTGTGCGCAGTCTCGCGATTGACGAGTGGCCGGTGCCGAAGTCGTCGATGGAGAAGTGCACACCCATCGCATGCAGCTCCTCGATGATGCGCTGGGTTTCTGGTGCGTCGGCCATCGCAGTCGCCTCTGTCACCTCAAGTACCAGGCGGTCGCTGTGCAGGCCGGTCTCGGCCAAGATCTCGCGCACCATCTGCGGAAGCTCGGGTTCAAGCTGGCGCGGCGACAGGTTGACGGCGATCTCGATGTCGTCCGGCCAGCGAGTGGCCTCCGTGCACGCGGTGCGCAACACCCACTCGCCGAGGCGAATGATGAGGCCGCTTGCTTCCGCGATCGGCACGAACTCCATCGGGCCGATGAGGCCGCGTACTGGGTGCTGCCAACGGACGAGCGCCTCGGCGCCGATGATGCGGCCCGAGGGCAGTTCTTCGATTGGCTGGTAGTGCAACACAAGTTCGCCGGCACTGAGCGCGAGCTTCAGAGCCTGCTCGGTATCGAGGCGAACTAGCGTGTCCAGATGCATGTCGGGGCGGTAGCGCACGTAGCGGCCGCCACCTCTGCGCTTCGCTTCGTACATCGCGAGGTCGGCGCTGTAGAGCAACGACTGACTGTCAGGCTCGGTGAACTCGGAAACAGCGATCCCGATGCTGCCACGCATCGTCACGTCGCGGCCGTTGACGACGACCGGCTCGAGCAACACCTCGAGCAGTCGCGCAGCAAGCCCTTCGGCAGTCGCCGCATCAGCCAAATTCTCAATCAGGACGGCGAATTCGTCACCGCCGAGACGCGCGATGGTGTCGCCCGGCCGCAGTGACCCAGCGAGTCGGTCGGCAAGGGAGACAAGTAACCGGTCGCCGGCGTCGTGACCGAGGCTATCGTTGATGTCCTTGAAGTCGTCGAAGTCGAGGAACAGCAACGCGATCGGTGAGCCGGTGCGGCACCCGCGCACCCACGCTTGCTCGAGCCGGTCGCGCAACAGTGCGCGGTTGGGCAGTCCGGTGAGCTCGTCGTGCATCGCGTCGTGCCGTGCTGCCTCAAGGGCGCGATGAAGCGACTCCGTTGTCATGGCGTCCGTCAGCGCCAAGCTCACGTGGTCGGCGAACGACATCAGGATCGACTGTTCAGCCTCGCTGTAGCGGCGGCCGGGCACCACGCTGCCAACGACGAGGCTTCCGACGACGATCCCGTTCTCGTGCACCGGGGCGGCCATAGCGGCTTGCGTGCTCGCCTCCACCCACACGGGCAGGGCGTCTGTGGCTTGGGCGTAGTCGTGGATCACGACCAGCCGCTGCTCAGAAATCGCGCGGCCGCCTGCACCTTGCCCGACCTTCGAACGCTGGCCGGGCAGCATTGAGCCCGGGGTTGCCTCGATACCGCACAACACCACCGCCCACTCCGGGTCGAGTGGATCGATGCGCCGCAGACCTGCGTATGCGTCGCCGATGAGTTCGACCGCTCCGGCGACGATGGTCTCCAGCACTTCGGGTAGCGGAGCGCGGCTGTTGATCGACCGCAGGATCCGGGTGAGCCGCTCCATCAGCGCTTGGCGTTCGTTCATCGCGGTCAACACCCGCGCCGACTGGAGGTTCAAAGCGAGGGCACGGCTCATGCCGCGCAGCAGGTTGCGCTCTTCAGCGGAGAAGGCGACGTCGCCGGTCCTCGCGACAACCAGGCAGTAGTCGCCCTGCGACTCAAATGACGCGCCCGACACGTGACAGGGTCCTACCCCCGGGAGGTCGGCGTGTGTGTGCCGCCCGGCGACTGTTTCCAGCAGGACGTCGACCGGAGCTTCGCCGTTAGCAAAGCCGATCGAGCTAACCACCGACCCGTCACAGATGAGCGCGGCGACTTCGGCTTCCATCGCCTCGGCGGCCCGATCGATCGCTTCGAGGACGACAGCATCGGGATCACCAGCGCTCGCGAGACCGAACAGGTAGGCCGTCAACTGCTCCAGGGCCCACCCGCTAGCGCCGGGCGTCGATGTAGTCACGGCTACGACACCGCGAGCACAACGAGTGTCTGGTTGTGGAAGCCACCCGTCCCCTTGGTCCGCGCGATCTCGCCGTAGCTGTAGAAGCCCGCGACCGGCACACCCTTGATAGCGGCGCCGATGCGGTCGACCTCGCGCTCGATGCCTGCATCGCCGAGCACCCCACGACGGGCGATGCAGTCGAACGCAAGAACACCTTTCGGTTCGCGGCCGCCGAGTTGCTCGAGGGCATCAACACACGCGCCGTCCGTCGCTGCGAGAACGGACTCGTCGTCGCCCTCCATGATCCACGCGAGGCCGCCTTGCGGGACCTGCGCGATGCACTGCAACGAGCGCTCGACAAAGTCGGCGCCCGCAATGAAGCGGACCTCCTCTCCACTGCGCTTGCTGATCCCAAGCGGATGCGTCATCGCGAAGCGGGCGAACGCGGCGGGATCGATGTCGGGTGACGCACCGTTGCGGCGCAGGTAGACGTCGAGGGCGGGCTCGTCATCGAGCGTGAGCACTTTGGTGCCGATGCTCGCGGTGACCAGGATCGGCTCACCGACCCGGCGCCAGCCATGCCGAACGCCAATACCGAAGGGGGACGTCGATCCGATGGCCACTCCGACAATGGCGTTCGTCAGAACCTGACCGTTGAAGAAAACGCTGGTCGTCGCCATGTGCTGGTCATCGCCCGCGCAGCCGCCGACCAGAGGCACGCCGGCGCCGACGACGCTGTAGGCACCGCGCACGATCTCTTGCTGGTCGCCGGCCAGGCCGTCGGTAAGTAGCAGCAGGATCCGGTGCGGACGGTCGTCGAGAAGGCTGACCGCTTTTGCCACTTCGGCGCCGGCTTCGCGCAGGCCAGCGCCGACGTTCTCGGCGAGCGCCGCGGCGATGGAGAAGTCTTCTCCCCCGAAGGCGGCGACCACGACACCGCGATCGCTCGGGCCCTCGGTACTGATCTCGCCGGCGGTGGTACAGCCGACGACAGGCACGTTGGCGTCGACCTCTGTGCTGAGGTCGGCCATGAGGGCGCCCAGATCCAGCTCGGACGACGCGAAAACGACGATCAGCCCCGCGGTGCGACCGCCCAGGGCCTCACGCAGTGCACTGGCGCCAAGGCCGGAAACGCCCTGGTCAGGGCCGTCGCGGTCGTCGGCGGATGCTCGGCCCACGCCGATCCAACGGCTGACTGAGCCTGGTGTCTGGGGCTCGGAGATCAAAGTCAAAGCGGCCATGGCTACCTTGTCGGCCGAGCGGGGCGAATCCTGACTGGTCCTGCGCGAGTGATCCGCGAGTCTGGGGACTTCCCGTCGTAACACGCGCACGCTACTCTCCGCGCCAACGAGTCGGTATAGCCACCAACCCAGGAAGGCCGCGCGTGACCACACTCCCGCGAACCGAAGCCGAGATCGAGATCGTTGCCGAAGTCCGCGAGGGTGAGTACGGCGGGAAGCTGACCACCATCGAGCCCGGCGGCGCCGAGTTCATCCCGCTCTCGGAGCGGCACGGAAATCCGCTGCAGCTGCTCTGGACCTGGACCTCGCCCAACCTCGAGTTCGCCACGGTGTTCGTCGGGGTGCTGGGAGTCGCGGCTTTCGGGCTCTCCTTCTGGCAAGCAACCGCCGCGCTGGTCCTCGGCACCGCGCTGGGTTCAGTGACGCACGCCGTGCTGTCGGCGCAGGGGCCGAAGTTCGGCGTCCCGCAAATGATCTTGTCGCGCATTCCGTTCGGCTACCGCGGCAACTGGCTGCCGGCCGGGCTGAACTCGGTCACGGCGGGCATCGGCTGGTTCGCGGTCAACAGCGTTAGTGGCGCCTTTGCGCTGAACACGCTGACGCACATGCCGAAGTGGTTGTCGCTGCTGATCATCGTGGTCGCGCAGCTGACGATCGCGTTCTTCGGACACAACCTGGCGCACGTCGTCGAGAAGTGGGCGCTGCCGATTCTCGGTCTGGCGTTCCTGCTCGCGGCAATCTCCATCTTCAGCAAGGCCAATGCCAGCGCTCCGCACGGACCTAACGCGTCGTACGGGCTCGGCGGCACAGGTGGCTTCCTGCTGACGCTCGGCGGTGCGTTCGGCTACGCGGTCGGCTGGAATCCCTTCGCCTCCGACTACACCCGCTACATGAAGCCGACCACGTCAAAGCGTGCGGTCGGGTTGTATGCGGGCCTGGGTGTGTTCGTGTCATGCGTGGTGCTCGAGATGATCGGCGCCGCGTCGGCGACGATCGGCAAGTCGACCGATGCGTTGAACAATCCGACGAGTGCGTTCACCGGGCACATGAGCACGGCATTGGCCGACTTCGTGCTGATCGCGATCGCGATCGGTGCGGTCTGCGCGAACGTGCTGAACATCTACTCGGGCGCGATGTCATTCCTCACCTTGGGCTTCCGGCTGCCGCTGGCGTTGCGGCGCGCGATCGTGGCGGCCGTTGCTGGCACCATCGGCTTCATCGTCGCGCTGACCGGCTTGCATGACGCGGGCGAGAAGTACACCAACTTCCTGCTCGTCGTTGCCTACTGGATCGCGCCATGGCTGGGCGTCATGTTCTCCGACATGCTGCTGCGCCGACGGGTGCGCGTCGACGGATTCCTGTTCGACACCAAGCACAATCCGTGGGCCGGTTGGGGCGCGATGGGCATCGCGATGGTCGTGAGCATCTGGCTGTTCTCCGACCAGACCAAGTACCTCGCGCCGATCCCGAAGGCACATCCCGCACTCGGCGACCTCACCTTCGAGGTCGGCTTTGTCCTCGCCGCGGTGCTGTACGCGATCTTCTACAAGCTGCAGGGCGGCCGAAAGTCAGAGACGCTCGTCATCCCCGAATACGGCGCCGGCGCTCGTAAGTAACCTGAGGTTACGGGCGGAGGAACGTCACTGGTTGCTCTTCGCCGTCCCAGGTGACCGTTGTTTGCGCGGGCGCGGTTCGAGCAACGACACGACCATTGCGGACGACGAGAAGCCGGCGTGATCCGAGCCTGATCGCGTCGGTGTCAGTGGGCGCGTCGAACACCACGAAGTCGGCGGCGGTTCCTTCGACGATTCCGTAGCCCTCGATGCCCAGCGCGGCGGCGGGGTTGACGGTCACCATGTCGAGGAGCCGGCGCAACTCGTCGTCGCCGCTGTAGTGACCGAGGTGCACGAAGACGAACGCTGCCTGCACCGGATCGCCGTAGCCGAGTGGGTACCACGGATCCATCACCGAATCGTGGCCGATGCACACATTGACGCCAGCTTCTTGCAGCTGCTTCACGCGAGTGTGGCCGCGGCGAATCGGGCCGGTGTCGAAGCGTCCCTGTAGCACCGCGTTGTCGAGCGGGTTCGTCACCATGTGCATGCCGGCGCGCTTGATGTTGTTGACCAGGCGGTAGGCATACGCCGCGTTGTACGAGTGCATCGCCGTGGTGTGACTTGCGGTCACGCGGCCACTCATGTTTCGCCGAATCGTCTCTGCCGCCATGACCTCGACGAAACGCGAGTGATCGTCGTCCGTTTCGTCGCAGTGGATGTCGACGCGCAGCCCGAACTCCTCGGCTAACGCGAACGAGAACTGCACCGACTCGACGCCGTCTTCGCGGGTGAGCTCATAGTGCGGGATGCCGCCGACGACATCGACACCGAGCGCGACGGCCTTGCGCATAAGTTCGCGGCCGCCGTCGAACGACATGATGCCCAGCTGCGGGAAAGCGACGAGCTGCAGATCGATCTGGCCGCGAGCTTCTTCGCGAATCTCGATCAGGGCGCGCAACGCGGTGAGTTGCGGATCGCACACGTCGACGTGACTGCGCACGTGCTGGACGCCGTTGGCGAGTTGCCAGCGCAAGACCTCGCGCACCCGGCTCTTCACGTCGTCGACCGTGAGGTCCTTGACGCGCTCGCTCCACACCGCGATGCCCTCGAACAGCGATCCCGATCTGTTCGGCCGCGGCTGACCTACGGTCAGTACGGCGTCGAGGTGAATGTGCGGCTCGACGAGCGGCGGCGTCACGAGCGCGCCCGCGACATCGATGACGTCAGGCGCGTCAGCCTCGGGCGGCGCAAAGAGACCGCCGCGCACACCGATGTCGGTCAGACCCTCAGTACCGCGGATCTGTGCGTTGCGAATCAGCAGGTCGAGCACGCGCCGAACTTACGCTATGAACACACGAGGGTGCCATGCATGGTCACGGACTTACCTGACTCGTCCTTTGCCACGATTCCGTCGACGTCGAATCCCTTGCCATCGGTGTCGAGTGCCTTGTTCAGGAAGCCAGAGTCGAACTGGGTGTTGTCGGGGCCGATAAAGCCGAACTCGTTCGAGCTGATGTCACCAGTGAAGTTCCCCGGCTTTCCGGTGAAGGCCGCATCGAAAGAAGCAGTCGTCGTAGGCCCGCTGCCGACGCAAAGGATCGACGTCAGCTTGCCGCTGTAGTCGCCGTCGAACGTGACTGCACCCGAACCAGCCGCTGCTGCCGGGGCGCTAGCCGACGAACTGGCTGCGCTGCTCGCGGCCACAGTCGCGGGAGCCGCAGTGGCCGGGGTCGCGCTGGCCGGAGCCGCACTGGCCGGAGCCGTGGTCGCGCTGCTCTGGGCGGCTGCAGCACTCGTGGTCGCGCTGCTCTGGGCGGCTGCAGCACTCGTGGTCGCGGCAGGTGCGGTGGACGTCCCCACCGACGATGCCTTGCTCTGACAGGCGGCCGCCGTCAGCGAGAGCAGCACGACGCCGACAGTCGCAACGACACGATCGATCCGCATATTCGTCTCTCTCGATCTGGCCCGCGACCGAGTGCCCGGGGTGCCGACATGCCACCACCAGGGCGTAACGGCTGAGTAATGCGCAGCGGTGAAGTCCTACGCGCGCTGGAACGATCGAGCGCCGGACGCCATTGCTCTTTCGGCCGCTTTGCTCTGGTGCCCCACAGCAACAGCTCAGCTCTGTCGCCCCACAGCAACAGCTCAGCTCTGTCGTCCCACAGCAACAGCTCAGCTCTGTCGCCCCACAGCAACAGAGCAAAGCGTGTGACTTAGCGATCCGCTCGTGCGAGCAATGAGGGCCAGCAGGCCCCGATCTACGTCTCCGCCACTAAGCGCCGGGCGCCGGCGTATTCGCTGGCAAATGGCTGGGCGGCCAGCGACGAGTACTCCACCGGACTCCCGGTCTGCAGCGAGCTCAGCATCATGTTGTTGCCGACGTAGATCCCGACGTGATGCACCAGCCCGTTGCTCGCGAAAAAGACCAGGTCTCCGGGCTGCAGGTCGGCTCGAGCGACAGCCTGCCCGACCCGCGCCTGCGCGTCCGCGTCGCGCGGAATCGTAATTCCGCGCAGCTCAAAGACCAGATGCGTGAGCCCCGAGCAATCGAATCCGAACGCCGACGTCCCACCCCACAAATACTGCAAACCAAGAAAGAGCTTCGCGGTGCGGACGACGTCGGCTGCGGTCGCGGGCAATGGCGCGGCACCCGACGCCACGACGGCAACGTCGGTCACGCGCAGCAGCACGGCGCGACCGTCGGGCAGCTGAGAATGCACCCACGCCGGGTCGACCGACAGTGCAGGCAACCTGGTCGCCATGCTGACTTGTTCGACGCGCGTCACCCCGTCGGGCGCGTACAACCACGCGGTAGGCGCGAGCACGACGACGTCTTTGGCGGCCGTCGTCGGTGCTCGGAAAGTCAGCTGAGCAGCTGGAATCCACCCCGGATAGCCGAGCGCGTCAAGCGGCGTCGGCTGATCCGGCACGACAACGTGTGCCCACGTGCCCTGCCGCTTGTCGACGACTACCTTCTCGCCGAGCAGCAGTTGGCTGTCGACGCGCCCGTTCAGGTCCAGCCGCTGCGCGGTCGTCATGTCCGCCAACCAGGCCGTCACCTCGGCCGGCTGCTGTAACTCAGCCGCATCGACGGCACGCGGCGAACTCGGAGTTCGCCACAACGTCGCGACAGACACGTCGACGTAGGCGACGCCGGTCAACGACGGCACGGCGGTTAAGGACGTAGTCGGCGCCGGACTGCTGGACCGAGATGCAGTGGCGGACGGCGCCGTCGGTGCCACTGTTGGGGTGGCTGACGGCGCCGCCGGTCCCACTGACAGCCGTGATGGCACAGCTACTAACGACTGCGATGAACCGGTTAACGCCGATGGCGGCATCGAAGGTGCTCCCGCCTGCACACCCGGCGACGACGCGACCGATCCATTCAGCGATCCGACCGATGCCCCCGATGATCCCGACGATTTAGTGCTGCTCGAACAGCCCGCCAGCATCCCCAGCACTGCCAGGCTTACGCCCGCCCATCGCCGTCCCCGCATCGTCCCACTGTCGCACTGCCGCCACTGCTACCCCGCGCGCGTGCCGCTCATAACAACTTGACGCCGAGCGGCCAGCGCCCGAGCAGCTTCGTTGGGTACATAGCCGAGTCCCGCGGCTATCGCCTGAACCCGAGCACGGGTCTCCGCTTTGACGTTCGGCTCGTTGCAGAGCGCACGTGACGCGGTCGACTTCGATACTCCGGCGGCGCTGGACACCTCTTCCAACGTCACCGACGGACGTACGAGCTGCAGCCTTCTCGCATTCGTGATCATGTCGCTCCCCTTTGAGAACCATTGCCTTCGCCAAGCTGAGCTCCACCTCGGGCTCGAGAACGACACTGGCAGCCGCATGTGACGCGAACGTTGCCGCGGAGCAAAGCCCCGGTTACTAAAGAACCGATCTCGGATAAGCCCCGGATAAGCCGCGCTCAGTCGATGACGCGGTCGCGCACCAGTGTCTCGAGCACCGGCAACGCAGCAGTCAGGACGGTGATTTGGTCGGGGTTGAGTCGCTCGATGCGCGCCGTTAGACCGGCGGCTCGCTCGCTCCACAGCTCGTTGAGTGTCTCGCGGCCGGCATCGCTGAGCTCGATGAGCGAGACGCGACCGTCTGTCGACCCGTGCGCCTTTTGCACGAGGCCGAGCTCCTGGAGCGATGAAACAACGCGGGTGGCGACCGGCGCGCCGATGAGTTCGTAGCCGGCGAGGTCGCTCATACGGAGCGGCCCGAACTCTTCGATCGTTGCCAGCGCAGATACCTGGGAAGGCGTGAGGCCGGCTGCACCGTGTTGACGCACCGCGCGAGCAAGTCGCGAGATGACGAGCCGCAACCGTGCCGCAGTTTCGGCGTCCGTACTGATTGTTGTTGTTGGCCGCGTCATGTGCGGTCGTCCTGCAGCGCGAGCTCGCCGGGCACCGCACCGGAGACAAGCGCCGCATCGCCGCGGTGCTCGTGATCTGGATGCGTGACCTCGACGTCGTCGTTGTGGACGTAACGCTTGCCGCGCAGCAGTGAGCAAATCGCGCCGACGATCGAGAGCGCGATGGCAACCGCGAACACGATCACGAGGCCGTGGTGGAACGGTGATGCGATCAGGTTCGGGAAGAAGTGCTTGCCCGTCAACGTCGCCCACTGTGCATTCGAGACGCCCGACGCCGATTGCGAACCGAGCAATGTCTGCAACGGATTGAATCCGAGGAACGACGCGAAGAGGCTGCCGACGGGCGGCTGATTCGCAACCGAGTGCGCCTGCGCGGCGCTGACTCCGTTGGCGGTGAGTCCCTTGAACATCGCCGACGGCAACGTATTGGCGAGACCGACGATCATCAGCGAGAAGAAGATGCCGATCGACAACACCATGCCGGAGTTGAGGAACGTCGCCTGCACACCCGCTGCACCACCACGCTGATCAGCGGGCACGCTATTCATGATGGCCGTCGAGTTCGGCGCCGAGAACAGCCCACCGCCGATGCCGTTAAGCAGTACCAGTAAGGCAAAGATCCAGTAGGAGAAGTTCGTCGGCACAAGTAGCAGGCCGGCGAAGCTGGCGCCAACGACAACCATGCCGAGCGTCGAGAGCGTTCGTGCACCGTGCCGGTCAGACAGGTAGCCCGAAACCGGGCCCGCGATCAGGAAGCCGATGGTCAACGGCAGCAAGTAGATGCCGGCCCACAACGGAGTGGCCTCGTACTTGTAGCCGTGCAACGGCAGCCAGATGCCCTGCAGCCAGATGATGAGCATGAACTGCAACCCACCGCGCGAAATCGCGGCGAGCAGGCCCGCGAGACCGCCCGTCGCGAACGCGCGAATCTTGAACAGTCGCAGGTTGAACATCGGGGAATCAGAATGCAGTTCAATCCAGCCGAACGCGGCGAGGAGCACGATGCCGAGCGCGAACGCGACCATCACCTTCGGTGCTTCCCAGCCCATCGTGTGATTGCGGTACGGCTGGATCCCGTACACGATCGCCGCGAGCACCGCGGTAAGTCCGATGGCGAACGTGACGTTGCCCCACCAGTCGATGCGCGCCTTCACCCGGCGTCCATTGTCTTTCAGGCTCTTGTAGGCCCAGACCGTGCCGACTGCACCGACCGGAACCGAAACCCAGAACACGAGGCGCCAGTCAACGACCGACAGCAGACCACCCGCGATGAGTCCGATGAACGAGCCAGCGATTGCCGCGACCTGGTTGATGCCGATCGCGAGTCCGCGCTGTTCGACCGGGAACGCGTCGGCGATGATCGCACTCGCGTTCGCGAAGAGCATCGCCCCGCCGACACCTTGAACCAGCCGCCACAGCACTAGCCACAATGCTCCGCCGCCGCCGCGCATCGGATCGAGCGCCAAAATGATCGAGGCGATCGAGAACACGGCGAAGCCCGCGTTATAGATGCGTACCCGGCCCAACATGTCGCCGAGGCGGCCCAGGCTCACGACCAGCACGGCCGTGACGAGCATGTAGCCCATCATTAGCCAGAGCAGATAGCCCACGTTGCCGGACGAGAGTGGGTTGATGCCGATGCCGCGGAAGATCGCCGGCAGCGAGATCAAAATGATCGAGGAGTTGATGGTCGCCATCAGCATGCCGAGCGTGGTGTTCGACAGGGCGACCCACTTGTACTGCGGGCTACGCAACTTAGGCTCCCGTGATAGTTGCTTGACTAAAAGCAACTATATCCTCGGTGACGGGACCTGTCACCTTGAGGGTCAGCGGCCCGCTGCGCTCACCTAGCTGCGCTCACCGATCCGCCCAGCCTTCCGCCCCAGGCGCGAGCCCAGCTAGGACCGTGACTTCTCACAGAAGCAGGTCGACTCCTCACAAATACAGCTTCGCCGCCCCAAATCCGTGAATCTGTGAGGAGCGGAAGCGTGGCTGCCGATGGAAGGGCTACGCTCCGGGCGCTCCGCGCCCGATCTGAGTTCGACACTCCACGTCCGCCGAAGAGCTCCGCTGAAGTGAGGATCGCCGATGGCAGTGCTGCATCGGCTGCTCGCTGCGCTGCGGCGGCAACTCAAGGCCGTTGACTCGGTGCTAGCGATGCCACTGCTGAAGAGGCCGATTGCCCGTTACCGAGCAGGGCAGGCTCGGCGACTCGCGGCGAAGGTCGCCCGCGCCGCCGATCCTGCAACCTCCAGACGCCGGCTCTTAGCGATGACCGTGTTCAGCGCTCGCAGGACACCGATCGCACGTGCACTCGCCGGAAACCGATCAACCCCACGGTTGTGCCTGCGGGTGTTCGCGCATGGACCTTGGGATGTCGCGGCGGCCGTCGCCGGCAATGCTTCGACTCCACTGCGGGTGCTTGCCAGCTCCTTCATCCATCGGGAGGCGTGGGCAGTTCGAAACGCCCTGGCGTGCAACCCCTCAACGCCCGTCGCTGCGCTGCAACGATTAGCGACCAGCTACGAAGCGGTGATCAGGATGCGGGTGGCGGCAAACGTGGCGTTGCCCTCGCCAACCGTGAACGCACTTCTGCAGGATCGCGACGTCTACGTTCGCGCAGTCGCGGCGGGTAATCCGAGAGCGAGCGCCGACGCGCTCGAGCAACTCGTACGTCCGATGCGAGACCCCGCCTGGGTGTTGCGAGTTGCTGCCTCCAATCCCTCATGCCCACGCGAGCTTGCCGATCAGACGCTGACCTGGATCGCCCTTGGTGGCACCGGAAACACCGACCCGAGCTTCGACCCGCTGACCTGCAACGGCCACCCCGGCGACACCACGGTCAGCGTCTGGAGCTGGTACCGACAGGCCGCGATTGAGGGTGGCGAGGGATCGGAGATGCACCCGCTCTGGCGGGTGCGATCGGCGATCACCAGTAGTTGGCCGCGCATCCCCGGCAGGGTCCTGATGACACTCGCCGTCGATCCCCAGCCAGAGGTGCGGCAGTCCGTATCGCGCTTCAAAGAACTCACCTTCGCGCGCCTGAAGCACCTTGCTCGGGACGTCGATCCGCAGGTAGCAGCGGGCGCCGTCCGCGCAATCAAACAGAAGCGCAAAAGCAAAACATTCTGGCGGCGTTACCTCATGCGGCGGGGTTTCGTTCTGCCCCTCCTGTTGGTGGGACTCTGGCTGCCACCGCTCCTCAGCTCACATAACGACCCGAGCCAAATCCAACCGCCGTCCCTGTCGCAGGGCACCATCTACTGGCAACCCGGTGATCCGTTCAATGCCTATTGGTACACAAACGCCGACGGAGTACCCGACGTTCTTCCCGGCGGCGGATCGGTCTTCGCTGATCCGGTCGACACCGCTGGCAATAGCGTGGTGGTCCTCTCGACAGGCTCCATACCGTTCAGCGTCGAACTTGGGGATCCGGCGCTGACGCCGTTCGGAAGTCCAATCGCCGCAGAGTTTCAGTTAGGAACAGACTCATCGACGACGATGGTGGTTAGACCAGGCGAGTCACCGATCAACTTCTTCGTGACGACGAATGTGGCCGGAGAAGTAACGAACGCGGATTTACGGATCACCTACTAGGAGCCGCCGCAATGAGTGCCACCGTTCGCGCAGCGCTTGCCGTGGCGATGAAGGCCCATGTCCCGGTTTTGATCTGGGGCGGCGCCGGCATGGGCAAGAGCTCGGCGATCCGCGAGATGGCTGCGGCTGCTGGTCTTCCGTGCGAGACAGTCATTGCCAGCATCCGGGAGCCGTCCGACTTCGCCGGGCTGCCTGTCGTGAGCGAATCCGGTCAGTCCGTCCGGTTCGCACCCCCGAGTTGGGCACAGCGGCTGTTCGAGGCGGGCCGAGGAGTCCTCTTCCTCGACGAGATCTCGACCGCACCTCCCGCCGTCCAAGCCGCCCTTCTTCGCGTCGTCCTCGAACGCACTGTCGGCGACCTCGACCTGCCGCCCGGCGTGACGGTGGTCGCGGCGGCGAACCCAC
Source organism: Acidothermaceae bacterium (assembly GCA_036501485.1). Lineage (GTDB taxonomy): Bacteria > Actinomycetota > Actinomycetes > Acidothermales > Acidothermaceae > PALSA-607. Next base: position 12,067 of record DASYAG010000056.1, on the reverse strand, counting down.
CCGAGCAGGCAGCCGACGGATGGGAGATATCGCCGCCGCTCGCCAACCGCTTCTGTCACCTCGATTGGGATCTCGGCGCGCGCGAGTGGGCCGACGGCGTGCTGGGTGGATTCGACATTCCAGTCGTCGCTGACGTCGATCCTGAGGTGCTGAAGCAACGTCGCGGCGCAGTGCGAGCCGCTGTGTCTGGCTTCGTCACGTCGAGGCCGAATCTCTTGCACGCGCACCCTGCAAACGAATCGTCCGCTGGGCGGGCCTGGCCGTCGCCGCGCTCGTGGGAGATGGCAACGCATCTCCTCGCGTACTGCGACGCGGCGGCAGCGCCCGAAGCCGTCGCCGCACTCTTACTCGCCGGTTCGGTGGGGCCTGGCGTCGCTGCCGAGTTTCTCGCCTGGCGCGACGATCTCCGACTCCCTGACGCGGAAGCAGTGCTGCGCGATCCGGAATCCTTCGAGCTGCCTGAACGAGGCGATCGGGCGTTTGCCGCTCTCGCCGCACTGACTGCGGCGGTGCTGTCGAACAACACCGCCGAACGTTGGGAAGCGGCGTGGCGTGCTATCGCCGCCGGCACCGCCGAAGGACGCACTGACATTGCAATCTCCGCGATCCGGTCGCTCATCGCACATCGCCCAGCCGGCGCCGTCCCATCGCCACAAACACTGTCGAAGATGGCTCCTGTTCTTCGCGAGGCGGGGCTGTTCGACGCACTCGCCGGTACACGTGCCTAGGGAGTCGTTTGACGAGACACGCCTGGCGGCCGCCCGATTGAGAGCGGCGCAGCTACAGCCCTTCCTTGCGCTGGCTCTGTACGCGCTCACCCCGATAGCTGACTCCACGCAACCGACGTTCTCAGTCAACGAACGATGGCACCTCCACGTAAACCCCGAACGGTTGACGGAGTGGTCCGTGCTGGAGGTCGCAGGGGTGCTGCTGCACGAAGTCGGCCACCTCATCAGAGACCATGCAGGCCGCGCACGGACCATGAACGTTCACGGTGAAAAACTTGCGACACTATGGAATTTCGCCGCCGACGCGGAGATCAACGACGACCTCGTAGCCACCGGTATCAAACTGCCTGGTGGTGTCGTTACGCCGGCGGTGCTCGGGGAAGAGGCCGGAATGCTTGCCGAGTACTACTACTCGCACCTACGCGACGGGAAGCAACCACCTGATCTCGAGACTGCAGACTGCGGCTCCGGGTGCCACGGCGAAGCGTCCGACCCGTTCGGGACCGGAAAGATGATTGCGGAACAAGCTGGGCTGTCCGAAGTCGAGGCGATGTTGCTCCGCAAACGAACCGCCGAGGCAATATCTGTCGCGGTCGCTACCTCCGGTGCGGGGTCGGTGGCAGGCGGTTGGGCGCGCTGGGCGCAGGCACTGCTCCGTCCCCAACTCGACTGGCGAACCTTGCTCGGAGCATCTGTGCGTTCCGCGGTCGCCGCGGTGAGAGGCAACGCGGACTACTCCTACCAGCGCCCGTCACGTCGCCGGGTTCCGCGGGTTGTGTTGCCAGCGATGCAGCGGCCGGTCCCGCGAGTCGCGATCGTCATCGATACATCCGGATCAGTGGACGACGACCAGCTGGCCATGGCGTGGACCGAGGTCCACGGGTGCCTTCGACGGTTAGGGACGCGACGCGACCTGTTGTCGGTCTACGCAGCAGACGTCGACCTCCACAAGCTCAAAGGGACGCCGTCGGGCAGGGTCGAGTTCCTTGGCGGCGGGGGCACCGACATGGGTGCGGCCGTGAGCACGATTCTCGCGAGAGCGCCCAAGCCGGATCTGGTCGTGGTGATCACGGACGGCTTCACGCCCTGGCCCGCGGCGCGACCGACGCGGCCGGTAATCGTCGTGCTTCTGCCGACGGAATGGGGTCGCCCTGAGCCGCCACCGGCGTGGGCGAAGGTCATCAAGATTCCATCGGCCAACGTGGAGAAGCGGCAGCCGGGGGTCAGTAGTCGAATACATCAGTAGTTCCATACGTAGCCCTCAGCGTGGCCGCGGCATAGCGTTGCGTCGTGACCCCAGGGTCGGTTCCGGCGTCCGCCCAGGTGGTGGCGGTACCCGACCGCGCCGCCGTCCTGGCCCAGCTGACGCAGACCGTGCTCGATGGCCGAAATCTGTTGCTGACCGGGCCGCCAGGTATCGGCAAAACGTGGCTCGCAAAGGCAGTGATCGCCAACGCGGAAGCCGCCGGGCGACCCTCCAAGGCGATCTTCGGCACGACCTCGTCGCATGAGGTGCCACTTGCTGCGCTGAGTCCATTCCTCACCGGCAGCGAGACGCCAGCCGAGAACGGTCTGCTGCTCGCCCAGGCTCGCGAGGCGATCGCCGAAACCCTCGCCACGACCGGGATCACGCTGCTACTGGTTGACGACGCGCAACTGCTCGACGGACTCTCCGGCCTGGTTTTGCGGCAGCTTATGGATTTTCAGGGCCTCCAGGTCATCCTCGTCACGCGAGTAGCCGCAGACTTGCCACCCGCGCTGCGCAACTTTGCGGACGGCGACAACATGCTCGCCATCGAGATCAGCCCGCTCGATCAGGCGGGTACGACCGTGTTGCTCGAGTCGACGTTGGGTGGCCAAGTCTCGGCGCGCGCCTCCGAACGGCTGCACCACCTAAGCGTTGGCAGCCCGCTCGTGCTTCGCGAGTTGATCCGGGTCGCCCTCGCTAATGACTCGTTGCACCAACAACGCGACGTGTGGCAACTCGATGGCGCACTGCCGGCCGACGCGCAATTAGCCGAGCTCGTCAGCCTCCGGCTTAGTGCTCTTGGTGACGGACGGCGAGAAGCTCTCGAGTTTGTTGCACTCAGCGAACCCCTCGATTTCGACACCTTGTTGCAGCTCGCTGGAGGTTCCACCGTCGAATGGCTCGAGCAGCAAGGGCTCGTCACCATCGCCACCCTCGGCGCGGCCGGGCCTCAGGTGCGGCTCGCGCATCCCCTCTACGGCGAGTGGCTCCAGTCGGCGTTGCCTGCTAGCCGGCGACGGAGGTTAGCCGGACAGCTCGTCGCGAGCTCCCCGGCGTCCGACATCACAACGAATCACGCGCCTGCCGATCCGCTGCGCATCGCGTTGCTCCGGGTGCAGGCCGGGCTCGCGACGGATCCGATGGCCTTGATGGCCGCCGGTCGGGCAGCGATGCGACACGATGCGGCCGCCGCCCACACGTTGTTGCGCGCCGCAGTCGCGGCGGGTGGCGGCGTACCAGCTCGCCTCGCCCTCGCCGAATCACTCGCGCTTTCGTATCCGGAGCAGACTCGCGCGCTGCTCGCCGAATTGGCGGCCGAGCCGTTGCCCGACGAGTTGGCGATGGGCGTCATGGCGTTGACGGCGATGGTCACGACGTTGGCCGGCGACGACTCGGCGCAGGTGTTGGCGCCGGCCGGGGATCTACAGCTGGCACCCCCACCGATCCAGTTGGCTGCCGCACTGGCGTACCTGCTCGGCGGCGACGCACGGCAAGCCGTGGCCTTGGCAGAACCGCTCGCGACCAGCCCTCAGATGCCGGGCTTTGCGCGGTGGCGCGCCGCTGTCTGCACGGTCGCGGGGATGGCGACAACGGGCCAGTTGGACGCCGCGATTCGACTTTCGGATCGCACGTGCGCCGAGCTCGGCGACGAACCTGACAGCGGCGGGTTCGACGTCGCCGCATTGTTGTCGGCCGCGATCCTCGCCCACGAGCGTCGCGGAGACTTGAGCACCGCCGACACGATCGCGCGCGACGCGCTGGTGCGGCCGGGCACCGACGACGCCGCACGTGCTCGGCCGCGGATGCTGCAGTGCATGGCGCGCGTCGCGATGTTGCGGGGCGAGCCGACGATCGCTGCGCGACAGATGCGTGAGGTTCTTTCGGACTTGGGAGGCTCGGATGAGTCGTTCGCCGCCTGGAACCTCGGCCTGCTAGCCGTCGCCGACGCTTTGCGCGGTCGGGTGGATCTGGCACGACAAAGCCTTGCAGAGATGGATTCCGCACCTCATGACCTCGCGGTCTACCGGCCGGAACAGGAGTTGTGCCGAGCCGATGTGCTGGCATCCGCCGGCGATCTCCCGGGCGCACGCGCAGCCGCTATTAGCGCCGCGACATCCGCCTGGACGGGCGGGCAGGCACCCGTGGCGCTCATGGCATGGAATGCGGTCGCGCGTTACGGCGATCCTCGAGCTGCTCGCGAAGGTGCGCGGCTGGCGGCCGAGTGCGTCGATGGACCGCTGGCACCACTGCTCGCAAGCACCGTCGATGCGTTGGCCGAGTCCGATGCATCAGGGCTGATCGACGTCGGCGATTCCTTGCTATTGCTCGGATTTCGGCCACTTGCCGCCGACGCGTACGCATCCGCTGCGTCGTTGTTCGCGCGGCGTGGCGACATTCCTGGCGAGATTCGCGCGGCTGAGAGGTTGGCGAGCGTCTTGCATACCGGCGAGCCAATCGCCGTCCCGGCTGCGTCTGTGCTTTCGACTGCGCGGACGCTGACCGCTCGCGAGCGTGATGTCGCGTCACTCGCAGCGATCGGCGCTTCTGACATCGACATCGCGCAACGGCTCAAGTTGTCGGTGCGCACAGTGCAGACCCACCTCGCGCACGTCTATACAAAGACAAATACGCATGGACGACGGGGGCTGGCCGATCTGCTCAGCTTCCCGACCCAATCGACCGGCTCGTCGGACAAGCCCACCCGCGTCTAAGGGCTCGCCGCTCGGTTGGCGGTGCCGGGTGGGTCCGGCTGTCATCATGGCGGGGTGCACATCTCCGCGAAGACGGACTACGCGATGCGAGCCATGCTGGTGCTTGCGGAGGCGCCGCGCGATACCTGGGTGAAAGCGGAGACGATCGCGGGCGAACAGCACCTGCCGCGCAAGTTTCTCGAGGCGATCTTGTCCGACCTGCGACGGGCTCGGCTGGTCGAGAGTCTGCGTGGGGCCGAGGGCGGCTACCGGCTCGCCCGACCGGCCTCGAAGATCCAAGTGGCCGACGTCATGCGAGCCGTCGACGGACCGCTGGCCGAGGTGCGGGGCCTGCGTCCGGAAACGCTGGTCTATGAAGGCTCGGCCGAGAAATTGCAGGACGTGTGGGTAGCCGTCCGCGCCGGCCTTCGGGCTGTGCTCGAGCGAATCAGTGTCGCCGACGTCGCAGCCGGCAAGATGCCCGCGTCCGTGCGCACGATGATCCGCGACCTCGAAGGCTGGGTCCCCCGCTAAGGAACCGTCGCGGGAGCGCCGGAGTCTGACCGACATCAGCGGCACCATCGGGGTGGTCGGATGAACGCAGCGCGGCGAGCGGCATCTTGTGCGGTGATGGTCGGGATCATCGTCGTCGGGTGCGGCAGCGGATCCACGCACGGCCGCAGTGCCGCCGAGTCGTCGGGCGTGGTTTCGCTCTCGTCGCCTGCGCCCGTATCGAGTTCTGCGCCCCCGTCCTCGTTGGCCGCTTCCCCCGCTTCTGCGTCGGCGTCCGCGCCGACCGTGTCACCGTCGTCGTCCGCTCCGATCGTTGATCCCGCGGCGGGCACCGCGGCCGCGCTAGCCAAGGACCACTGGAGCACGTTGCCGCCCGCGCCGATCACCGCGCGCGAGGATCCGGCCAGCGCGTGGACAGGGCGGCAGCTTCTTATTTGGGGTGGCAACTACGGGCCGCAAGGCGACCAACTCGCAGGCGACGGAGCGGCGTACGACCCGACCACGAAACGTTGGACGAAACTGCCGGCGGCTCCGATAAGCGCCCGATCGCAGATGGCCAGTGCCTGGACGGGCACCGAACTCTTTATCTGGGGAGGCGATGCAGCCGACGGGATCTCGAAGAATGGTGCGCTCTACAACCCCGCGACGATGAAATGGCGGACGTTGCCGGCCAGCCCGCTTTCTCCTCGCGACGGCGCGCAAGCGGTGTGGGCCGACAACGAAGTCATCGTCATCAGCGGTGCCCCGACCGATTCATCAACAAGCCAGCAGGTGCACACCGACCTCGCCGCCTTCAATCCGACGACGAACAAGTGGACGACACTCGCGGCCATGCCTCTTAGCGCGAATCAAGAAGTGCTCTCCGTCATTGCCGTCGGGGCGAGCAATCGCCTCTACGCATGGGAAGAGTGGCAACATGCAGTGAACAACGCGGACGGCTCAGGCACGATCTACTCCGGTATCGATCTCTACATTTTCGATCCGGCGAGCAACACGTGGACGCCGGACGTTGCAGCATCGCGACCCAGCGACGGCTTGGACAAGAACAGCGCACCGAGTGGCCTCGACTCGGCACTCGCGATCGGAACGCGCATCCTCGTTCCGTTCGCGCAGTCTTGGTGCGGGGATTGCCCAGGGCCTGCCAGCATTCCCGGTCCGGCCACCGTGTTCGATCCGATCACCAACACGTGGACGAGGCTTACGAGCGGCCCCATCGACAACTTGGGGCCGACAAACTACGTCTGGACCGGAAGCACGTTGATCGCGTTTGACACCAGCGCCACCGTCAACGGACCTGGCGTCAACACCGTGCAGGGCCAGGCGGCCGTGTGGGATCCGCTTACAGGCGTATGGACCCGCCTGCCCGCCGCGCCTTTGTTCGGCGCAAGCGTCGCAGCGTGGGACGGCGATGAGTTGCTCGCGTGGGGGACGTTGTACGCGCCGAGCGACACCGGCGGAGTGACGAGCGATACCACCGGTCTGCAGTTCGGGCCCTAACGCAGAGATCTCAACGGAAGCCAACCCAGCCTCGCGACTGCGGATCGCTGCCTGCGTTGAAAATACCCCTTATTCGCGACGGCGACAGAGCCCAGCTGTCGGTTCCTACCGTCACTGTTGCGGGCAGCCCGCCACCGACCCATTCCGACATCCATAGGCCGCCCAGCACCACGATCGGCGGGTTCGTCCCATCGACGAGCACGACGCTCGGGGAGCAATCGCGCGGCAACTCGCTGTACACGAGTCTCCATCCCGTCGTCGACAACGCCGACTCTGCGCGAGAGAGGTGATACGTCGTTCCAGTCCACTCCACCCAGTCGTCCGCGGGCGGGTTGAAGCGACCGGCGAGCTCGTCATCGTGCTGCGCCAAGCAAAGCTCGCGCCAATACCCGTCGTCGCGCCACTGAAACACCCAACTCGACAGTGGCAACGAGACAGTCTCGATCACCGAACTAGCTTAGGTCTTCCTCGAAGCCTGCGGCCGGAACACCGACCGGCACCGGGATCGCGGGGGCCGCGGGAAGTACCTCGCCGCGCGCGTGACGCACGTAGACCAATGTCCCGGGCTCGAGCGTCAGCCGATCCGTCGCCTCGCGCGCGAGCTGGGCGTAGATCTGACCCCCGTGCATGTCGAGATCAACCACCGTCTGGAAGCCCAACCGTGTCACCCGAACAACGGTGGCCGGCAACGCGCCGTCCGATGCCTCATGGGCTAGGTCGAGGTCATGCGGCCGCACCAACAGCGAGCCGAAATGCGTGACAGGGCCCAGGAAACTCATCACCCAGTCATTCGCCGGGTGCCCGTAAACGTCGTTCGGGTGGCCGACCTGCTGCACTCGCCCGTCATACAAAACGACGATCTCGTCGGCGACTTCCATCGCCTCCTCCTGATCGTGCGTGACGATCACCGTCGTCACGTGCATCTCGTCATGCAGCCGGCGCAGCCATGTACGTAATTCCTTGCGAACCTGCGCGTCGAGCGCACCGAACGGTTCGTCGAGCAACAACACACGAGGCTGGACGGCGAGTGCGCGCGCCAACGCCATCCGCTGGCGTTGCCCACCGGAAAGTTGTGCAGGATAGCGAGTCTGGAACTTCTCCAGGTGCACGAGTTCGAGCAACTCGTTGACCTTCGACTTGGTCTCGGCCTTGCCCGCCTTACGCACTGTGAGTCCGAACGCGATGTTGTCGTACACCGTCATGTGCTTGAACGGCGCGTAGTGCTGAAACACAAAGCCGACTTCGCGCCGCTGCGGCGGCAGGTGCGTCGCATCGCTGCCCTCGATGCTGACCGTGCCGGCGTCCGCGGTATCGAGGCCGGCGATGACGCGCAGCAGCGTTGACTTACCGCTCCCCGAAGGACCGAGCAGCGCAGTCAACGAGCCGGTAGGAATGTCGACGCTCACGTCGTCGAGCGCGGTGAACTGCGCGAACCGCTTCGTCACGTGGCGCACCTGGATGCTCATACAACGCTCCTGCTTCGCGCCCGGAACCGCCTACTGATCAGCAAGCTGCCCATCGCAATGATCGCCAACAAGACGGCCGCTGAGTACGCCGCCGGCTCGTCGAAGTTCTGCAGCCGTTCGTCAATGAACAGCGTAAGGGTCAACGTCTTGCCGATCACATGCCCCGACACGACGGTCACAGCCCCGTACTCGCCAAGTGATCGCGCCAGCGACAGCACGATGCCGTACGCCAACGCGTCGCGAATCGATGGCAACGTGATCCGGCGAAACGTCTGCCAACTCGATGCACCCAGCGTTCGCGCGGCCTGCTCCTGTTCATCGCCGAGTTCTGCAAGAACAGGAGCAACTGAGCGGACGACGAGGGGCAACGAGACGAACGCGGTCGCGAGCACCATCCCAGGAAGGCTAAAGATGATCTTGATGCCGTTCCGCTCGATCCATGAGCCGAAGAAGCCGAACTTTCCGTAGACCAGGATCAGCGCAAGCCCGACGACGATCGGTGACACCGCCTGCGGAATATCAACAAGCACGTCGAGGAGATGGCGTCCGGGGAAACGCCGACGCACCAACAGCAGCGCGGTACCTACCCCGAAAATGGTGTTCAGCACAACCGCCGAGATGGCGACGATCAGTGTTACCTCGATCGCACTGCGCGCCTCACCCGTCGTCAACGCCGACCAGATCGGCCCGAGCCCGTGCTGGAACGCGCGATAGAACACCATCGCTACCGGCGCCGCGAGCAACACCAGCAAGTAGCCGAGCGCGACGAAGCGCAGACCGTACCGCGCGACCGGGCGCCGATTGCCGCGCACCGCAACCGTGCCGTCGCTGCCACCAATGCCGACGCTAGCCACGGTGCACGCCCCAGCGCTTCAACCGATCGAGCGCGAACAACACGACGAACGCGACGACGAGCAACACCGTAGACTGTGCTGCGGCTCCGACCGGGTTGTCACTTTGGATCTGGTTGTAGATGTTGACCGCGGAGACCTCCGTGCGAAACGGCAGGTTGCCCGACAGCAGGCTCACCGAACCGAACTCACCAATAGCCCGGGCGAAGGCAAGGCCGGTGCCGGTCAACATTGCAGGTACGAGGTTCGGCAGGATGATGCGTCGCGCGATCAGGAAAGGCGACGCGCCGAGTGAGGCTGCGGCCGCTTCCATATCGCGGTCAAGCTCAATCAACACCGGCTGCACAGTGCGCACCACAAAGGGCAAGGTGACGAACAAGAGCGCCACCGTAATCGCCGTGCGGGTGAACGCAATATTCACGTGCGCCGGGCTTCGCGGCCCGTACAGCGACAACAATACGACGCCGGCGACGATGGTCGGCAAGGCGAACGGTAGGTCGATGAAGAGCTCGACGACAGCCTTACCAGGGAAGTCGTCGCGCACCAGTACCCAAGCGATCACGGTGCCCATCACGAGATTGAAGAGCGCAACGCCAACCGAAATCGTCAGCGTGAGCTTGAGTGCATCCCATGCTTCGGGCGTCGTGACCTGGCGCCAGAAGGCCGACCAGCCGTTGCTTTGTGACTTCCAAACGACCGCGCCTAACGGGATCAACACGAGAAAACTGAGATAGAGCGTCACGAGCCCCAGGCCGAGCGAGGTCCCACCGCGCGAGTTCTTTCCCGATCGCTGCGCCCACCACGACGGAACGGCCGAATCTGAAATCGGCGAAGCGGACCGGGCGAGTACGCCCGGTCCGCTTACATCGTCTAGCGCACTATTTGGTGGTAGCGACACCGTTTGACTTCTCGATTGCCGTGATCACTCCGTTGGTGGGATCGAAGAACTTCGTGGTCACTGCCGGCCAGCCGCCGAGCGAGCCAATGTTGAACAGCCCAGTCGGCAGCGGGAACTTGTTCACCGTCGACGTCACACCGGCGACCGTCGGGCGGTAGCCGATGTCGGCGAAGATCTGCTGACCGGCTTGCGAGTACAGGAAGTCGACGAATGCCTTCGCCTGCACCGGATGCTTCGTCGTCGTCGTGACGGCGACCGGGTTCTCGATCAACAGCGTGTCACTCGGGATGACGTATTCGACCGCCTGTCCCTTGGCCTGTGCGTAGATGGCCTCATTCTCATACGACAGGAGCACGTCGCCCGCTCCACCGACAAAGTCGGCGAGCGCCTTGCTGCCGCTGGCGTCTTGCACGATTACATTCTTGAAAAGCGACTTCAGGTAATCCGTTGCCTGCGCCTCACTGTCGCCGGCTTTGATCTGCGCGCCGTACGCGGCCATGATGTTCCACCGCGCGCTGCCCGACGAGAACGGGTTCGGCGTCAGGACTTTCACACCCGGCTTGATGAGGTCCGACCAGTCCTTAATGCCCTTCGGGTTGCCCTTACGGACGACCAGCGAGACCACCGAATCGGTCACGAAACCGTGCTCTGGGTTGGCGTCCCAGTCGGTTGCTACCAGCTTCTTGTTCACCAGCTTTGTCATGTCGGTCAAGAGCGAGAACTCCACAACGTCTGCGGCCTGGCCCGCGATAACAGCGGCCGCCTGGTCGCCCGAGGCGCCATACGACTGGGTGAACTTCACGTTCTTGCCCGCCGGTGTCTTCTGGAACGCGGCGATGAGCTTGGCGTAGGCAGGTTGCGGGGTCGAGTACGCCACCAGGTTCAAGGTGACATTGCCACCCGCGACAGCTGAAGCGGCGGACGAGGCAACGGTCGAAGCCGGCGCGGTCGCCGCGGTGTTCGTCGATTTCGATGAGCTGCACCCGGCGGCCAGCAGCAGGCCGGTGGCGGCAAGCACGCCGAAGACGCGATTGAGGGGTCGCACGAGACTTCTCCAGTTTGTCTGGTCATAAGGTAGGGAATATGCCGCCGAAGCGGCTTCGCGAAAATCGAAGTTCAGGCGGGACGCAAACGGGCGGCCGAGAAGAACTAGGGCCGGCGCTTCGATCTCAGCAGGGCCGACAGACCGCAGACGTCACACGGAGCAGGTCGACATGGAGTCGCTGCGTCAAGAAGACGTTGCTCATGGGACGGGACCCTAGCACAATTCGGCCGCGTTCTCTTCCTCGCCTGTAGGGATGGAACCGAACCCGGGCACGCGGCCATAAAGAGACCGTCAGATGAACGAAAGCTTGGGGAACGTGCCGCCCAGCACCTGGTCGGCGTCCGCGCCTAGCCCACTCTCGAGCACCGTCGCGTAGACCGAGCGGAAGTCGACGTTGTACTTGAGGTCGTCCATCGACAGATCGGTCAAGCTCGGCTGATCGCCGAACATCCCGCCATTCACCGCGGCACCAGCGACCAAGATGTTGCCCGCCGTGCCGTGATCCGTGCCCTGGCTGCCGTTCGCCGCGACCCGACGACCGAACTCGGAGTACAGCACCGTCACGACGTCCTTGCCGTGCGGACCCGCGGCAACCGTGGTCAAGAACCCCGACACTGCGGCGTCGAGTTGTCCGAGCAGTGTGCTCTGAGCGACCTTCTCGTCGGCGTGAAAATCGAAGCCGCCGAGCTGCACGCTGTAGACGCGGGTCGGGGCGTTGGCCGCGATGCAGCGCGCGACGATGTCGAGCTGCCCTGCCAAATCGTTCGAGCCGCCAGCCTTCGCCGTCGCGAGAGTGGGGCCGAACGTCTTGGCGACCCGAAACAGGTCCGAACCAGACTGCGCGACCCGCTGTATGAGTGGCGCGCTGCTCTTCGACGCCGTGTCGAGTGCGCGAAGTCCGCTGCCGTAGGTGCCGTCGGGCATCACGACGCCACCGCTCGAGGGCACCGCCGCCCCGGCACAGTGCTGGCCCGCGAGCATCGGCGGCAGCACCGGGCCGACGTTCACGGCAAGTAGCGGGTCGGCGCCGTTCGCGTCGAGCCAGCGGCCAAGCCAACCGGTGGGTTGCGGCGTGCCGGGAGACGCGGTCTGCCAGATCGACATCGACCTGAAATGGCTGCGGTCGGGGT